>JANJVX010000188.1 GCA_024709845.1 Burkholderiaceae bacterium | reverse complement strand
CGTGGTGGTGGAGTTCGAGCCGCAGTCGCGCATCGAGGGCGAGATCCAGCAAATGCCGGCCGACTTCGCCGTGACCGAGTTCCACCGCATCCTGGCCGGCCAGGCACCGGGCCGCCGCACGGCACAGGAGGTGACGGTGTTCGACTCCGTGGGCTTCGCGCTGGAGGACTTCTCCGCCCTGCGCACGCTGCACGCGCTGCTGCAACAATACCCGCACCTGGGCACGCCCATCGACCTGATTCCGCAGATGGACAACCCCAAGGACCTGTTCGGCCTGCTGCACGCCCCGGCGCCCCAGGCCCGCACCGCCCTGCAACCGGAGCCGCAAGCCGCATGAACACCAACCGCCCCGCCCCCGCCATCAGCCTGATCGGCGCACCCACCGACATCGGCGCGGGCGCGCGCGGCGCCTCCATGGGCCCCGAGGCCCTGCGCGTGGCCGGGCTGCAGGCGGCGCTCGAAGGCCGTGGCCTGCAGGTGGCGGACCGGGGCAACCTCGCCGGCCCCGCCAACCCCTGGCTACCACCCGTGGACGGCTACCGCCACCTGCCCCAGGTGGTGGAATGGAACCGCGCCGTGTTCGACTCCGTGCTGGCCGAGCTGCGCCAGGGCCGCCTGCCCGTGCTGCTGGGCGGCGACCACAGCCTGGGCCTGGGCAGCATCAGCGCCGTGGCGCGCCATTGCGCGGACACCGGACGCAAGCTGCGCGTGCTGTGGCTGGACGCGCACGCCGACTTCAACACCAGCGCGCTCACGCCCAGCGGCAACGTGCACGGCATGCCCGTGGCCTGCCTGTGCGGCTTCGGGCCCGAGGCGCTCACGCAGCTCGCGGGCATGCCCAGCGGCGCGCCTGCGCTGCGGCCACAGCAGATCCGCCAGATCGGCATTCGCAGCGTGGACGCGGGCGAAAAGCGCTTTGTGCACGAGCAGGGGCTGGAGGTGTTCGACATGCGCTTCGTCGACGAGGTGGGCATGCGCCAGACCATGCTGCAGGCGCTCGACGGCCTGGACGAGCACACCCACCTGCATGTGAGCTTCGACGTGGACTTCCTCGACCCCGACATCGCCCCCGGCGTGGGCACCACCGTACCCGGCGGCCCGACCTACCGCGAGGCGCAGCTCTGCATGGAGATGATCGCCGACAGCGGCTGCCTGGCCTCGCTCGACATCGTCGAACTCAACCCCGCGCTCGATGTGCGCAACCAGACGGCGCTGCTGGCGGTGGACCTGGTGGAGTCGCTCTTTGGCAAGAGCACGCTGATGCGCAAAAGCGCAGCACTCTGAAAAGAATAGCTGCCTGCGCTTATCCAGCAAGGGCTGGGGCCATTTTTTGCATCAAATCCTCTGGACAGCGGCCAGGCGGCGCAGCAGCTGCTGCACGATGTCGGTCTGCATGTTGCGGTAGAGCAGCCCCTCCTCGGCCTCCTTGGCCAGGGCGATGGTTTCGCTGTAGCTGATGTCACGCGTCTGCAGCAGCTCGGTGTCGGGAATGAGTTCGTTGCCCTGGGGCGTACGCAGGCGAAAACGCACGCGCAGGCGCAGTTGCAGCTCGCGCACCTGGCCCGAGGCATTGAGCCCCACCACCGCACGCTCGTGCTGCTCGGCCAGCAGCTCGAACACCGCGTCCGCCGTGGGCAGCGCCTGCGCATCGCGCAGCACGCGCAGCGCGCCGCCCGCCCCCTCCAGCGTGCGCTGCAGTTCCCGCGCCAGCGGGGAACCCGGGGGCGCGGCGATGTAGAGCGCCTTGAACGCGAATTCGGGCACCCCCCGCAGGCGGAAGCCGCAGCCCGCCAGCAAGGCGGCGGGCGCGAAGGTCAACAGGGCGCGCCGGTCCATGTCAGACGACGACGTTGACCAGCCGGCCGGGCACCACGACCACGCGCTTCGGATGGGCGCCGCCCGAGTGCGCCGTGAAGGCCTCGCTGGCCAGGGCAATGCGCTCGATCTCGGTCTTCTCGGCCGTGGCGGGCACCTGGATGGAGCCGCGCAGCTTGCCGTTGACCTGCAGCATGAGTTCGATCTCGTCCTGCACCAGGGCGTCCGGGTCGACCTGGGGCCAGGGGGCGTCGAGCAGGTCGCCCAGGTGGGCGGCGTAGCCCAGCTCGCTCCAAAGCTGGTGCGTGATGTGCGGCGTGGCCGGGTACAGGCAACGCAGCAGGATGCCAAAGCCTTCGATCAGCGCCACCTGGGCGCCAGCAGACTCCAGCGCCTTGAAGTCTTCGAGCGCGTTGATCATCTTCATCGCGCCCGACACCACGGTGTTGTACTGCATGCGCTGGTAGTCGTAGTCCACCTGCTTGAGCACGGTGTGGATCTCCAGGCGCAAGGCCTTGGCCTCCTTGCCAAATTCCACATCATTCAGGCTTGCAGCGCCCGCCACGCTTGCGTTGGCAGCTACGCTATCCATAGCAGACAATTTGACGCCGAAGTTCCACACGCGGCGCAGGAAGCGGTAGCTGCCCTCCACGGCCGCGTCGTTCCACTCCAGCGTGGCCTCGGGCGGCGCGGTGAACATGGTGTAGAGGCGCGCGGTGTCGGCGCCGTATTTCTCGATCAGGTCCTGCGGATCGACGCCGTTGTTCTTGGACTTGGACATGGTGCCCACGCCCTCGTAGTCGATGGCCGTGCCCACGGGCAGGTCGCCGACGGCGTTCTTCAGCTTGGCGCCGATGACCTTGCCGCTGTCGTCGAGCACATGCTCGACGTCGTGCGGCCAGAAGTATTCCTTGCCGCCCTTCTCGCCCTTGCGCGAGTAGATGTGGTTGAGCACCATGCCCTGCGTGAGCAGCTTGGTGAAGGGCTCGTCGACCTTGACCAGCCCCAGGTCGCGCATGACCTTGGTCCAGAAGCGGGCGTACAGCAGGTGCAGGATGGCGTGCTCGATGCCGCCGATGTACTGGTCCATCGGCATCCAGTAGTCGGCGCCGCCGGCCACCATCTTCTCAGCGTTCTTCGGATCGCAGTAACGCATGAAGTACCACGAGCTGTCCACGAAG
>JANJVX010000181.1 GCA_024709845.1 Burkholderiaceae bacterium | reverse complement strand
GAATCCGCACTCCAGCGGACCACCTTCTTGTCTTTGTGGGTGTAGACGTTGTACCCCTGGGCCAGAGCGGCGGCGCCCACAGCGCCCATGACGCCGCCAATCAGCGCCCCTGTGCCCAGCGACAGCCCGCCGGTCATCAGGTCGGCGCCCAGGCCCGTGAGGATGCCGGAAATCACCCCCCCGGCCACGGCCGACGAGGATGCATCCACCGGTTTGTGCACCGCCAGTTTTTCATTGGCGATCTCCATGATCTTGGCGGCAGACACGCCGTCGAGCCGGTTGATGGCGATCAGCGTGTCTGTCAGCAGCTTGGTTTTTTCAGCGTAGCGCAGCGCCAGGCCCTGCATGCCTGCTTCGAACGGTGTCAACTGGCCCGCCTGCCCCCAGGGGGTGCGGGCGCGCAGCCCTGTCCACACATCCTTCAGGCCATCGAGCCAGCGGGGCTCCATTTCGACCTGGTCTGCCGACAGGAACAGCAGACAGTCCACCAAGGCCGCGACCGAGGCCTCGAATCGGTCGCGGTAGCCCTGCCCCAGCAGGGTGGTCAACGCCCGGTAAGCATCGCGATCCGAGGGCGGCAGCAGGTGGCCGATGGCCTGGAACAGGCCCAGCTCCTGCAACCAGCAGCGGGTGTAGCCGTCGAGCGCCAGCACCTGCTGCACCGCCGGAAAAGTGGCCAGGTGGCTGCGCCACTCACCGACACGTTCGTTTTCAAGGCCCTGGGCAGCGGCGCCGCTCCCCTGGTTGAGCAGCACCAGCACGGGCTTGCCGGTCCAGGCCAGGATTTCGAGCTCGGGTGCGACGTACACCGCGTCCACCGGGCGCTCCAGCAGGTTCACGGGGTACAGCACCACACTGGCGCGCGCGCGCAAGTCCAGCGCCAGCCGCTGCCCGCGCCACAGCGCGGGGTTGCGCCAGCGGTCCCACACCTCGCGCACCAGCCAGGCCAGCGCGCGGTTTTTGCGGCGCAGGCGCCCGGCCAGCCGAAAGCTGTCGCCAAAACCCGGCGTGTCCCACAGCTGCAGGCTGCCCACGGCCTCGTCGGCCACCAGTTCGTAGGGCGTCACGGTCTGGGTGACATCGGGCGCATCGTGCACTTCGCCCACGTCCTTGCCCAGCAAGGTACGCACCAGGGCTGTCTTGCCCACGTTGGTGTGCGAGACAACAAAAATGTGGATGGACGCCGGATGCGGCGCCTCAAGGGGTTCAGTCATCATGGTGGAGCCGGTCGTGCAGGGCTTGCAGGTCGTCGTCGCCCGCCTGCTGCAGGTCCAGGAACAGGGGCTTGAAGTGGACCTTGTCGAGGATGTGGCGCCACTGGTTGCAGCGCTGGCGCCAGCGCTCAACATCCGTGCGCGGGTAGCCGCCCATGTCCACCACCGGGACGATGGGCGTGTCGCGCTCGACGCTGCGGCGCAGTTGCTGCAGCAGCACGCCATGGGCATCGGATTCAGCGGTGGCCGCAAGGTTGAACAGCACCACCACGGCCACATGGCCTTCGCGGTGCAGCGCCTGCTTCCAGTCGGTGGCATCGTGGCCCATCAACACGGGCGGCTCGATGGAAATATCGACCGACAGCCCGTAGACACGTTCCAGCAGGGTGGCCAGCCGGCTGCGGATGCCGGGCGACAGCTCGTAGCGGAACGGCACCACCACCACCCCGATGCGCTGGTCCTGCCACGCTGCATGCAGCGCAGTGAAGTAGGCCGACACCATCGGCATGGGAAAGGCACGGCACAGCCGCCAGCGCGCCAGGGTATTGAGCCCCACCAGCCCCAGCCGGGGCAGCACCACCCAGGCCAGCACCGAGGCCGCATACAGCGCTATCCACGGTTCGGCAATTTCGCCGGGACTTTGCGGCATGCGCAGACTGGCGATGTGCTGTGCATCGGGAATCGGCATGCCCAGCAGCCAGGCACCGGGGGCCAGCACCACGCTGACGATGGCATGCAGCAGTTCGCCATTGACAAAGGCATAGGTGGTCTTCCAGCCGGCGCGGTATTCTTCGCTGATGCCCCGCGCCACCAGGCTGGCCAGCGCCCCCAGGGCAAACAGCAGGGCCGTCAGGTGGGTGAACAGCCGCACCCGCGCGCCCTGCAGGGGCGCGGACAACGCAGCCCAGGCATGCTTGAAATCGGAAAGCCAGGGGCGTGCGCTGGCGCCGCGCAGCCCCAACAGGGCGGCGGCCCACCATCGGCCCAGCCATGCGGCCCAAGGGCCCTGCGCACCGCTGCCGCGCCCCACACGCCAGAGCCAGGCCGTGGCCCCTGAGGCAAAGACCAGCAGGTTCCAGCCCATCAGCAGCACCAGGGGCCATTCCACGATGTCGATGTGCGGCTGCGCGGCAAGGTAATCCGTGGCAAAACCCGCCAGCAGGGCGCCCAGCGCCACGGCCAGGCCCGCCCAGAAGGGGCCGCGCACGGCGTGCAGCCGGATGGCCTGCGCGGGCGTGCGCCGCCCGATTTCTTCCAGCGCCCACTGGGCCCTGCGGGCCACGAAGGCGTCGAATGCGGCCCGGGGGCCTGCCAGCTCGCGCGCGGCGCGCGTGGCCTCCCGGGCATCGCCCGCCGTCCAGACGCCACCGTTGTCCCGGGTCTGCTCAAGCACCCGGACCAGGGCGATTTGCTGGGCTTGCAGTTCGGTCAGAGGCATGGCGGTGCAATCATGGCGTGGACTGCAGGATACCCGCACGCAGCGGAACAGAGTTTCAACCACTTACAGCGAAAGAGGGCGGCCAACGCCATGCATGGGCTACCCTTGGTTTTTTTCAAAGGAACAAGCCCATGTCGAACCTCAACGCCTGGACCGGAACCCTTGCTACCGTGGCCCTGCTGGCGGGCTGCGCCAGCCCCGGCCCGGCCACCGGGCCGACGGGAGCCCCCCTGGGCGGCACCTGCAATGCCGCGCCCGCCCAATCGTTCGTGGGCCAGGGCAGCACGGCCAAGGTGGTGGAGGCGGCGCGTGTGCGCTCGGGGGCGCTGATGGTGCGCCTCCTGCGGCCGGGGCAGATGGTCACCAAGGAGTTCGATGCGCAGCGCCTGAACCTGGAGGTGGACGGCAACGGCCGCATCGTGGCGGTGCGCTGCGGTTGAGCCACACCCGTCATTGCTTTCAATTTCATAGCTGCTGGCGCTTATCTGGAAAGCGATTGCCGCCGATTTGACTGCATATCGCGCCTCCAGACCGGGCTCAGTCGGCCAGGAACAGTTCCTGCAGGTCGCTGAGGAAGTCAAAGCCCCGCTCCGTGGGACGCACGTGGGCGAAGTCGCGCTCGATCAGGCCCTTGGCCTCCGCCGTTGCAAGCGCCTTGGCGATGGCCGTGACCGGCAGGCCGGTGCGCTCGGTGAAGTCCTGCAGCGCGAAGCCGCCGCGCAGGCGCAGGGCATTGAGCATGTATTCAAACGGCAGGTCGGCGCGGCGCACGTCGTCGTCCTGCGCCAGCGCGCGACCGGCCAGGGCGTGGTCCATGTAGCGGCCGGGGTCGCGGAAGCGCGCCTGGCGCACCACGCGGTGGGCGAAGCTGAGCTTGCTGTGCGCGCCCGCGCCTAGCCCCAAGTAGTCGCCGAACTCCCAGTAGTTGGTGTTGTGCACGCACTGGTGGCCGGCTCGGGCATAGGCCGACACTTCGTAGCGCTGCAGGCCGCTCTGCCCGGTCCGCTCGGTGATGCGGTCGAGCATGGCGTAGGCGTCGTCGTCCGGCGGCACGGCGGGCGGGTGCTTGGCGAAATACGTGTTGGGCTCGATGGTCAGGTGGTAGACCGACAGGTGCGGCGGCGCGAAGCCGAGCGCGGTGCGCAGGTCTTCGTCCAGGCCCGCGAGGTCCTGGCCGGGCAGGGCGTACATGAGGTCGAGGTTGAAGGTATCGAAGGCCTGGGCGGCCTCCTCCACCGCCGCGATGGCCTGGGCGCGGTCGTGCACCCGGCCCAGGGTCTGCAGGTGCCGGTCGTTGAAGCTCTGCACGCCGATGGACAGGCGCGTGACGCCCGCCGCGCGGAAGGCGCGGAAGCGGTCTTTCTCGAAGGTGCCGGGGTTGGCCTCCAGCGTGACCTCGCAGCCCGCCGCCAGCGGCAGGCGCGCGCGGATGTCGGCCAGCAGGCGGTCGATGGACTGGGGCGCAAACAGGCTGGGCGTGCCGCCGCCGATGAAGATGCTCTGCACCTGGCGCCCCCACACCAGCGGCAGCGCTGCTTCGAGGTCGGCGCACAGGGCGTCAAGGTAGCGCTGCTCAGGCAGTTCGCCACCGCCCGCCCAGGCGTGCGAGTTGAAGTCGCAGTAGGGGCATTTCTTCAGGCACCAGGGCAGGTGCACGTAGAGCGACAGCGGCGGCAGGCTGGTGAGCTGCAGCAGGCCCGGGCGCATGTAGTGCTGCACGTCGCGCGGGGCGACGGGCGCGGCCTCGGCGGCGGGGACGATGGGGATACTCATGGCGTTATCAAAACCATAGCTGCTTGCGCTTGCCTGTCAATAATTTGAACATCAAAAATGCTTGAGACTGGCGAATAGCAAGCGCTGGCAGCTCACATTTTTGATGGTTCGGGAAGCCAGTTGCTGCGCATCAGCGCCAGCATCTGCTGCGCGGCACGGCCCC
>JANJVX010000151.1 GCA_024709845.1 Burkholderiaceae bacterium | reverse complement strand
GTGGTGTCGGAGGTGTAGTGGGGGCGGGCGAAGATGGACATGGTGGTGAGGGCAAAGCTGTGGCGCCGGATTTTACCGGGGACCGCCATGCTGCCCCCCCGGTGCCCTCTTCCTGCCACCATTGCATGGGGGGTGGCAGGGGGCACCGCAGGACTTGCTGCGCCGCCGGGTACGCCCCCCGGCCTCTGCGCTCCGCCGAGGCATGCATTCAAAAAAGATAGCTGCTACCGTAGTGCCAGCAGGCCCCAGAGCCGAAAACATTCAAGGCGCAATCTTCCGCTTGAGCGCCCGCGCCACCGGCTGCGGCAGGCTGGGCAGCGAGCGCAGCAGCCACGGCAGCAGCTTGCGCTTGAGGCCGCTGAGCGACTGCGGCACCACCGCCTCGATCAGGTGCGGCCCGGGCGTGGCCAGCGCCTGCTCCAGCGCCCAGACGAACTCTTCGGCCGTGGTGGCGCGCACGCCGCGCACGCCCATGCCCTGCGCCAGGTGCGCGAAATTGAGCTCCGGCCCCGCCAGGTCGAGCTGCGACCGGGCCTTGGCGCCCGCCTCCTCGGCGCCCACGCGTTCGAGCTCCACGTTGAGCACGGAATACGAGGCGTTGTTGAAGATGATGGACACCACGTTGAGCTGCTCGCGCGCCATGGTCCACAGCGCTTGGATGGTGTACATCGAGGTGCCGTCGCCGACGAGCGCGAGCACCGGGCGCTGCGGGCAGGCGATGGCTGCGCCCACGGCATTGGGCAGGCCCTGGCCGATGGCGCCGCCCGTGAGCGTGATGAGGTCGTGGCGCGGCGCACCGGCCGTGAAGGGCGCCAGCATCAGCCCCGAGGTGATGGCCTCGTCGATGAGGATGGCGTTCTCGGGCAGCAGGTGGCCCACGGCCTTGCAGACCTTTTCGGCCGTGAGCTTGCCGCGCGGGCGGCCCGGGCGGGCGGGCGCCTGCAGCACGGGCTGCGCCTGGGCGGCGCCCAGGGCCTGGGCGAGCTTGTCCAGGCTGGCGGCGGCGTCCTGCGCGGGCGTGGCGAGCTGGTGCACGGTGCAGCCGTCGGGCACCAGGTAGCTCTTCTTGCCCGGGTAGGCGAAGAAGGACACAGGCGCCTTGGCATCCACCAGCACCAGATGTTCGATGCCCGCGAGCTACACGCCGGCCAGTTCAGCCAGGTAGGCGATGCGCTCCACGGCGGGCAGGCCCGCGCCGCGCTCCAGGCGCGTGGGGAACACCTCGGCGAACACCTTCACGCCGCTGTGCGCGGCAATGCGCGCGGCCACCAGCAGGCCGGGCTCGCGCAGCGCCTGCCCGCCCAGCAGCAGCGCGGCCTTGCCGCCCGCGCCCCGCGCCTGCAGGAGGGCCTGGGCGATGGCCTGCACCGTGGCGTCGTCCGCAGCCCCAGGGTTTGGCGGGGGTGGGGGCGCGCAGGGCGCGCCGCCCTCGCCCCATGACACGTCGGCCGGCAGGATCAGCGTGGCCACCTGGCCCGGCAGGCCGCGCGCGGCGGCGATGGCGTCCACCGCGTCCTGGCACAGCGCGGCCGTGCTCTGCGAGGTGCGCACGAAGCCGGGTGAGACGTTGCGCGCCACGGTCTCGATGTCAGACTGCAACTGCGCGTCGTACTGCGTGTGGGTGGTGGCGTGGTCGCCCACGATGTTGACCACGGGCACCTTGCCCTTGCGCGCGTTGTGCAGGTTGGCCAGGCCGTTGCCCAGGCCGCAGCCCAGGTGCAAGAGCGTGGCGGCGGGCTTGCCCGCCATGCGCGCGTAGCCATCGGCCGCGCCCGTGGCCACGCCCTCGAACAGGGCGAGCACGGCGCGCATGCGCGGCTCGCTGTCGAGGGCGGCGACAAAGTGCATCTCGCTCGTGCCGGGGTTGGTGAAGCAGACCTCGACACCGGCATCGGCCAGCGTTTTTATCAGGGCTTGTGCACCGTTCATATACTCTCCTTTTGATAGCTTCTTGCGCTTTGTTAATGAGCGCTGGATGCCGATTTGATGTTTATTTTCCGGTGGCCATGTGCCGTGCCGCCGCGCGTGCCGTGAGGATGCAGCCGGGCAGGAAGGTGCCCTCCAGCGAGCGTTTGCCACTGGCGCCGCCGCCGCCAAAGCCCGCCGCCTCGCCCACGCAGTACAGGCCGTCGATGGGCTGGCCGGTGCCGTCGAGCACGCGGCTGTGCAGGTCGGTCTGCAGACCGCCCAGGCTCTTGCGCGTGATGAGCTGCATCTGGATGGCGATGTACGGCCCCGCGCCGGGTTTTTGCAGCGGCGCGGGCGCGCAGGTGCGCAGCTTGTCGGGCCCCCACTGGCGCGCGTGCAGGATGCGGCGGATCTGGTCGTCGTTGTGCAGCTTGGCCTGGTTCGCAAAATTGGCGTCGAAGGCATCGGCCGTGGCCTGCAGCGCCTCGGGCCGCACGTCCTGCGTGCCGGTGAGCTGGTTCATCTTCGCGGCCAGGCCGGCGAGCGTGTCATCCACCAGGAAGTGCGGGCTTTCGGCGGCCATCTGCTTGACGAGGCGGTGGTTGCCCAGCAGCGTTTCCTTGAGGAAGGCGGGGAACTGCATGTCGCGGATGCGCTGGTTGTGCTCGGCGCCCGAGATGGCGAACTCCTTGGCCGCGATGCGCCAGTTGAGCAGGTGCCAGGTCCAGGGCTTTTCCTGCGTTGCAACGCGCTGGCACAGCCAGTGGGTGTCGAAGCCCGTCACCAGCGGCTCGGGGCCTATGCGCTCGCCCCGGTGGTTGAGCCACAGCGCCGATTTGCAGGGGATGGTGGACAGGCCGTGCCCCTCGAAATGCGGGAACGGGTGCGGAAAGCCGGCGGCGTAGTTCCACATCTCGCCCGCGCGGGTGATGCGCGCGCCCAGCGCCTCGGCCACCCAGTGGTGCATCTTGCCGTCGGCGAACGGGTGCGCGCCGTTGAGCAGGGTGGCTGGCATAGGGCGGTCTTTCGGCCAGTTGGCGCGCGTCTGTTCATGGCTGCCGTTGATGCCACCCATGGCCAGCACCACCACCGGGGCCTGCAGCAGCACCTCGGTGCCACTTTCTTCATTGACCGCCAGCACGCCGGATGTGCGGCCTTGCTGCAGGTCGAGGGCCAACGCGCGGTGGCGGTGCAGCACGGTGAGGCGCCCGCCCGTGTCCGCCTGGCGCAGGGCGGCGATCATGCGGCGCGTCAGTTCGCGCGAGGTGCCCCAGACGATGTGGTAGCGCGGCACGCTGTTGCCATCGCCAAAACGCCCGCGCTCGACCCAGTTGACGGCGGGCATGAACTTCACGCTCTCGCCGATCAGCCAGTCGTACACCTGCGTGCGCGAGTGCTCCACGTAGTGGCGCGCCCACTGCAGCGCCAGCGTGTCGTCGGCATCGAGTTCGCCGAAGCGCACCCAGTCGCGCAGCGCGGTTTCGGGCGTGTCGGGAATCTTCATGCGCGCCTGCAGCGGCGTGCCCACCAGGGCCATGCCACCAAAGGCCCACAGGGCCAGGCCGCCCAGGCGTTCGGGCGTGTCGCGGTCCACCAGTGCGACGCGGCGGCCCGCGCGCAGGGCTTCGAGCGCGGTGACGATGCCGGCCAGCCCGCCGCCAACGATCACCACGTCATCGTGCTGTGCTGCCATGGTTTGTCTCCTGGTTGTGGAACCTGTGCGGTTCTCTGTGCGCCAGACGATAGCGTCTTATGATGGGCAAGACCTTGACTTTGGAGCCTGTGCATGTTGATTTCAGAGCCCAGTGTGGCGATGAGCTGGGTGAACACCGTGGTGGCCGCCGCCGAGCGCCAGGGCCTGGCGCGTGACCAGTTGCTGGCGCGCGCGGGCCTGCCGCCCGGTTGCCTGGAGGGGCCGCGCTGGCCCATCGACGACATCACACGCCTGTGGCGTGCGGCGGCAGAACTCACGGCAGACCCGTCCTTCGGGCTGAACGCGGGGCGCACGGTGGGGCCGGGCAGCTTCAATGTGGTGAGTTACATCCTGCTGTCTTCGGCCACGTTGCGCGCCGGTCTGGGCGTGTTGCAGCAGTACCAGCGCCTCATCAGCGACGGCGGGCGCTTCCAGATTCTTCCCGGCGAACGCCAGAGCTGGGTGGTCTACCACCCGCAGCAGGGCAGCCTGGCGTTCAGCCCGCACCAGGTCGAGGCCGTGCTCGCGGCCACCGTCAGCTTCAGCCGCTGGGTGACGGGCCGTGCGCTGCGGCCTGCGCGTGCGCAGTTCAGCCACCGTCCAATCGGTCCCCACGCGGCCTACGCCGAGGCGCTGGCGGCGCCGGTGCAGTTCGAGCAGGTTTTCAACGGCCTGCTGCTGGACAATGCCGTGCTCGACGCGCCGCTGCCGCAGGCCGACGCCGAACTCGCCAGCCTGCATCGCACCCGTGCCTCGGCCCTGTTGTCGGCGCTGTCGCAACCGCTCCCCCTGCGGCGGCAGGTGGAGCAATGGCTGGCGGGCTCCCTCGACGGCAGCGTGCCCGGACGGGCGGATGCCGCCCGGCATTTCGGGCTGGGTGAGCGCACCTTGGCCCGGCGCCTGCGCGAAGAGGGCACGCACTATGCGGAACTGGTGGATGCCGCGCGCCGCGCGCTGGCCTGCACGGCGGTGGCCGATGGTGGCGAGCCGTTTGCCCGCATTGCGCGGCGGCTGGGGTTTTCCGAGGCCAGTGCCTTCAACCGGGCATTCCGGCGCTGGACGGGCTGTGCTCCGGGGGATTGGCAGCAGCGCCGGCCGCCTGTGCCGCGTTCTGCGCTTCCAGCCGTGCGCTGAAACCCGAGCGCTGCATGAGCGAGCGGGGCTGCTCTTGCAGGTTGATGAACTCCATCACGCCGCCGCGCTGGCCCACCGCCTTGAGAATCTGCTCCAGGCCTTCAAGGCCCGTGGTGTCGAGGGCGAACAGGTCGCGGGCATCGAACTGCACGGCCACGCCCCGGGGAGCGGCTTCGACGGCCTGCACCAGCGGGTCCACCTTGCTCGCCGCACCAAAGAACAATGCGCCATGCAGGCGCCACACCAGCCGGGCCGGAGCGGCGGCGGAGGCGCCGTCCGGAGGCAGGGGGTCTGCCCGGAACAGCTCGCTCATGCGCCGCACGAACAGCGCGCAGGCCAGCACCAGCCCCACCTCGACAGCCACGGTCAGGTCAAACACCACGGTGAGGAAAAAGGTGCCCAGCATGAGCAGCCGGTAGTGGTTGCTGAAGTGCTTGAGGCGCATGAACTCGTGCCACTCGCCCATGTTCCAGGCCACGAAAAGCAGAATGCCCGCCAGTACCGCCAGAGGAATGTGCAAGGCCATGGGGGCCGCCACCAGCACGATGAGGGCCAGAGCCAGGGCGTGCACGATGCCGGCAACGGGGGTGGTGGCACCGGCCCGCAGGTTGGTCACGGTGCGTGCAATGGTGCCGGTGGCGGGCATGCCGCCAAAGAAGGGCACGACGAAGTTGGCCACGCCCTGGGCCATCAGCTCCTGGTTGGGGTCGTGCTTGCGGTGGTGCGGGTCGGTGGCCA
>JANJVX010000142.1 GCA_024709845.1 Burkholderiaceae bacterium | reverse complement strand
CCTGACCAAGCACCGCCTGCATTTTGCTATTACAACAATAGCTGCAAGCGCTTTGCTGGCAAGCGCCAGCGGCACAATTCATGCACAAACGGCCATCGACACCGGCACGGCCAGCGTGCGTCCGGGCGAACCGGTCACGCTGAATTTTGCCAATGCCGACATCGAGGCCGTGGCGCGCACCATGGCCACCATCACCGGGCGCAACGTGGTGGTGGACCCGCGCGTCAAGGGCCAGCTCAATCTGGTCACCGAGCGCGCCGTGACGCCTGCCGCCGCCTTCCAGCAGTTTCTGGCGGCGCTGCGGCTGCAGGGCTTCACGGTGGTCGAGGCCGCAGGCCTGTACAAGGTGGTGCCCGAGGCCGACGCCAAGCTGCAGGGCGGCAGCGTGAGCGTGGCCCAGGCGGGCGGCGCGGGGCCGGCGGGCGGGCAGATCGTCACGCAGATCTACAAACTCAACTACGAGAGCGCCAACAACCTGGTGCCGGTGCTGCGCCCGCTGATCAGTCCGAACAACACCATCAACGTCAACCCCGGCTCGAACGCCCTGGTGATCACCGACTACGCCGACAACCTGCAGCGCCTGGGCAAGATCATTGCCGCGATGGACGTGTCGAATGCCAGCGACGTGGAGATCATTCCGCTGCAGCACGCCATCGCCACCGACCTGGCACCGCTGGTGGCACGGCTCATCGATGCGGGCGGCAATGGCCTGGCCGGTGCGGCAGGCGCGGCCGCCGCGGGCCAGACCGACACCTCGTTCAAGACCACGCTGCTGGCCGAGCCGCGCAGCAACGCCCTCATCCTGCGCGCGGCCAACCCGGCGCGGCTGGCCCAGGTGCGCGCCCTGGTGAGCAAACTCGACCAGCCCGCCGCACCGGGCAGCAGCGCCGCCAGCGGCAACATCCATGTGGTCTACCTGAAGAACGCCGACGCCACCAAGCTGGCGGCCACGCTGCGCGCGGCCATGGCCGCGGGCACGGGCGCATCGGGCGCCAGCGCGGGCGCCCCCGCCAGCACCGGCACGCCGTCCCTGGGCAGCACCACGGGCAGCACCGGCACCAGCGGCGGCACGGCGTCTTCCACCAGCAGCGGCCTGGGCGCGGGGGCTGGCGGCAGCACCAGCACGTCCAACCAGCCCTCCACGGGCGGGCAGATCCAGGCCGACCCGACGACCAACTCGCTGATCATCACGGCGCCCGAACCGCAGTACCGGCAACTGCGCGCCGTAATCGACAAACTCGACGGGCGCCGCGCGCAGGTGCTGGTCGAGAGCCTGATCGTCGAGGTCAATGCCAACAAGCTGGCCGAGTTCGGCATCCAGTGGCAGGGCGTGATGGGCAAGCAGGGCGACGGCACCATCGGCGTGATCGGCACCAACTCGGGCACGGCGGGCGCCAACATCCTGGGCCTGACGGCGGCGCTGGCCTCCGGCAACGCAAGCACCCTCGGCACGGCGGTCGGTTCGCTGGGCGGCGGCCTGAACCTGGCGCTGGCGCCGCGCGTGGGCGGGCAGTACTACCTGGGTGCGCTGGCCAATTTCCTGCAGAACAGTGGCGACGCCAACGTGCTGTCCACGCCCAACCTGATGACGCTGGACAACGAAGAGGCCAAGATCGTCATCGGCAACAACGTGCCGTTCGTCACCGGCTCGTATGCCAACACGGGCGGCAACAGCGGCGCCGTGAACCCTTTCACCACCGTGGAGCGCAAGGACGTGGGCCTGATGCTGCGCGTGCGCCCGCAGATCAACGAGAACGGCACGGTCAAGCTGGCGATCTACCAGGAGGTCTCCAAGATCGATGACGCCACCTTGAAGAACGCCAACGGACCGACCACCAGCAAGCGCTCCATCGAGTCCAACGTGCTGGTGGAGGACGGCAGCATCATCGTGCTGGGCGGCCTGCTGGAAGACAGCTACGCCCAGGGCGAGGACAAGGTGCCGCTCATGGGCGACATTCCGCTGCTGGGCAACCTGTTCCGCAGCGAGAACCGCTCGCGCAAGAAGACCAACCTGATGGTATTCCTGCGCCCCGTGGTGGTGCGCGACGCCGCCGCGAGCGACGCGCTGATGATCGACCGCTACGAGTCCATCCGCTCGCTGCAGCAGCAGGTGCAGCCCGCGCCGAGCAGCGTGCTGGGCACCGTGCAGGGCGCACCGGTGCTGCCCTCGTTGCGCATGGAGCGCAGCGCCCCGCAGCAAGACACCCAGTAGCCATGCGCCACCCCCTGCCCTACGCCTTCGCCCGCACCGCCCAACTGCTGCTGGAGGACGACGGCCAGCAGCTCGTGCTCTGGCACGGCCCCACCCCCGACACCACGCTGCTGGGCGAGGTGCTGCGCAAGCACCCGGTGCGCCAGCTGCAGCCGCTGGACGCGCACAGCCTGGCCCAGCGCATCAGTGCCGCCTACGCGCAGGGCGAATCGAGCGCCGCCACGGTGGTGAGCGAGGTCGAGTCCGATGCCGACCTCTCGCGCATGATGCAGGAGCTGCCCGCCGTGGAAGACCTGCTGGAAGCCGCCGACGACGCGCCCATCATCCGCATGCTCAACGCCCTGCTCACGCAGGCCGCGCGCGACGGCGCGAGCGACATCCACATCGAGCCCTACGAGCGCCACAGCAGCGTGCGCTTTCGCGTGGACGGCACGCTGCGCGAGGTGGTGCAGCCCAACCGCGCGCTGCACGCCGCGCTGATCTCGCGCCTGAAGATCATGGCCGAGCTGGACATCTCGGAAAAACGCCTGCCGCAGGATGGCCGCATCAGCCTGCGCCTGGGCACGCGCGCCATCGACGTGCGCGTTTCCACCCTGCCCAGCGCCCACGGCGAGCGCGCGGTGCTGCGCCTCTTGGACAAGAGCGAGAGCAAGATCAGCCTGGAGGCCGTGGGCATGCAGGGCGACACACTGCGCCGCTTCACCGGCCTGATCGCGCAGCCGCACGGCATCGTGCTCGTCACCGGCCCCACGGGCTCGGGCAAGACGACCACGCTGTACGCCGCCCTGAGCCGCCTGGACGCGGCACGCAACAACATCATGACGGTGGAGGACCCGATCGAGTACGAGCTGCCCGGCGTCGGCCAGACGCAGGTCAACAGCAAGATCGACCTGAGCTTCGCCAAGGCCCTGCGCGCCATCCTGCGCCAGGACCCGGACATCATCATGATCGGCGAAATCCGCGACTTCGAGACCGCGCAGATCGCCATCCAGGCCAGCCTAACCGGCCATCTGGTGCTGGCCACGCTGCACACCAACGACGCCGCCAGCGCCGTCACGCGCCTGACCGACATGGGCGTGGAGCCCTTCCTGCTGAGCAGCTCCCTCCTGGGCGTGCTGGCCCAGCGCCTGGTGCGCAAGGTCTGCCACGCCTGCGCCGGCAAGGGCTGCGAGGCTTGCGGCCACACGGGCTACGCAGGGCGCACGGGGGTGTTCGAGCTGCTCGTGACCAACGACGCTATCCGTGCGCAGATCCACAACCAGGCGTCGGAGGCCGAGATCCGCGCCGCCGCGCTGGCGGATGGCATGACGCTGATGCGGGACGATGGTGAGCGCCTGGTGGCGGCGGGCGTGACCACGCGCGAGGAAGTGCTGCGGGTGACGCGGGATTGAGTCTTTTGATCTCCAGGGCTTATGGGTTGTGCGCTGGTAGCTATCATTTTTGACAGTGCGCTTCGCTGAAGGGGAGAGGCCGGGGTGTGCCCCCGGCGGGGCGACAACCCGGCCTACGGCTTAAGCGAAGACTCGAAGGTAACTGCCAAAAAGATAGCTGGCAGCGCAACGCCAATGAGGCCAGAAGCCTCACAGTCGCACCGGAATCCCCCGCTCGCGCATATGCCGCTTGGCCTGCTCCACCGTGTATTCGCCGTAGTGGAAGATGCTCGCCGCCAGCACCGCGTCGGCACCGCCGATCTGGATACCATCGGCCAGGTGGTCCAGGTCGCCCACGCCGCCCGAGGCGATCACGGGCACGTCCACCGCGTCGCTCACGGCGCGCGTGAGGGCGAGGTCGAAGCCGGCCTTGGTGCCGTCGCGGTCCATGCTGGTGAGCAGGATCTCG
>JANJVX010000015.1 GCA_024709845.1 Burkholderiaceae bacterium | reverse complement strand
CCACCCCGCCGTACATGTACACACCGCGCGGAATGTCGGGCCGGTTGATGAGCTTCTTGAGCGCGTTGGAGCGCTGCGTCTTGTAGGCGGCCCATTCACGCGCGCAACGGTCCAGCGCCTCCACGGCGCGCAGTTGCGCGGGGTCGCTTTTGAAACCCTTGGCCTCCAATTCGGCCTGGTAGGCGGCCTTGACGCTGGTAAACTGGCTCATATGCTATAAAAACAATAGCTGCTAGCGCCCTATTTACGGACGCTAGCAGCCATTTTTACCTCAAATTAGAAATTGAGGGTGCGTTTGTCCACCGCCAGCGCGGCTTCCTTGGTCGCTTCGCTCAGGGACGGGTGGGCGTGGCAGATGCGCGCGATGTCCTCGGCGCTGGCCTTGAACTCCATGGCCACCACGGCCTCGGCGATCAGTTCGGAGGCCATGGGGCCCACGATATGCACGCCCAGGATCTCGTCCGTCGCCGCATCGGCCAGGAACTTGACCATGCCGGTGGTGTCGCCCAGCGCGCGCGCGCGGCCGTTGGCCAGGAACGGGAACGTGCCGGCCTTGTACTTCACGCCGTCCGCCTTGAGCTGCTGCTCGGTGCGGCCGACCCACGCAATCTCGGGGCTGGTGTAGATCACCCAGGGGATGGTGTTGAAGTTCACATGCCCG
The DNA here is from genome assembly GCA_024709845.1 of Burkholderiaceae bacterium. GTDB lineage: Bacteria > Pseudomonadota > Gammaproteobacteria > Burkholderiales > Burkholderiaceae_C > Simplicispira. The sequence goes on along the minus strand of JANJVX010000015.1, from coordinate 3,448 downwards.
TGCTGGCCCGCGATGCGCTCGGCCACGGCCACGCCCTCTTCCTCGGCCTTGTGCGCCAGCATGGGGCCGCGCACCACGTCGCCCACCGCCCAGACGCCGGGCAGGTTGGTCTTGCAGTCACCGTCCACCACGATGGCACCGCGCTCGTCGAGCTGCAGGCCCACGGCCTCGGCATTGAGGCCGATGGTGTTGGGCACGCGGCCGATCGACACGATCAGCTTGTCCACGTCCAGCGCCTGGGCCTCGCCCTTGGCGTTGGTGTAAGCGACGCTCACACCCTTCTTGCCGGTCTTGATGTCGCCGATCTTCACGCCCAGCTCGATCTTCAGGCCCTGCTTGTCGAAGGCCTTCTTGGCTTCCTTGGCGATCTGCTCATCCACCGCGCCCAGGAACGTGGGCAGGCCTTCGAGCACGGTCACGTCGGCGCCCAGGCGGCGCCAGACCGAACCCATCTCCAGGCCGATCACGCCCGAGCCGATCACGCCGAGCTTCTTCGGCACGGCGCCGATGCGCAGCGCGCCGTCGTTCGACAGGATGTTCTCCTCGTCGAAAGCCACGCCGGGCAGCGCGCGGGCGTTGGAACCCGTGGCGACGATGACCTGCTTGCCCACCAGGGTCTCTTCGGCGGCGCCGGCCACCTTGATCTCGTAGCCGCCCTCGACCGCCTTGACGAAGGAACCACGGCCATGGAAGAAACTGACCTTGTTCTTCTTGAACAGGTACAGGATGCCGTCGTTGTTCTGCTTCACGACCGCATCCTTGCGGCCGACCATCTTGGCTACGTCCATCGTGACCTTGCCGGTGCTGATGCCGTGCTCGGCGAAATGCTTGTTGGCGTGCTCGAAATGCTCGGACGACTGCAGCAGCGCCTTGGAGGGAATGCAGCCCACGTTGGTGCAGGTGCCGCCGGGGGCCGGGCCACCCTTGTCGTTCTTCCACTCGTCGATGCAGGCCACGTTGAAGCCCAGTTGCGCGGCGCGGATGGCGCCGATGTAGCCGCCAGGGCCGCCGCCGATGACGATGACGTCGAATTGTTTGCTCATGGTTCTCTCGTTCGTTCAGTTGGAGAAAGACCCACCGGCGGGCGTGGCACAAGCCAGCCGCACATGTGGGTCAATGCAATGCATATCAAAAGGCGCTATGCGCCACCCCCATCGGCCTTTGAGACGCGCGGGGCCATACCAGTGACCGCCGCGCAAGGGCCGCCCCGCCGCGCTGGCGGTGTCCCCCTTCCCGGATTGCGCAGCAATTCAAGAGAAGGGGGAAGGCGCAAAGCGACTCAGGGGGTTGCATCTCAAATATCAAACAGCAGACGCGACGGATCTTCCAGCGCATCCTTCATGGCGACCAGGCCCAGCACGGCTTCGCGGCCGTCGATGATGCGGTGGTCGTAGGACATGGCCAGGTAGTTCATCGGGCGAACCACGACCTGGCCGTTTTCGACCACGGCACGGTCCTTGGTGGCATGCACGCCCAGGATGGCCGACTGCGGCGGGTTGATGATGGGGGTGGACATCATCGAGCCGAAGGTGCCGCCGTTGGAGATGGAGAAGGTGCCGCCGGTCATTTCTTCGATGCCCAGCTTGCCTTCGGCCGCCTTCTTGCCGAATTCGGCGATCTTCTTCTCGATGTCGGCAAAGCTCATCTGGTCGGCGTTGCGCAGGATGGGCACCACCAGGCCACGGGGCGAACCCACGGCGATACCGATGTCGAAGTAGCCGTGGTAGACGATGTCGTTGCCATCGACCGAAGCGTTGAGCACGGGGAACTTCTTCAGGGCGTGCACTGCGGCCTTCACGAAGAAGCTCATAAAGCCGATCTTCACGCCGTGTTCCTTGGTGAACGCGTCCTGGAACTTCTTGCGCATTTCCATCACGGGCGCCATGTTCACTTCGTTGAACGTGGTCAGGATGGCGTTGGACGACTGCGACTGCAGCAGACGCTCGGCCACGCGGGCGCGCAGGCGGCTCATGGGCACGCGCTGCTCGGGGCGGTCGCCCAGGTCCGGCTTGGCCACGGGGGCTGCCACCTGGGGCAGCACCTTGGTGGGCACGCCGGTAGGGATCACGGCGGCGGTGGATTGCACGCCACCGGCCACGGCGGCGAGCACGTCACCCTTGGTCACGCGGCCATCCTTGCCCGTGCCCGCCACGGCGCCCACCGACAGGTTGTTGTCGGCCAGCAGCTTGGCGGCGGCCGGCATGGCCACGTTGCCCTTGGCGCCACCCGTTGCAGCAGCGGCAGCAGCGACGGGAGCGGGAGCTGCAGCAGCCGGTGCGGCGGCGGCGGGAGCTGCAGAGGCGCCGGCATTGCCTTCGGTGTCGATCTTGGCGATGAGCTGGTCGGACACCACGGTGCCGCCGTCACCCACCACGATCTCGGCCAGAACGCCAGCCGAAGGCGCGGGCACTTCGAGCACGACCTTGTCGGTTTCGATCTCGATCAGGATTTCATCGACGGCGACGGCCTCACCGGCCTTCTTCTTCCAGGTGAGCATGGTGGCCTCGGCCACGGACTCGGACAACTGGGGGACTTTGACTTCTACGATAGCCATTTTGAATTCTTTCCAGAAAGGTGTTTTGTACTGAGTGAGGGGTTTCCGGCCTTACTTGGTCAGGACAAAACCCTTGAGCTTGGCGAACGCGGCATCGACCAGGGCCTTCTGCTGCTCCTGGTGCAGGTGCGCGTAACCCACGGCGGGCGATGCGGAGGCGGCGCGGCCAGCGTAGCCCAGCTTCTGACCATCGAGCATGTTCTCGTGGATGTTGTGCTGGATGAAGAACCAGGCACCCTGGTTCTGCGGCTCGTCCTGGCACCACACGATGTCGGTGGCGTTGGGGTACTTCTTGAGCTCGGTGGCGAAGGCCTTGTGCGGGAAGGGGTAGAGCTGCTCGATGCGGACAATGGCCACATCGCTGGCTTCCTTCTCGGTGCGCTTTTTCACCAGGTCGTAGTAGACCTTGCCCGAGCAGGCGATCACGCGCTTGACCTTGTCGGCCTTTTTGTTGATCGCTTCGTCCTGCTCCGGAATCACGGTCTGGAAAGCGCCCTTGGTGAACTCGGACAGCGGCGAGGTCGCGTCCTTGTTCCGGAGCAGCGACTTGGGGGTCATGATGATCAGCGGCTTGCGCAGGTTGCGCACCATCTGGCGGCGCAGCACATGGAAAATCTGGCTGGCCGTGGTGGGCTGCACGATCTGCATGTTGGCGTCGGCAGCCAGTTGCATGAAGCGCTCCAGGCGGGCCGAACTGTGTTCGGGGCCCTGGCCTTCGTAGCCGTGCGGCAGCATCAGCGTGATGCCGTTGACGCGGCCCCACTTCACCTCGCCCGAGGCGATGAACTGGTCGATCACCACCTGCGCGCCGTTGGCGAAGTCGCCGAACTGGGCTTCCCAGATCACCAGCGTATTGGGATCGTTGGACGCATAGCCGTACTCGTAGCCCAGCAC
>JANJVX010000088.1 GCA_024709845.1 Burkholderiaceae bacterium | reverse complement strand
CGTGTCAACATTCGAGCCCAGCAGGTTGATGATCTCGGCCGCCGTCTTGATACCGCCCAGGGAGGTCTTGCGGATCTTGTCTCCTCCCGCCAGCACCTTGAAGAGCACTTCGTTGAGATCCTTCAGCGCCATGGGCTGAATACCTTCCAGCGTTGCCACGCGCAGCAACACCTCGCTGCGCTGGCGGTCCGTGAACTGCATGAGAACGGCGGCCGACTGTTCGTGGTCCAGATGAACCAGGATAGCAGCAACGATCTGGGGATGCTCGTTGCGCAGCAACTCGGCACCCGACAGCGGGTCCATCCATTTCAGACTCTCGATGCCCGAAACGTCACCGCCCTGCAAGATGCGGTCAATCAGCAAGCCCGCCTTGTCGTCCCCCAGCGCCCGCTTGAGCACGGCCCGCACATAGTTCCCTGTATCGGACACCAGCAGGCTTTGCGCTGCCGCTGCATTCGAAAACTTGGTGACAACCTCATCGACCTTCTCGCGCGAGACGCTGCGCATGTGGGCAATGGTTTCCCCCAGCTTCTGCACCTCCTTGGGCGACAGATGCTTGAACACCTCGGCGGCTTCCTCCTCACCGAGAGACATCAGGAAAATGGCGGCTTCGTTAAGGCCTTGGTCGTCCATGGTGCGTCTTGCCGATCATTCAGTGGGTCAGCCAATATCGCCGTTGACCCAGTTTTTCACAATATTGGCCACCGCTATCGGATTCTGTCGCGCCAGTGCGCGGGCATCTTCAAGGCGCAACTCCTCCGGCGTAGCCTGCACCGGATCGCCCGGCTTGGGCGCCGGCAACGCGGGACGCTGGGGCGTCTCAGCCTCCAGCGCATCGAGCTGTGCGCCCGCCATCGGAATCTCCTTCGGCTTGCCCAGCGCCTTGAGCGCAGGGCGCACCAAGCCCAGCAAGACCAGTGCGGCAAACAACGACATGCCCACGGGCCATGCCAGGCTACGCGCCAGATCCACCGCCTCGGGTTGCCGCCACAGCGGAGTATCGTCCTGTGGCGCGGAATCCACTTGGAACTGTGCATTCATGAGGTTGACCGAGTCACCCCGCTCCTTGTTGTAACCGATGGTCTCGCGCACCAGCGCGGTCATCTGCTCTATCTGCTCGGGTGTCAGCGCCTTGGGCACCACCTTGCCTTTTTCTTCGGCCGACTGGTAGTTGACCACCACGGCAGCGCTGACTCGCTTGACCGCCCAGTTGTTCCCGCGGGTGACACGAACCGTCTTGTCCACTTCATAGTTGGTGGTGGATTCGCGCTTGGTGCTGCCCTGCTCAGAGCCCCCCGTTTGCCCGGCCGCCCCCGGAACCTGTCCCGGGCCATTGATCGGAGCGGTCGAAGGCGCAGGCGGCTGGTTGGCCACAGCACCCACGGCGCCCACCGCGGTGTTGGCATTGGCGTTCTCACGGCTCTCAAGCACCTGCTGGCTGCGAATCACTGTCGCGTCCGGCGTCTGGTTGGGCCGGTACTGCTCTGAGGTCAATTCCGTCTGGCTGAAATCAAGCTCGGCCGTCACCTGGGCCTTGACGTTGTTGCGCCCGACCACAGGCTCCAGAATCTCCTGAATACGGCGTGTGTACTGCTGCTCGATCTGCTGCACATACTGCAGTTGCTGGGCATCCACGCCATTGCCAGCCCCCGGCTCGGGAGACTGCGACAACAGCTTGCCCGTATCGTCCAACACACTCACCGCCGAAGGCGCCAGCTCGGGAACGCTGGAGGCCACCAGATGCACGATGCCTGCCAGCTGCGCCCGGTCCAGTACACGGCCCGGATAAAGACTGACCAGAATCGACGCCGAGGGCTTTTGCTGCTCCCGGAAAAAGCCGTTCTGGTTGGGAAGCGCCAGATGCACGCGCGCGCTCTGCACCGATGACAGCGCCTGAATGGAACGCGTCAGCTCGCCCTCCAGGCCCCGCTGAAAATTCAGCCGCTCCTGAAACTGCGTCATGCCAAAACGGTTGCTTTCCATCAACTCAAAACCCGAAACCGACCCTTTGGGCAAACCCTGCGACGCCAGGCGCAAGCGCACATCGTGCACCTTGTCCGCCGGAATCAGGATCGCGCCGCCCCCGTCGGCATGCTTGTAAGGCACATTCATCTGCGACAACTGCGCCACAATCGCTCCGCCGTCCTTGTCCGACAGGTTGGAGAACAGCACACGGTAGTCCGGCTGACGCCCCAATACCACTGCGGCAATGGCAGCGGCCACCAGCAGCACCACGCCCACGCCCAGGCGCAGGCGCTGCGCCCGGTCCAGGGTGGACAGCCGCTGCATCCAGGCGGGGTTGGCGGTAGGAGCGTTCAAAGGTGCTTCAACAACTGCGGACATCTTGTTTTCCAGTATGGCAGGCCCGGTGACAGTCCTGGCGTGGGATCGATTATTCGGGTGTACACCCCGCCACGTTCACTGGATAAGCCGCAGATTTGACCATCATTTCCCCCGGATGGCCCGATCCAGCCCAACTACGATTGCGTCATCCCCCATTCCCACCGGACACTGCCATGGACCTTCGCATCTCAAGCGCAACCACCCCCCTCACGGGTGCCGGCCTGGCGCGCCGTGCGGCAGCGCCAGCCAACGAAACCAATGCGGCCGGATTTTCGGGCGCCCTCAAGGGCGCGCTACAGTCGGTCAGCGCCAACCAGAACCGCGCCGCCGACATGCAGCGCGAAGTGCAGATTGAAAACCCCAATGTCAGCCTGGAAGAGACCATGGTGGCCATCCAGAAGGCACAGATCGGCTTTCAGGCCACGCTGCATGTGCGCAACCGCATGGTGCAGGCCTATACCGACATCATGAACATGCAGGTGTAGCACCAAGAAAACACCACGAGGACTACGTTTTTGATAGCTTTACGCGCTTGATGTATAAGGACTTTCAAACAAAAATACCATGAAAATCAATTCAATAGAGCGTGAGTAGCTCCTATATCAGGAGCATAAAAACAGAATCCCCATAGAAAAACCCCGCGATGCGGGGTTTTTCTATGGGGATCACGTTCAGTGCATCATTTGCGGCTGGCCTTCAAACATGTGCTCAAACTGGGCCAGCCAGGGCTCTGCCAGACAGCGGATCTGCGCATCATTGCGCAAGATGCGCTGCATGATCACCGATTTTTCTTTGCGATGC
>JANJVX010000077.1 GCA_024709845.1 Burkholderiaceae bacterium | reverse complement strand
ATGCCGGCCTTCGAACGCATGTGGATGGGCCTCATGCACCTGCTCACCCTGCTCGGCGCACGGGTGCACACCCACAGCGGCAGCGAGGTTCTGCAGCGTGGCATGGTGGCGCCCTCGGCATCTTGATGCAGCGGGTGCTTCACCCGGGCCACGCGGCCCCTGGGAGATCGTAAACACGTTCTTTGGGCTGCACCGGGAATGTGAACAAAGTCACGAAGGCCCGGTGGGCTGCCACCCCGGGAAACACAACTTCACAAGACTTCGCAATTCACCGGCACCGGCTTGACGCAACGCCCGCACGATGAAGTCTCCCGGTTCCGCAAGGAGCCTCTTTCGAGGAGATCACCATGGCCCGCAATGCAATCGCTGCCATTTCCATCGCCCTGCTCTCGCTGGGTGCCAACGTGGCGCAGGCACAGACCCATGCCACCATCGTCGTCCAGGCAGGCACCCCCCCGCACCGGCACACGGCACCCGTGCAGATGCAATACCATCCCGCACCGCCGCCGCCCCGCCATGAAGCCGCCCCGCGTCCGCGCCGCGGCATGGTGTGGGTGCCTGGCCACTGGGAGTGGCGCGGTCACCGCCATGTGTGGATGCAAGGCCACTGGGTGAAGGCCCGCCCCGGCTACCACTACCGGCCCCACCGGTGGGAGGAGCGCGATGGCCGGTGGCGCATGCAGCCCGGGGGCTGGGACCGCGATGGCGACGGCGTGCCCGACCGCCACGACAGGCAGCCGGGCAACCCCTACCGCTACTGACACGCTGCGCGGTGTACGCGGCCGTCGCTCCATAAGCATCCGTTGTGGCACATAAGCCAGCGCGCACCCCTAGAATGGCCGCTGCAGGAGAGCAGGCGGCGCGAGCCGCCTCACCGAAGGCGCAAACTCCCATACACGCTCAGGTACCGTACTGCACCATCATCAAAGCCGTCTGGAGAGCCGCCACGCCCGTGGCGCACCGAAGGAGCAAGCCCCGCGCCGTGTTGGCGCGGCGTGAATCTCTCAGGTAACAGGGACAGGGGGAGCGGCAGCTTGGCAGACGCGCCAACTGCACGCTATGAATAAAGTAGCTGCTCGCGCACGCCCACCAAGCGCTAGAACCCTAAAAGGCTCTAAATCATGCGCGTGATCGTTCTCGGCGCCGGCTTGCTCGGCGTGACCTCGGCCTACTACCTCCAGCAGCTCGGCCACGAAGTGACCGCCATCGACCGCCAGGCTACGCCCGGCGCGGAAACCAGTTTCGCCAACGGCGGCCAGATCTCGGTCAGCCACGCCGAGCCCTGGGCCAACCCCAGCGCTCCGCTCAAGGTGCTACAGTGGCTGGGCCAGGAAGACGCGCCCCTGCTGTTCCGTCTGCGCGCCGACATGCGCCAGTGGCTCTGGGGCCTGCAATTCCTGCGCAACTGCACGCCCGCGCGCACGCGCCACAACATCGAGCAGATCGTGCGCCTGGGCACCTACAGCCGCGGCGCACTGCAGCAACTGCGCCGCGACACGGGCATCCAGTACGACCAGCGCACGCAAGGCATCCTGCACTTCTATACCGATCTCAAGGAGTTCGACGGCGCCCTGGCCCCGGCCGAGCAGATGCGCCAGCTCGGCTGCGAGCGCCAGGTCATCAGCGCCGACGAGGCGGTGCGCATCGAACCCGCGCTGGCCCACATCCGCCCGCAACTGGCGGGCGCGACCTACACGGCCGAGGACGAGTCGGGCGATGCCCACCTGTTCGTGCGCGAGCTGGCCCGGCTCTGCGAGCAGGCCGGCGTGCGCTTTCAGATGGGTGCACACATCACGGCACTGCGTACGGCAGGTGGCGAAATCGACCATGTGGAGCTGACCAACGCCGAAGGCCGCTTCGAGCGCGTGCGTGGCGATGCCTATGTGCTGGCCATGGGCTCGTTCAGCCCGCTGCTGGCCCAGCCGCTGGGCATCCGCCTGCCCATCTACCCGGCCAAGGGCTACTCGGTCACCATGCCGGTGAAGGACGCCCGTCTGGCGCACCAGGTGAGCCTGACCGACGACGAATTCAAGCTGGTGTTCTCGCGCTACACCTCGGCCAGTGGCGACCGGCTGCGCATTGCCGGCACGGCCGAGCTGAACGGCTACGACCGCAACCTGAACCCCGCGCGCTGCGAGGCCATCGTGCGCCGCGTGGAGCAGCTCTTCCCCGGCGCGGGTGACACAACCCAGGCCGAGTTCTGGACCGGCCTGCGCCCCGCCACGCCGAGCAACGTGCCGCTGATCGGCCGCACGAAGCTGCCCAACCTGTTCCTCAACACCGGGCATGGCACGCTGGGCTGGACGCATTCCTGCGGTTCGGGCAGGGCGCTGGCCGACATCGTGAGTGGCCGCGTGCCGGAGGTGGATTTCGCCTTCACCGGCCTGCAGGGCGGCGCGCTGCCCCCGCTGCAGTGCGCCGCCTGAACGTTCTCAGACCTGCTCCGCCGGACGCGCAAGCAGGGCCTGGGCCCGCAGGAACTGCTCGCATTCCGGGGCGGGCAGCGGCTTGCTGCAGAAATAGCCCTGGATTTCGTCACACCCCTGCGCACGCAGGGCGTTGAGCTGCTCCTGGGTTTCCACGCCTTCTGCAATGGTCTGCATCCCCAGGCTGGAGGCCATGCGGATGATGGCGTTGACGATGGCCCAGTCTTCCATCTTGGTCATGATGTCCTGCACGAAAGACCTGTCGATCTTCAGCTTGTAGACCTGGAAGCGTTTGAGGTAGCTCAGCGATGAGTACCCGGTACCGAAATCGTCAATGGACAGGCGCACACCCCGCGCGCGCAGATCCGCCATGATGGCGATGGCACGGTCCGGATCATTGCTGGCCACGCCTTCGGTCAGTTCCAGCTCCAGGCACTCGGGCGCGACACCCGCATCCTGCAGGATGCGGGTCACCAGGTCCGGCAGGTTCGGGTGCCGGAACTGGATGGCCGAGATATTCACCGCCATGATCATGGGCGGCATGCCCGCGGCCATCCAGCGCGCCAGTTGCTGCACCGCCGTGCGCAGCACCCATTCGCCAATGGGCAGGATCAGACCGCTCTTTTCCGCGATGGGAATGAATTCGGCCGGAGACACCATGCCCAGTTCCGGGTGCTGCCAGCGCAGCAGGGCCTCCACGCCAATGATCCGCTCGGTCTTGAGGCTGCGCTGGGGCTGGTAGTGCAGCGCCAGCTGGTTGCGCTCCAGGGCACGGCGCAACGCGCCTTCAAGCAGAAGGGTGCGCGCCGAATGCGACTGCATGTCGGAGGAATAGAAGCGGTAGGCGTTGCGGCCGTCCTGCTTGGAGCGGTACATCGCCACGTCGGCATGCTGGGCCAGGGACTCCAGGTCGTGTCCGTCGTCCGGATACATCGCGATGCCCAGCGAAGGCGTGACCATCAGCTCATGCTCGCGGATCTGGATGGGCGCGGCGATGGCATCGATCAACTTGCGCGCCAGGTGCGCAGCACCGTCGGCGTCGGTGTTGGGCAGGACCAGCACGAACTCGTCGCCGCCCATGCGCGCCACGGTGTCCTGCTCGCGCACCTGCTGGCGCATGCGCCGCGCCACCGCGATGAGCAGCTCATCGCCAATGCCATGCCCCAACGAGTCGTTGATGTTCTTGAAATGGTCGAGGTCGAGGAACATCAGCGCCAGCGGTTCACCGCTGCGCTCGGCCATGCTGAGATCATGCGCGAACCGGTCACTCAGCAAGGCCCGGTTGGGCAGGCCGGTCAGCAAGTCGAAATGCGCCATCCACCGGATGCGCTGCTCGTCGGCCTTGCGCTGGCTGACGTCGGAGAATATGGCGATGAAATGCGTGGCATCGCCGTCGGCATTGGCAACCCGGCTGATGGTCAGCCACTGGGGATACACCTCGCCGTTCTTGCGCTGGTTCCACATCTCGCCCTGCCACAGGTTGTCGGCGTGGATGCGGCGCCACATGTTGCCGTAGAACTCCGCGTCGTGCCGGCCTGACGCCAGGATGCGCGGATTGCGCCCCTGCACCTCTTCGGGGCCATAGCCGGTGATGGCGGTGAACGCAGGATTGACCAGCAAGATCTTGTGGTGTGCATCCGTGACCATGATGCCGTCGTGGCTGTGCGAGAACACTTCGGCCGCCAGACGCTCCTGCGCCTCGAAGGCCTTGCGCTTGATGGCGCTGCCCATGAAGTGGGTCACCCGCTCCATCAGGACAATGTCGTGGGGATCCACAACGGCCTTGCGGCGGCGATGCACATCGAGCACACCGACGATCTGCCGGGCATCCGACAGAATGGGAACGGACCAGCACGCAGCCAGCCCCGCCTGATGGGCCATGGAGTGCACGATGGATCGAAGGTGGCTGCTGGCCAGCGCCTGGGGATCGGCAGTGCCCGCGCTGAACTCGACCCAGCCCCAGGGGCCTTCGCCCTCTTCCAGCGGCATCACCGCACGGGCCTGGGCCAGCAGGTTCTCCATGGCGGCAGCGGCCCTTGGAACGATCTGCCCCGACCGCTCGTCCAGCAGCCAAACCACCCCGCGGTCGGCCGGCAGCAGTTCCTCCATCTTGCCAAGCAGGTCGTGGAGGATCTGGTCAATGTCGAGTTCACTGGCCACCAGTTCGAGGGCAAAGGCACGCAGAATTTCCTTCTGGTGGTTCTGGTGCTGGACAGTGAGGTCCATGTTGGTACCCGTGACACGGACCGGGCACCCCGACGCATCCCGCGAGACAAATCCACGGGCCAGCACTGGCACATATCGCCCCGATTTGTGGCGCAGCCGCAATTCCTCGACCACCACGCTATCGTCCGAGGTCAGGAGCCGTTCGTAGATCCGCCGGATCTTGCCCAGGTCCTGGGGATGGATCCGCGCCTTGAGCCGCACCGGCCCCCGGGGCATGTCGTCCACGCCATAGCCGAGCATGTGCCAGCCCTGTGGCGAATACTCCATCGTCTGGGTGACCAGGTTGCAGTCCCAGGGCGCGTCGGTGGAACCCTTGAGCACCAGTTCCAGCTGCGTCTGTGACTGGCGCAGCAACTCTTCGGTGCGCTTGCGCTGGGCTTCGTGCTCGAAGTAGCCGAGCGCAAAGTCCATGTCCGAGGCCATCTCGGACAGCAGGGCCTGGGAATCCAGGTCGAAGGTGCCCTCGTTCCCGGCAATCAGCACGAACACCCCCACCACTTCCGCATGGCGGTGCAGCGGAAAGGCCACCGCAGGCCGTGCATTCGGAATGTCCTGGATCCAGACCTGCCTGTCCTCGCGAATGGCCGTGGAGGCGCTGCCCATGCCCAGCATCTTGACACTGTGGGCCGGGTCCAGCCAGAGCCCGGGCTCCACAGCCCCCTTGCCATACGAGGCCACCACCACCAGGCGGCGGGTGATGGGGTCGAGCGTTCCAATCCAGGCCGACTGCATCCCGCCCAGGGCGACCGCCGTCTGGCAGATGCGCGTGAAAAGCGCATCGGCAGAGCTGCACTGGACAATGGCCTGGTTGCAGGCACTCAGGGCCGCGTACAGGTGGGACTGGCGCTTGATCTTGACTTCTGCCTGGTGCCGCTGGGTGATGTCCTGAAGCATGACAATGCAGCGTTTGCCGCCGCCTTCTTCGTCCAGCGTGCCCAGTTGCACACTGACAAAGGCCTCGCTGCCATCTCCCCGGCGAATGCTCCGGTCCACGGCATAGGCGTCAATTTCGCCGCGCATCAGGCGCTCCACGCCCTGCAGGTCCTGCGCCAGATCTTCGGGACCGACCAGGTCGGCCCAGCCCAGATACGCCATCTGTTCCGGGGTGTACCCCACGATGCTGCAGAAATGGCGGTTGAACCGGCCCCAGCGCGGTCGCGACAGGTCGCCCGTGGCGATACCGATGAATGGCAGCGAAAAGAACCGCTCCATCAACTGGTCCGACCGGGCCTTCTGTGCCAACGCTTCGAGCCGCTGGTTGCGCCGCACCTGACGCCAGAATAGGCCCAGAACCAGGGTCAGCGCCACAATGGCCAGCGTGGTCACGGCACTGACCCACCAGGCAAGCACGTGCACGGATTCGAGCACCTCCGCCCGGTCGATCTTGGCCACCACGCGCCAGTCCGTGCCCGCCACCGGCCGGTAGGCGGCCAGGACAGGCACCTTGCGATGGTCTTTGCCCTGCACCAGTCCGGGCTCGCTGGCACGCAGCGCCACGGCGGCCGGCAATTCATCGTCCGACAGGGGCAGGCGCAGCTTCATGGCGGTGCCGCTGCGGTGGCGCAATTCGTTCATGAACACCGCCTGATCGCCCTCTCGGTTGACCAGCAGGGTCTCGCCGCTCGGGCTGGAGGTGGGCCAGGTCTGGATCACCGGGAACAGGAAGCGGTCGGGCGAAATTCCCATCAGCACCACGGCGATCAAGCGGCGATCCACCTCACTGACGTCGTAGACCGGCAGCAACCAGCGCAACTGCGCGTGCCCCTGTGCATTCACGTTCAGGTCCAGGCGCACGGCCTGCTCGGCCTGTATCAGCCGGGGCAGGAAGCTGTCGTACCGGGGGGGCGACTCCACCGGCCCCGCCATCGAGGCCAGCACCTGTCCATCCAGCGCCAGCAGGTCAATGGTGTCGTAGTCAAACGCAGTGCGCAGCAATGCGAAGCGCTGCAGGATGGCAGCCAGATGCGCGGTGCTGCTGGCCGGATGGGCCTGCAGGGCCACCACGGACTGAGCGAACACGGCATCGCCCGAAAGCAGTTCGGCATTCTTGTGCCGCTCGCCCAGCCAGTTCTCGATCTGGTCGGTCTTGAGTCGCGCGATCGCCGCCAGGTTGGCATAGGCCTCGGCTTCGGTTTTGGGGCCCTGTATCCTGACAACCATCCACCCGGTGAGGGGCAAGAGCAATGCCAGGGCTGCCAGCAACAGAACGAATTGCCTCGTCGCTGCCTTGCCCTTGTGGTGAATGGTCATGAATCAGCGGCTCACCACGCCCGGCCGTCGTCTGGTCCGGCCAGGCGGGGGGCCGTACTGGTCAGAGGCCGTGCGGCGCCCTCCTGCGATCGGAGCTTGAACACATTCACCCCGGCCACCAGGTCCTGTGCCTGCAGCTTGAGGCTGTCGGCGGCGGCAGCCATTTCCTCGACGAGTGCCGCATTTTGCTGCGTCACCTGGTCCATGTGGGTGACCGCCTCGCCCACCTGGGCCACGCCCAGGCTCTGCTCACTGCTGGCCGCACTGATCTGGCTCATCAGGTCGGTCACCCGCCGGATGGCATCGACCACCTGGGTCATGGTGGCGCCCGCCTCATCGACCTGCGCCGTGCCCTGCTCGACCCGCTCGACGCTGGCATTGATGAGGGTTTTGATCTCCTTGGCTGCCTCGGCCGAACGGCTGGCCAGGCTGCGCACTTCCGTGGCCACCACGGCGAAGCCCCGGCCCTGCTCTCCCGCCCGCGCCGCCTCCACGGCGGCGTTCAGCGCCAGGATGTTGGTCTGGAAGGCAATGCTGTCGATCACGCCGATGATGTCGGAGATCTTGCGCGAACTGTCGTTGATGCCCTTCATCGTTTCGACTACCTGGGACACCACCTCGCCCCCCTTGACGGCCACGGTACTGGCATTCATGGCCAGATCGTTGGCCTGGCGGGCGTTCTCGGCGTTCTGCTGAACCGTGGAATTGAGTTCCTCCATGGACGCGGCCGTTTGCTCCAGGGCGCTGGCCTGGCTTTCTGTGCGTGAAGCCAGATCATGGTTGCCCTGCGCGATCTGGATGCTGGCCGTGGCGACGGCCTGGGACCCCTGGCGCACATGGTTCACCACGCCGCCCAGTTTCTGCTGCATCTCGATCAGGGAATTGATCAGTTGCCCGGTTTCGTTCGTGCCATAGGCATGCATCTCGGTCGTAAGGTCTCCTGCGGCTACGGCATGCGCCAGCGTCACGGCCTCGCGCATCGGCACGGTGATGCTGCGCACGAACACGTACACCATCGCAGTGGCACCCGCCACAAACAGGGCCAGCAAACCCAGGGTACCGAAGGCCAGCCACTGCGTCTGCACGACCCGGTCCTGGAGCGCACCCGCCAACACCTGGGTGGCTTGGCTGTTGAATTCATAGATACCGTCGATCGTGCCAGTGAATTCGTCGAAATAGGCCTCAGCGGCAATGGTGATTTCCTGTGAGTTGATGAGCCCATCCTCGGCCATCTTCAGCGTACGGTCAATCTGCTCTCGCTGCTTCTGACTGGCGGCCTGCAGTGCCTGGCGCATCGCCGGATTGGCATCCGTGGCTTTGCCCAGGTTACGGAACAGATCGGCCTGCGCCTGCAGCGCCTGACGGTGCAAACCCTGCATTGCGGCGCGGCCTTCGGGAGGCATGGACCCCACCGTGATGAATGCAGCACCCCGCGCACGCATCTGCCCCATGAACTCGGTCAGCATCATGGCCTTGACCAGCACCGCCTGCGTCAGCATGTGGGTATCAAGACGGGGATCAAGCGAGAGGCCGAATCCATCCATGACCGCCTCACCCACCAGAAACTGGCGTGAAATCATTTCGGTATGGCGGCGCGTGCTTTCGGCCGCCGGTATCTGCTTGCCCGCCACGCCCTGCTCCAGTGCCACCCATTCCTGGCGACGCTCCGCCCAGAGACCAGCGATCTGCAGCGGCGCCTTGGCAGTCTTCAACTCCTGCTCGACCTTGTCGATGGCCTGCGCCAGCGATTGCGCCATGGCAGGGCGGCGCTGCGCCAGTTTTTCATTGCCGCTGAGGGCGCTGGCCGACAGACCGCGGTGCGTCTGGGAGTACTGGACCACACGGTTGATCTCGCTCACGACCTTGCCACCCTGCACCTGGCGCTTGGCCTGGGAGACGTCCTCCAGTGCAAGGCGCATATAGAGCCCCGTGGGTATCGCCACCATGATGAAGGCAACAAATCCCTGGATCAGAAACTTCTGAGCCAGGCTCAGGCGGTGCAAGAGAGACATGGGATGTATCGGGGTTAAGGATAACAACACCGGTTGGCCAAAGCACCGTACCAAAACACCAGGGCGGATCACCCGGCTATGGAAATGGCATTCTGCAACCCCGCAGGATCGCGCTGTGCTGTGGGCCCACCCTTCATGCCAAAACCAATTGTTACTATAAATAAGAATCCCTCTTACCACAACGCCTAAAAATTGGTATCAGGACTACCGGTATTTCGGTATTTACACTTTCCCTGAATGGCGAAGAGTCCGCCACCCATGCCTGCCGCCGGAAGCGCCCGGGTTACCCGCGCTGGCCCCGTTCGTTGTTGACCACGTAACGGGTCAGTGCAGCCACGCTGTGCCGGCCGAGCTTGCGCATGATGTTGCGCCGGTGCACCTCCACGGTCGATGGTGCGATGTTGAGCATTTCGGCGATTTGATTGGAGGTGCAGCCCTCGGCCACGAGCTTCAGCACCTGCCGCTCCCTCGCACCAAGCACGGCGGTGGGCCGGGCTGCCACATTCTTTCCGACCAGAACACCCGTGACCACCCCCGCGACGTCCGGACACAGATAGGTGCGCCCACTCAACACGGTACGAATGGCACGCAGCAGCTCATCGCTGGCTTCCGCCTTGGTGACATAGCCGCTGGCACCGGCGTTCAGCATGTCCAGCACATACTGCTGGTCGGAATAAGCAGACAAGGCCACCACCAACACCTGGGGCAAAGCCTTTCGCAGCATGCGCGTGACTTCGGCGCCATCCAATCCCGGCATGCTGATGTCCATGCAGACAATCTGTGGCTCCGTCTTGCGAGCCAGATCGACCACCTGCATGCCGTCCCCCGTCTGGCCCACCACATCCATATCGGGCTGCGACTGCAGCAGATGGCACAGCGCCTCCCGGAACATCTGATGATCGTCGGCCAGGAGGACACGAACCTTGGCGGAGGGGGGACTGTGCATGGGGCTCAGATTTCAACACATATCCGCGTGCCATGGCCCGGTACGGACTGCAGGGTAAAGCGTCCCCCGGCGAACTCTGCAGTTTCCCGCATGTTGATCAGCCCCAGCCCCGCGGTGTGCCGGGACTTCAGCGCCTTCTCGACATCAAAGCCCACGCCATCATCCGTGACCATGACCACCACCGGGTGCGAATCCAGTTGCAGGAGCACCGTCAGCGTGCGCGCCTGGGCATGCTTAGCGCTGTTGGTCAGCGCCTCCTGCACGATACGAAAGAGTGCCAGTTCCAGGTCATGCGCCAGCCGCACCTCGCCATGCGGACATTCGACATTCACCTGCAGACCGGTTCGCCGTGCAAACTGCTGCGCATAGCTTTGCACCACGGCAAAAAGGCCTCCGCAGTCGACCACCGGAGGGTGCAGTTCGGCGCAAATTTCACGCACGCTGAGGGTGGTGTCCTCGATCAGTGCACGGGTGTCTTCGACGCGCCCCGCGAACTCCTCGGTGGAGCGCTCGGCCGGCGATGCCCTGGTGATCATGTCCAGATTGATGCGCAGCGCCGCGAGATTGGGGCTGGTCCGGTCGTGGAGTTCGCGCGAAAACCGGCGCCGGATCTCCTCTTGTGCCTGCACCATGCGCCGGGACAGCTCTTCGATGTGCAGCGACAATTGCAGCCGCTCCTGTTCGAGCCGCTTGGGCTCGGTGATGTCCGTCCCCACCCCCCGGTAGCCGCAGAACTGGCCGCTGGCATCGAAGATCGGCGTGCCACTGACGGCTCCCCAGCGCTCCCGGCCATCGGGCCCCAGGCGCAGGATCTCGAAATGCCGGAACTCCTGCCGCGCGTCCAGTACAGCACGGTGCCGCGCCCAGTCCTCCTGGGTCAGGTTCAGCGCAGGGAGTTCCCAGCGCGTCTTGCCCACATACCCTTCGCTCGAGATGCCGGTGCCATCGAGCACCCGGCCGTCGAACCGGACAAAACGGTAGTCCGCATCCTGCTCCCAGTACCAGTCCGAAGACAACCGCGCCAGGGTCCGGAACCGCTCCTCGCTCTCACGCAGCTCTGCCTGCGCTCGCTCGCTCGCATCCAGCATGTGGTTGAACTGCCGGGCCACGGCCCAGAGTTCGCGCGGTGCCGAATCGAGCTGCACCCGCGTGGATGTCTGACCGTCTGCCACGTGGGATGCCGCCAGACTCAACGCGTCAATGGGCCGAACAATGCCGCGCCCGATACGCCAGGCCAGCCCCAGCGCGAATGCCAGAATTGCCAGCGCCAGCAGAATGCCGCTGGCAAACGCCGCATTGGTATCGGCGAACACCTCGTCCACCGGCACTCCAGCCAGGACGCTCCATCCCGCGCGCTCCACCGGTGCCACGGCAAAAAGGCGCTGCACCCCATCCGCGCTGATGGTCAGAGCACTGCCCTCGGTCTGCGACGTGGCCAGGTGCGCCATCTCCGAAGGCACAGGCCGGCCGATCCAGGTCGTTGCATCTCTGGAGCGCAGCACAATCGTGCCGCTCTTGTCGAGCACCACCACCAGCGTCCCGCGCGGCAGGGAGCCGAGCATGCGTTCCCCCAGTTGCACCAGATCCATGGGAAGGCTGATCAGCCCCGTGGTTTCGTCCTGTGCATTCTTGACGGGATAGAACAGCACCGATATCCAGCGCCCGGACAGCGGACCCAGCACGGCGCCACCCACGGTCATCGTGCCGTGGGTGATCGCATCCCGAAACCCGGGAATGCCGCCCAGCTGTTCACGGGTGATTTTCTGGCTGAGGTAAGAACAATCATTGCGCCCCGCCAGATCCTGCACGACCAGGTTGGTGAACTCGGGATACAGCTTGACGAATTCGACGATGATGGGATCGCAGGCTTGGCCATCGAGCGCCATGACCATGGGCCGTTGCGCGATGCGCCGGAGAACTGCCTCGTGGTCACGCAGCAAACTGCCCAATCCGACCGCAGTGGTATGGGCCAGAATGCGCACCCGTTCGTAGGCAAAATCGCGCGCCATCTGCCTGCCGTGCGCCAAGTGATACAACAAGACACCCAGCACCGGAAGAAGAACGGCCACGAGCAGCAGCATGAGCTGCGCGCGCACCGACAGACGGCTAAATTTCCACACCGGCACACACCCCCATCGAGCCTCCAGGCGATTGGACCATGGCGACACGCCCTTTGGTCACGGCACACCCTCGGCATGCAGAAACCCGTTTCAAAGCAAGGTCGCGCCTCCCCGCACGGCACAGGCCGCCGCAAGGAAGCATCCGAGGAATGGGGCGTAGTATGCCCGCGCAACGGGGCAGATGGAGGCAGGCTCTCGAACACCAATGCAGCCACGGCACGGGCCTTGGCGGGCATTGGCAACGAAGAGGGTGGGGGCTTACTGTGCAGGCTGGCAGGCTCCGGAACCCCGCTCAACGCCCGGCTGCGGGCAATGCAGCGCCCGTTGCGCGCGCAACGAACTGGGCCAACGCCTGCATTTCATCTTCACTGAGCCGCTCCGCATACGACGGCATCACCCCCAGACCCGAGCGTATGGCACGCAACACCCGTGCCGCATCCGGCCGGATTTCGTCCAGCACCGGGCCTACCTGCCCCTGCGCGCCTGCGGCCTGCAGGGTGTGGCACGCCGCGCAGGCCGGTTGCACTGTCGTGAACAGCACCTTCCCGCGTTCCAACTCATCAGGCCCGGCGGCGTGGCCCACGCGGAGCAGCGCCAGCGCACACAGGCCCAGCCAGCACCCATGTGTCTGCAGGCGCAAGTGCCTCGTCACGTCACGCCACCGTCACGGTGACCGCATGGTCACGCCAGCTGGCGTTGTTGTACCCCCCCAGGTTTTCTTCCCGGTCGGCGGGCTGCACATTGCCCGCCGCGTCGGTGGCTCGGCTGGCCAGCACATGGGTGCCGACCGGAAGTTGCACCGGCAAGACAAACTGGCGCCAGGCAAACCGCCCCAGATCCGGCCCAATCAGCTGGGCCTTCTGCCAGTTTTGCCCCCCATCCACGGACACCTCCACGCCCTGGACGGCCCGGGTGCCGCCAAAGGCCACGCCATGGATCTGGGCCATGCCTGCCTTGAGCGGTCCGTTTTCAGGCAGCGGACCATTGATCCAGGACTTGACCGTCATCTCCCACACCGAAGGCTGGTCAGGACTGGCCTTGGTACCGGGCGGCGACATGCGGTAGCCGTGCGACATGATGCGGGCCTGCGATTGCTCCCTGGTCAGCGCCAGGCGCTTCACATACTTGATGTTGTTCACGCCCTGGTAGCCCGGGACAATCAGCCGCAGCGGCCCGCCATGGGCGAGCGGGATGGGCTCGCCATTGATCTCCCAGGCCAGCAAGGCATCGTCCAGGGCCTTG
Organism: Burkholderiaceae bacterium; assembly: GCA_024709845.1. GTDB lineage: Bacteria > Pseudomonadota > Gammaproteobacteria > Burkholderiales > Burkholderiaceae_C > Simplicispira. The sequence continues at coordinate 5,015 of JANJVX010000077.1, read as the reverse complement.
ATGGGCACGGAGCGCTCCACCAGCACGGTGAGCGGATCCACACCCTCAGGCACCTTGTCGCCACCAGTGCCGGTGAGATAGACCATGCCCTCCGCCACCCCGCCCAGTGCCGCAACCACATGGCGCACAGGCACGCCGCTCCAGAGCGCACAGCCAGCGGCACCCACGGTCCAGGGCGTTCCGCTGGGCTTGCTCGGAAAGAAGCCGCGCCCATTGCCCGAGCACTGCAACACCGTGGCCACGGTCTCGACACCCAGGGTCCTGAGTTCGGCCAGCGTCAGGCTGCGCGGGTTCTTCACCCCCTCGATGCTCACGCTCCAGGCGTCGCGCTGGTCCAGCACGGAGGCTTCCGGAACCGGCAGGTTGTTGCGCACATAGAGCTGGCTCGTTGGCGTGATGACACTGGTGCCGAACGCCGCACGGCGTGTCTCCAGCGTGTTGCTGCTGTGCACGATCAGCGACTTGGCGTCTTTCCAGCCGGCATATCCCGGCAGGGGCTTGGGGGCGGCGGCCTGCGCCCGCACGCCACTGCTCCAGCTGGCCATGCCCAGCGCCCCAAGGGCAGCAGCACTTCCGGCAAGCATGTGACGACGCGGCAACGACACGGGATTTTTCATGGATCGATCCTTGGTTGAGAGTGAAAGACAGAAAAAACCCGAAATGCGGCGACGCAGGTTGCGACCGATCTGCGAACGGGATGGTCCGGATTCTGGCCTGCCACCAGGCAGCATGGCGACTTGATAACCGTCAAGAAATGTAAGAGTTACTACATGAAATGAAACCATCGTTGTAGATGCGTGGGGCTGGTGCATATTCAAAGCCGATGGCAAGGACATCCCTTGCGCTCGGCCTGTCGGCCGCCTCAGGAATACACCATGCACCCCAGCGTCAGCATCCACTCCCTTGCCCTTTCCGGCGTACTCGGCCTGGCCCTGCTGGCAGCCGGCCAGTCGGCAGCAGCCCAGCTCACGGCCATCGTGGCGGTGGAACCCACCGCGCGAAAGGCAGCCCACACCATCCTGCGCAGCGCCATGGAATCGGGCCTGTCCAGAGCCGCCTCGCAAAATGCCGTGGTATCCACCAGCGACGATCTGGCAGACGTGATGCGCACCACGCGCAGCGCTGGCTATGACGTGTTCATCGGCCCGGCCCAGGTGGCGGCTTCGGCCTTGCAGAGAGGCTACGAGCTGGTGGGCTCGACGGGCAAGTCCGAACAGTACCTGCTGGTCGGAACAACCCAGGTTCCTGCCGTGGGAGCCATGAAAGACCGCAGGCTCTACCTGCCTCAACAGGACTCGATCTATACCTACATGGCGCGCGGCATGCTGAACGAAGCGGGTCTCTCCTTCAAGGACCTGAAGGCGGTACAGCACGAGAAGTTTCCCCAGGCAGGTCTGACCGCCATGGCGCTGGGATCTGCCGATGCCACCGTGGTCCGTGCCGATGAATGGGCCGAGTGGTCGGCCGCCCATCCGGGCGGCGCCCGCGTGCTGGCCACCAGCATGCCGGTGCCAGGCGGTTTCACGGTGGTTGTCCGAAAAGACCTGCCCGCCGAAACGCGGGCCAGGCTGGCGCAGTGGTTCGCCACGTCCAGCGACCAGGCCGGTCTGGCCCTGGCATCCCAGCGCCCGCAGGCGCAGGAATACCAGCGCGTGGCCGAACTGGGCCTTTTCACCCCGTCAGGCCTGCCGGGAGTCCAGCGGATCAGCGCCAAGGAGGCACAGCAACTGCAGAGCCAGGGTGCCTTGATCGTGGACACACGCACCGAGAAAGAATTCAGGACCAAGCGCATCAAAGGTGCCCTGTGGGCTGCCTACATCGAAAAGAGCCTGAAGGACGTGGCATTCAATGCCGCGCAGGACGACTTCACCGCCCTCGACAAGCTCACCCAGGCGGCGCCCGCCCGGCCGGTGGTTTTTGCCTGCAACGGGGCCGAATGCTGGAAGTCGTACAAGGCCGCCAAGGTGGCTTCCGGCAAGGGCTACAAGACGGTGTACTGGTTGCGCGGCGGCCTGCCCGAATGGGCTGCCGACGGCCTGCCCACCGAGAGCGACTGATCGCCCGCCAGGAGCGGTCAATCGGAGCAGAACACCGTCAGCACCCCGGTGTAGCCGTACAGATGGTGGTGCGCGATCTCGCCGCCTGCAAAAAAACCGACCAGGGGCACATCGCCCAGCGCGTGGCGCACGATCTGCAGCTCGGCACCGGGGCCGCCAAAATGCGGCCCACCCCGCCCGGAACAGCTCACGTACAGGGCGCCGACGATGTGGCGCTCGGGATAGGTCACGTGCGCCCCCTGCGGCGCATCGCGCCCGGCTTCCTGCCGTGCATCGGCACGGGCACCCTGTCCCTGTGGCAGCAGGTCCGTTTCACCGGGCGCCAGTTCTTCACGGATTTCGGCGCAGATGCGCATCAGGTCGGCCCGGGCAGCCGCCACATTGCGCTGGCAGAACGCCAGGCGCATGCCGGGCTCCACCATGTCGGCCAGGGCCACACCATGGCGCACGCCGTCGAGGCCGATGATGTGGCGCACCCGCGTATCGGTTCCGAAGTGGCCGGTGCGCTCCCCGGGAGTGCCATCGGCATCCATGAGCCCCGCCAGCGTGGCGCGCACCCGCTGCACGGCCTGCTGCGGATCACCTTCCAGCGACACATCCAGAGTGTGCAGCAGCACATCGAGGGCCGGTTCACCATCCAGTTGCAGCACCACGTTGTCCTTGGCGGCCGTGATGCGGTGCGTCGGCCCCACGGGCTGGCAACCCTGGGTCACGCGCGAGAGCAATGCGACACCAGCACCAAACGCCACGCCTGACAGCCCTCCGCCAAACACCCCCCCCGCAGCCCCGTGCCCGGCCAGGTTGCCGCTGCCGCCCACGGCAAACTGCACGTTGCCCGTCCGGCTCGCAGAAAGTCCCCCGAATACGTAGCCGCTGGTGGTGCGTTCGGCCATCTCGGCGATCAGGCTCGCCACGTCGGGCGTATCGCCGTCGGCATGCACCAGTGCGGTATGCGCCACGAAACCGCCCGTGCCGCCGCGCGGCAAGGGAGCCACACCGGAAAACACCCGGTACTGGTCGCAGGGCAGCTCCACCAGCATGACCGACAGGGCCGGTTCATCGAAATATTCCGCATTGCCCGCGCACACCCCCACACCCACCGTACCGCTCCAGTCAGTGACCTCGGGCAGCTCCGCGCTTAGGTGATCAAGCAGCTCCTGCGCCTGGGGGGCATAGTGGTCGGTGATATAGAGCAGGCCCAGCGCAGGCGCCTGCGCATAGGCTGGCAGAGCCATCTGCGCACGCAGCTGTGCAAGGACCAGCGCCGCAGCCATGCGCCATTGCGGATGGGTGGCATGTCCGGTGGGGCAGAGTTTCATGGGAGCCCTTGCCGAGGGTTGCGCGCCGTCAGCGGCAGCCACCCGTTCAACGCACCGTTTTCGATGCCGGACGCCGGGCCGGTGCCTTTTTGGCCGCCGCTTTCTTGGCCGGAGCCTTGCGCACCGCTGCCTTGCGGACCGGAGCAGCGGCCGGAGCAGCAGCCGCCTTGCCGGGCCCCGTACGCCGGGTGGCACCCTGCACACTTTGCACCCCCTTGGCCGCCATCTGGCTGGCCATGCCGGTGGCGGTCTTCAGGGCTTCCTTGGCCAGGCCAGCCGCCATGTTGCGGGTGGTGTCCAGTGCCGTCTGCTTGGCCGCATCCTTCATGGCGGTCGCGGCAATCTGCTGGAACTGCTGGGTCAGAGCCCCCCACCACTGCATGGGATCGACCATGCTGGCGGGCGCGGCAGCGGCCTTGGATTTGCTGCTTTTGGGGGTTTTGACCGGTGCAGCAGGCTCTGGAGAGGCCATCTCCGCCACGCGGCTGGCCGCCCCGGTGACGGCACTGGCCGCGCTGGCGATGGTTTCACCGGCCTTGTGCACGCCGTCCATCACAGTGTCGGCGGTCTTGAGCTTGAAGGCATTGGCCACATCCCCCATGCTGAAGTTCATGCCCTTGAGCGTGGCCAGGGTCATTTTCTGCACTTCGAGCGCCTGGATGGTGGCCGCCAGGGCGCGCGAGTTTTGCTCCAGCCAGAACTGCACGGCCTTGAGTTCCTCGATGCGCTTTTCCAGCTCTTCCACGCTGATGGTGGGTGCCACCCAGTTGGACAGGCTGGGCAACTGCGGGATGTTGCTCGATGCGCCCTTGGCCAGGCTTTGCAGGAAATCGAAACCAGGCACGAATTTGCCGAAACCAGTGGTGGATGTGTCGCTCATGGCCGCTCCGCTGTAGTGGGTGACAAGGATATGAGCAGCTTACTCCAATGCCGGCCCGGCGTGGCGACACCCAGGGCGGCGGGGGGATTGGTGTTTGCACCACCTCCGCCTGGCCGCCACCCGCCCACTGGACCAGAGGAATCAGTGCTTCATGCCAGCACCGTGGCCCGCGTGCGCACCGGGCGCCTGGGCGGCCACGGGCACCTGCAGCTGCAGCTGGCTCTCAGCCCCCTGTGCGTTCTTGAAGACCAGGGTCAAAGGCACGCTGGAGCCCTTGGCCAGGGGCGCCTTCAGGTCCATCAACATGACGTGGTAGCCACCGGGCCGCAGCTCCACGGCCTTGCCTGCGGGCAGGTCGAGGCCGGGCACGGCACGCATCTTCATCACGTCGCCTTCCATCTTCATCTCGTGCACCTCCGTCACACCGGCCGCCGGCGACTCGGCGCGCACCAGGCGCGTGTCCTCGCTGGCCGTCAGGCGCATGAAGGCGCCGGTGGCCTTCTGGCCCTGAACGCTGGCACGGGCCCAGGCGCCTTCGGCAGCCACCGGCGCGGCGGTCTGTGCCTGTGCGGCACCAGCCAGCAAGGCTGCGGCAAACAGCAGGGGGGAAGCGATACGTTGGAATGTCATGGTGATCTCCAATAAAAAACGAGATAAGGAAGAAACCCCTGCGGCCCGGCGCAAGGCTGGCGCGCCCGGGCATGGGGTGCGGGGTCTGCGCGAGACCCGGCAAAAAAATGAATAAAAACCGACTCAAAC
>JANJVX010000030.1 GCA_024709845.1 Burkholderiaceae bacterium | reverse complement strand
GGGCAGCCTGCATCCAGGTGGCGTTGCAGGTCAGCGCACAGGCCGGTGTTGGCGGCAATCTGCGCGGCGTGCAGCTCGGGGTAGCCGCCGGGCAGCCACACGGCGTCACAGGGCGGCAAGCGGTCGCCATCCAGCGGCGAGAAGAAGCTGACGCGCGCGCCGAGCTGCTCCAGCGTCTGCAGGTTGGCGGCGTAGATGAAGCTGAAGGCCGCATCGCGCGCCACGGCCACGGTGCGGCCAGCCAGCAGCGGCGCCACGGCTTCGAGCGTTTCCGGCGCGGCAAAGTCCACGGCCCAGCGTTGCAGGTCGGAAGCGCTCATCTGCCCCAGCGGTGTGGCGGCCAGCGCGTCAGCAGCGGCGTCCAGGCGCTGCAGGGCATCACCCAGTTCGTGCGCGGCCACCAGGCCGAGGTGGCGCTCGGGCAGCAGTGCGGCGCCGCCCTCGCCCAAGGACACGCGCGCCAGCGCACCCAGCCAGTCCTGCGGATCGCGCAGGCCGGCCTGCAGCATCGCTGCGTGGCGCGGGCTGCCCACACGGTTGGCCAGCACCCCGGCCCAGGGCAGACCGGGCCGATAGTCGCGCAGGCCGTGGGCCAGTGCGCCAAAGGTGCCCGCCATGGCCGAGGCATCGACCACAGCCAGCACCGGCACGCCGAAATGCTGCGCCAGGTCGGCTGCGCTCGGATCGCCGTCGAACAGGCCCATCACGCCTTCAATGAGGATCAAATCCGCCTCACACGCGGCGTCGTGCAGGCGCTGGGCGCAGTCCTGCGCGCCGTTGATCCACAGGTCCAGCGAATGCACGGGGGCGCCGCTGGCAAGCTGGTGCCAGTGCGGGTCGAGAAAATCCGGCCCGCACTTGAACACGCGCACCCGCCGCCCCTGCCGGGCATGCAGCCGCGCCAGCGCAGCCGTCACCGTGGTCTTGCCCTGGCCCGAGGCCGGGGCGGCCACGAGCAAGGCGGGGCACGTTGCGGAGGTGGCCATGCTTACTGTGGCGCCCACTTGAGGCCCACATAGAGCGTGCGGCCGGGCGTGGCATAGGTGCGGGCGAGTGCGTAATCCTTGTCGCCCAGGTTGTCGATGCGCGCCAGCAGCGTGAAGTCGCGCGCCACGCGGGTGCTGGCGTAAAGGTTGACCAGTCCATAGCCGCCGAGCACCTGGGTATTCGCTTCGTTTTCAAACCGGCGGCCCGAGGCCTGCAATTCGGCGCCCAGTGTCCAACCCGCCACCTGGGTGTCGGCACCGAAAGTCGCATGGTGCTTGGCACGGCGCCGCAGTTGCCTGCCAGTGCCCAGGTCACGCGGGTTCTGCACATCGGCGGAAGCATGCCACTGCACCCCCGCCCAGTGGTGCGAGGCCGCAAGCGTCAAGCCCTCGTATTGGGCGCGCGCCGCGCTGGTGTAGCAGCCGAAGGAGGACGGGCATCCGCCGGGCGAGCCAAAAATGATCAGGTTGTTTACGCGGTTGCGGTACACCACGGCCGAGAAGCTGCTGCGCCCTTGCGCGTAGCGCAGGCCCAGTTCGGCGTTGCGGCTGGACTCGGGGCGCAGCGAGGCCAGGCCGTATTCACTGAAGCGCTGGTACAGCGTGGGCGCGCGGAAGGCCGTGCCCGCCGAGGCGGTGACACGCCACGCCGGCGTGAGGGCGTAGCCATAGGCCACACTGCCCGTGCCCTTACCACCGAATTCGCTGTCGTCGTCGTGGCGCACATTGAGTTGCAGCGTGTGGGCACCCCTTTGGTAGCCGTAGCCCAGCGCCAGTGCATCCTGCGAGCGGCCCTGGTCGATGGGGGCGTTGGTCAGATGGTCTTCGCGGCGCTCCAGCGCAGCGCTGAAGCGGTGCACGCCCAGGCGGACTTCGTTCTGCCACAGGTAGCCGCGCAGGCGGGTTTCGGTGCGGTAGGGCGAGGGCGTGGTTTCGTAGCGGCTGGCCGAGTCGGTGACCGACACGCGGGTGCTGTAGGCGTCGGTCCACTGCGCGGCCCAGTTCAGCCCGGCGGTGCGCAGGCGTTGCTGGCCGCGATCATCCACCGGGTTGGCGGGCTTGTAGCCCGAGTTGTCGTAACCGGCATTGAGGCGGCTGGTCAGCAGCGTGGCGTCGAGCTTGTGGCGCGCATCAATGCGGTAGCCCAGGCGTGCATGGCCCGAGGTGCTGCGGTGGCCGTCGCGGTCGGGGTTGTGCACGCCGCTGGTCCTGGCATCAAATCCGTCACTGCGCTCGTGCGACAGGCCCAGCGAATAGTCCAGCGCTTTGTCGGCACCGGCAGCGCCGCTGATGCCCGCCTCCAGCTTGCGCAGGCCACGGCTGCCCAGGCCGATGCCCACATAAGGGGCAGCCGTGCCGTCGCCCTTGCGGGTGAACAGTTGCACCACGCCGCCGATGGCGTCCGAGCCATAGACCGCAGCCGCCGGGCCGCGCAGCACCTCGATGCGCTCGATCTGCGCCAGCGGAATCTGCTCCCACTGGGCGCCGCCCGTGGACTGCGAATCCACCCGCACGCCGTCGATGTAGACGGCCGTGAAGCGCGATTCGGCGCCGCGCAGGTACACGCTGGTGGCATTGCCGATGCCGCCGTTGCGCGTGATCTCCACGCCGGGCAGGCGTGCCAGCACGTCGGCCAGGCCCGTGGCGCCGCTGGCCTCGATGGTTTCGCGGTCGATGATGGAGACGTCGGCCACCAAGTCGGCCAGGGGCTGTTCGGTGCGGGTGGCGGTCACCACGGTGTCCTGCAGCGAGGGCATGCGCGCGTTCTGCGCCAGCAGCAGGGGTTGCATCGGCTCCTGGGACTGCGCCGCCGTGGCCGCAAGAAAGGAAAGGGCCGCCAGAACGGCAGGACGCAGCGGCGCGGAACGGCGCGCACGAAGGGAACGGTTTTTCATGGAAATCAGTGTCAGCAAACAACCCGCGCCGGCTTCCCCGCCAGCAAATAGGTGATACGGCCGCACGCCAGCCCTGGAGGGCGCGCACGGCCACCGTGTTGGCCGGTATCCGGGCTGGCGGAACGCCCTCCAACGCCTTCCCAGGCGCTTGTTCAAGGCGCCCAGTGGCTGAGTGTTGAAGAGAGAATCGGGTGATTCGTCCGCTGACCGTTGCGGGGGCAGCGCAGGCTCGGTGTCGCCATGGCTGGCGGCGACCTCCCTGCTTCCCGTTGAACTGCGGCATGTGAACCACACCGCGAGCACCAACGCCCGAGATTTTACGGCGCTTTGGAATCCAACTGCCTACAATCTGGGGCTCTATGGCTTCTTTGTCCCCCCTCGACCAGATCGCCGAGCGCGTGGAGCGCCTGCTGGTGCGCCACGAGCAGCTTCAGCGCACCAACGAACTGCTGGCCGAACAGGTCGCGGCCCTCACGCAGGAGCGCGATTCCCTGCGCTCACGCCTGCAGGCGGCACGCCACCGCATTGATGCCCTGATCGAGCGGCTGCCCCCCGCGCCCGAACCGAAGGACGACGCATGAAACAGCTTGAGGTGCAGATCATGCAGCAAAGCTACCTGCTGGGCTGCCCCGAGGGCCGCGAGGCGCGACTGCTCGAAGCCGTGGAGCGGGTGGACACCGCCATGCTGCGCATTCGCGACGCCGGCAAGGTGCGCGCCCGCGAGCGCATCGCCGTGCTGGCCGCGCTGAACCTGGCTTTCGAGCTGGGCGACCGCGAGGCCGCCGATCTGGCCGCTGCGGCCCAGCAAACGGCCAGCCCGCCATCGGCGCTCCCGGCCGCGCACGAGGGCGGCGAGAACGGCGAGAGCGAGCGCCTGCAGGCCCTGGTGCGGCGCCTTGACGAAGCCCTGGGCAACGATGGCCGCCTGATCTGAACAGCCCGGCTCCGCAA
>JANJVX010000271.1 GCA_024709845.1 Burkholderiaceae bacterium | reverse complement strand
GACCGGGTCAAGCTGTACGTCAATCCGCAGACTGGCGAGATCATGAACCAGCGTGGTGAAAGCAGGCGCCTTGGCGTGGATGCCGACAGCAAGCGATCGTCGGCAGACTGTACCAAGCGCCGCTGCCGTGACGACTTGCCTACGCAGCCCGTCAGCCCGGCGTCCCTAGCGCGTTAGGGCACTTGGCCTGCAGTCGTTCTGACCGCAGGCATGTCAGTCTAAGGAGTTCCTCACCATGAAAACACTGCTCGCTAGCCTGATGGCCCTGGTGGCCCTTGCCTGGGGCCTGGGTTTCTCCAGCGCTTTGCCGGTGGCAGGTGCCCACCCCTTGTGGGTCGCACGCCAGGAATCGCTGTACCTCAGCGGTCTGCTGTCGATTGCCATGATGTCGCTGGCCATGTTCCTGGCCACCCGGCCCGCCTGGCTCGAAGTCCCCCTCGGGGGCATGGACCGCATCTATCGCACGCATAAGTGGGCCGGCATTCTGGCCGTCTCCTTTGCCGCGCTGCATTGGCTGGTCGAGATGTCGAGCGATGTCCTCAAAGCCACAATCGGTCGTGAAGGCCGTTTGCCAAAAGAAAAATTCGTGGGACTTCTGGAGGTCCTGCGCGACCTGGCAGAGGACATGGGGGAATGGGCCATCTATGCCTTGCTGTTGATGCTGGTGATCACGCTCTGGAAAAAGTTTCCCTACCGCACCTGGAGCATCCTGCACCGGGCCATGCCCGTGCTGTATCTGATGCTGGCCTTCCATGCCGCGTTGCTCGCGCCGACGGATTACTGGACCCAGCCTGTGGGAGCACTCATGGCTGTGCTCCTGGCCGTGGGTGTCTATGGAGCGCTGCATTCGCTGCTCAACCGCATCGGAAGATCCCGCACGGTACACGGCGAAATCGTCGCGATCGAGCAGCCAGCGCAGGATGTCACCACGGTGCAATGCCGCCTCAGCCAGGGCTGGCACGGGCACCGACCGGGGCAATTTGCCTTCATCACGTTTGACGACAAGGAAGGCGCACACCCGTTCACCATCGCCAGTGCGGACCAAGGCGACCAGACCATCTGCTTTCAGATCAAGGCGCTGGGTGATTACACCGGGCAGCTGGGCCGTCGCCTGCAGGTGGGGCAAACTGTGCGGGTGGAGGGACCGTACGGCCGGTTCGACATGGCGCGCATCAATCACCGGGCCCGGCAAATATGGATTGCGGGGGGCATCGGTGTCACGCCCTTTCTGGCCTGGCTGGAGTCATTGCAGGCGCGCCCGGAAATGGCGCCGACCGCCGATCTGCACTATTGCACCCGGGATCAAGCCTCTGATGTGTTTGTCCCTCGGCTGCAAGCACTTTGCGCTGCACTTCCGGGTGTTCAACTCCACATCCACGGCGCACGCCAGGGCAGTACCTTGACAGCGCAATCGCTGGGCGAGGCGAAGCATGCGGAAATCTGGTTCTGCGGCCCCAGCGGGTTGGCCGATGCCCTGCGTGATGGCCTCCGCGCCATGGGAGGCAGGCCTCGGTTTCACCAGGAAGCCTTCGAGATGCGTTGACCTGCAGCACCGCCACCCGGGGCTCTGAGCCCAGGGGTGCGTGCACGGCAGCTCAGCGCCTCCGGCGGGTGACCCGCAAGTGACACGGGGGTGGGAGAAACCCGAAACGCCTCGCCGCAGTCCGGGTTCTAGACTGAAGCGCTAAGGATTCACCATGCACGCCCACCACGCTTTCTGGCCCTCTCGTCTTCCCCATTCCATCACGCCACCCGCCACCTCGCTGTGGCACAACCTGGCCATCAGCGCGCTGCGCTACCCGGACAAGCCGGCGCTGGTTTTCTTTGGCCGTACGTTCAGCTACCGCGAACTCGCGCAGGGTGCCGAGCGGCTGGCCGCGCAACTGCATACGCTCGGGGTGCGGCGCGGCGACCGGGTGGTGCTGTGCATGCAGAACTGCCCGCAACTGGTGCTCGCGCATTTCGCCATCCTGCGTGCCAACGCGGTGGTGGTACCCGTGAACCCCATGAACCGGGCCGAAGAGCTCAAGCACTACATCACCGACCCCGACGCCCGCGTGGCCATCACCACGGCCGATCTGGCGCCTGAGCTGGCCAAGGCGAGCAATGCCTTGCCGACGGGACAGGGGCTGAGGCATCTGGTGGCCACACAGTTCACGGATGCCTTCGACGCCCCGATGGCTGGCGAGGATGCCCCCCCGGCCGCCTGGCACGACTGGCTCTGCACCGCCCATCCGCTGCCGTCACTTGAAGGCGGCCAGGTGCACTCCTGGAGCGACATGCTGGCTTGCGCCGATGCACCGCCTGAGCATGTGGTGGGGCCGACCGATCTGGCGGTGCTGCCGTACACCAGCGGCACCACCGGCCTGCCCAAGGGGTGCATGCACCTGCACAGCAGCATCATGCACAACGCCGTGGCCAGCAGCCTGTGGGGCAACGCCTCCGCCGAGAACATTACCCTGGCGGTCGTGCCCATGTTCCACATCACCGGCATGGTGAGCGTGATGCATGCCACCATCTACACTGGCGCCACGCTGGTCATCATGCCGCGCTGGGACCGCGACCTGGCCGGGCGCCTGATTTCGCGCTGGAAGGTCACGGCCTGGACCAACATCCCCACCATGGTCATCGACCTGCTGGCCAGCCCGCACTTTGCCCAGTACGACCTCTCCAGCCTGAACTACATCGGCGGCGGCGGCGCCGCCATGCCCCAGGCCGTGGCACAACGCCTGCTGGAACAATACGGCCTGCGCTATGCCGAAGGCTATGGTCTGACGGAAACCGCAGCGCCCTCGCACACCAACCCGCCAGACCACCCCAAGCAGCAATGTTTGGGTATTCCCTTCATGAGCACCGATGCGCGCGTGGTGGACCCCGATACCCTGCAGGAAATGCCCGTGGGCGAGCAGGGCGAGATCATCATCCACGGCCCCGAAGTGTTCGACGGCTACTGGAAGCGGCCTGCAGCCACAGAGGCCGCCTTTGTCGATTTTGAAGGCAAGCGGTTTTTCCGCTCGGGCGACCTGGGCCATGTGGACAGTGATGGCTATTTTTTTCTCACCGACCGCCTCAAACGCATGATCAATGCCTCGGGTTTCAAGGTGTGGCCCGCCGAAGTGGAGGCCTTGATGTTCCGCCATCCGGCCATTCAGGAGGCTTGCATCATTTCCATGCGCGATGACTACCGGGGCGAGAGTGTCAAGGCCGTGGTGGTTCTGCGTGCCAGCCACAAGCACACCACCGAGCAGGAGATCATCGACTGGTGCCGCGAGAACATGGCGGTGTACAAGGTGCCGCGCAAGGTGCAGTTTGTTGACTCCCTGCCCAAAAGCGGCAGCGGCAAGGTGATGTGGCGGTTGTTGCAGGACGCAGAAACGGACCGGTAGCCAGACCGCAGTTCTCAGGTCAGGGGCGGGGCCGGGGAGTGCGCCGTGAGCTCCGCCAGGTCGCGCTCCAGCAGAGAGGGCGCGCCCAGTTGCAGCTCGATCAGGCGGCGCAGGTGCGTCACGCTGTCGAGGTCGATCGTGCGGCACAGCAGCCCGGCGAAATGGCCTTCGACATGCGCCACCTCGGCCGACATGGCGATGTGGTCACTGGTGCTGGTCAGCGGAACGGTCAGCTGGCACAGGGTGCCCGGAGGCAGTATCACACCCGGTGCCAGCGCCACCAGGGCGCCCTTGAGTGACAGGTCAAGCACATGGGCGCTGTAGGTGCTGCTGGCCGTGGTGAGTTGCGCCGGTGCGTCAAAGGTCACCCGGATGTAGTGGCGTCGTTCGTGGGGCATGGCGTCTGACGGGGACAGTTGTTTGGCCTTGATGCTACACGCAGGGCCAGGGGCATGGCGTAATTTTGTCAAAAATGGTTACAGTCACGCGCTGTTTTCCGGGGGGGCAGGCAGAGGTGTTTGTTGCTATGAAATCTATAGCTTTTGGCGCTTTTTGGGTAAGGCGTAACTCAATTTTTCTTTGAATATCTTGCGGTTTCTGCTTTGTCCTACGCGGTGGTTGCATCACGGGCATGAAAATCTGGACTGTCTGTTTTTTGGGGATTTCCATGCATCCATCACTGCGCTTCTGTGGAGCCGCCGTTGTCTTGTTCTGTGCAGCCGCCGGGGCGGCACATTCCCAGGCCTACGTGAACGCCACGGTCGGGGGAGAGCTTGCTCCAGGTGTCTATGGCCGGGTCCAGATCGGCAATGCGCCGCCGCCGCCCGTGCTGTACCCGCAGCCGATGGTGATTCATCCGCCTGCCGTGGTCATACCGCGCTCGCCGATTTACCTGTATGTGCCTCCGGGGCATGCCAAGAACTGGAGCAAGCACTGCGCCCGTTACGCCGCCTGTGGCCAGCCCGTGTATTTCGTGAAGGAGCCGCCACGCCATGACTATGGCAAGGGGAATGGCGGACGGCATGTGCATCGGCATGACCACCGTCCGGTCCATGGTCCGGGCAACGGACGGGGCCCGGGGCGCGGCAACAAGCACCGCGACTGAGAGCGGCTCGGCGTGTTGATGTGCGGCACCGCCGCATGCCGGGCACCCCATGACGCGCCGTGCGGGACAGCGGTGACATGAAAGCGTCTTATCGCGGGAGCAAGGGCGCCGCGCCGCGCTACACTGCAGCGCACATGCTTGCCCGCCCGGGGTGATCCCTCCGGGTGCGGGCTGTTCCCATCAACCGAAGGAGAGTTTCATGTTCAAGCACATTCTGGTCCCCGTGGACGGTTCCCCCACCTCGATGCTGGCAGTGTCCAAGGCGTCCGGTCTGGCCAAGGCATTTGGCAGCACCGTCACCATCCTGTATGTGATTGACCCGTACCCCTTTACTGGCGTGGGGGCTGATTTCGCCTATGGCCAGGCACAGTACCTGAGCGCCGCCACCGCCGAGGCCAACACCGCTCTCGACGCGGCCAAGAAGGCCATGCAGGAAGCGGGTGTGGAAGCCGCTACCGTGGTGGGCGAAGGCCATGCCGTGCAGGAAGGCATTTCGCGTGCGCTCGACAGCACGGGCGCCGATCTCATCGTCATGGGTTCACACGGCCGTCGTGGCATCGAGAAGCTGGTGCTGGGCAGCGTGACGCAGCGCGTGCTGGGCCTGGTGCATGTGCCGGTGCTCGTCGTGCGCGACTGATTGCCTAGCCGTTTTCAGCAAGAAAGGCTCCCGAGGGAGCCTTTTTTTGTTGTGCGGTGGGTTCGCTTATTCGATCTTCGCGCCTGAGGCCTCGACGATGCCTTTCCATTTGGCGTAATCGGTCTTGAGCAGGGCCTCGAACTGTGCGGATGTCATGGCCTGCGGTTCCGCACCCTGCGCATGGATGGCGGACTTCATTTCGGCCGTGGCCAGCAGCTTGTTCACCTCGGCATTCAGGATGCCCACAATACTGGCCGGGGTGCCTGCGGGAGCAAACAAGCCATACCAGGTGCTGACGTCGAAGTCCTTGAAGCCGGACTCCGCCACCGTGGGCACATCGGGCAGCGAGGAGCTGCGCTGGGCCGAGGTCACGGCCAGGGGGCGCAGCTTGCCGGCCTTGATCTGGCCCATGGCCGATGGCACGGACGATACCAGCAGGTCCACGTTGCCCGCCAGGGCGTCCATCAGGGCCGGGTTGGACCCTTTGTACGGAATATGGCTGAGCTTGATGCCTGCGGCCTTCTCGAACAGGTCGCCCGCCAGGTGGATGGACGTGCCGTTTCCGGGTGAACCGTATGTGACGGTACCGGGCGCGGCCTTGGCGGCGGCCACCACGTCGGCCAGGGTTTTGTACTTGCTGTTGACGCTGGTGGCGATGATCACCGGCGTCCAGGCCACATGGGCCACGGCGGTGAGGTCCCTGGTGGGGTCCCAGGGCAGGTTTTTGTAGAGCCAGGGGCCGATGACCAGGTTGTCTTTCTGGCCCATCACGAGATCATGGCCCGTGGGCGCGGCCTTCACGGCCTCGCCGATGCCGATGGTGCCGCCAGCGCCCCCCTTGTTGTCGGCCACCACGGTCCATTTGTTGGCTTCGGTGAGCTTGGTGGCCACCAGGCGCGAGAGGATGTCGGTGCCGCCACCGGGCGGGAAGGGCACGATCAGTCGAATCGGCTTGCTGGGGAATGCCGGGGCGGGGGCCTGCGCGTGGGCCGAGGTGCCCACGGCCAGGGCCAGTGCGGTGAAGGTCAGAAATTTGCGAATCATGGGGTTTCGGTCTCTGTCAAGTCGTGAAAAGGGCGGCCTGGCTGGCCGCCCGGGGGAGGGGATCACATCCGCTCGAAAATGGCCGCAATGCCCTGGCCGCCGCCGATGCACATGGTCACCAGCGCATAGCGGCCCTGGATGCGCTGCAGCTCGTGCAGCGCCTTCACGGTGATCAGCGCGCCCGTGGCTCCGATGGGGTGGCCCAGCGAGATGCCCGAGCCGTTGGGGTTGACCTTGGCTGGGTCCAGGCCCAGGTCCTTGGTGACCGCGCAGGCCTGGGCGGCGAAGGCCTCGTTGGCCTCGATCACGTCCAGGTCCTTCACCGTCAGGCCCGCCTTCTTCAGGGCCAGCTGCGTGGCCGGCACGGGGCCGATGCCCATGTACTTGGGGTCCACGCCGGCATGGGCGTAGGCCACCAGGCGCGCCAGCGGCTTGGCGCCGCGCGCCTGGGCGGCTTGTGCGTCCATCAGCACCACGGCGGCGGCGGCGTCGTTGATGCCCGAGGCATTGCCGGCCGTCACCGTGCCGTTTTCCTTGATGAACACGGGCTTGAGCTTGGCCATGTCCTCCAGCGTGGCGCCGGGGCGGAAATGCTCGTCCGTCGCGTACTGCACGTCACCCTTCCTGCTCTTGAGGGTCACGGGCACGATCTGGTCCTTGAAATAGCCCGCCTGCGTGGCGCGCTCGGCGCGGTTGTGGCTCTCCACGGCCAGACGGTCCTGG
The DNA here is from genome assembly GCA_024709845.1 of Burkholderiaceae bacterium. Classification (GTDB taxonomy): domain Bacteria; phylum Pseudomonadota; class Gammaproteobacteria; order Burkholderiales; family Burkholderiaceae_C; genus Simplicispira. The sequence continues at coordinate 49 of JANJVX010000271.1, read as the reverse complement.
TCCTCGCGGGTGATGCCCCATTTGGCGGCGATGTTCTCGGCCGTCACGC
>JANJVX010000232.1 GCA_024709845.1 Burkholderiaceae bacterium | reverse complement strand
TAAGGATGCCGCCATGACCAACGAACAACTCCTCGCCGAAATCCGCGAAGCCAATCTCACCTACCTGATGCTGGCCCAGACGCTGATCCGCCAGGACAAGGCCGAGGCCGTGTTCCGCCTGGGTCTGAACGAGGATGCCGCCGACATCCTGGCCTCGCTCTCGGCCGCCCAGGTGATGAAGCTGGCCTCGCGCAATACGCTGCTGTGCTCGTTCCGCGTGGATGACAACCTGGTCTGGAGTCTGCTGACCAACCACAATGTTTCCAAGAAGGTGGGCAACGAGGCCACCAATGCGCTGCACGCCAACATCCTGATGGCCAGCCGCGTCTCCGAGGTGCTCTGAGCGCTTCTCTCCTCCTGCCCTCTTCCACCGTTTTCTGAAAGCCTCCACCATGACCGCCACCGCCGCTGCCAAGTCCACCGCCAAGGCCCCCGCCAAGAGCGTGCTGAATGAATCCAAGCAGATCGAGCGTGCGGCCATGCTGATCCAGATGGGGGCGCGCATGCAGGTGCTCGAATCCGAGACCACGCTGTCCTATGAGCGTCTGATCCGCCTGTACAAGGAGATCGCGGGCAAGTCGCCTTCCAAGGGCCAGCTGCCGTTTTCGACCGACTGGTTCCTGACCTGGCAGGAGAACATCCACAGCTCGCTGTTCCTGAACATCTACGAGTACCTGTCCAAGGGCGTGGATCTGGATGCGGTGGAGCTGCTGACCAAGGCCTACCGCCTGTACAACGAGCAGGTGCAGACGGCCGGGATCGAGCCCCTGCTGTCGTTCACGCGGGCCTGGCGCCTGGTGAAGTTTGTCGATGCGGGCATGCTCACGCGCACCAAGTGCAGCCAGTGCGGCGGCCAGTTCGTGACCGAGCTGTACGAGAACCGCCACTACACCTGCGGTCTGTGCAACCCGCCGGCGCGGGCGGGCAAGAGCAAGGCGGCTGGCTCGCTCATGCTCCATTGAGCAGCAGTTTCAAGCAAAAAGCACCTCTGGCGCTTGTCCATCAAGCGCCATTAGCTATTGAATCAATAGCAATTCACACCAAGGGCAGCAGGCTGCGCGCGCTCTCGAAGCGGCGCGGCTCGCCCGTGCGCGGGTCGGTGAACTCCAGGCTGCGCGCCAGCAGTTGCAGCGGGCGCGAAAAATCGCCTTCCGGCGGGTCGTTCACCTCGGGGTAGAAGGCGTCGTTGCGCAGCGGCAGGCCGAGGGCCGCCATGTGCACGCGCAGCTGGTGGCGCTTGCCGGTGATGGGCGAAAGCCGGTAGCGCGCCCAGCCACCGGCCTGTTCCAGCAATTCCATCTGCGTCCAGCTGTTGGGCTCGCCCGGCACCTCGTGCATGCGGAAGAACTGCGGGCTCTCCTCCAGACGGCTGCGGTGCTCGCGCGGGAACGGCACATCGTCACGCCACGGCGCCACGGCCTCGTAGTGCTTGGTCATCTGGCGGTCGCGAAACAAGCCCTGGTACAGCCCGCGCGTGCTGCGCTGCACGGAGAACAGCACCAGTCCGGCGGTATCACGGTCGATGCGGTGCAGGGGCGAGAGTTCATCCAGCCCCATGCGGCGCTTGAGGCGCACCAGCAGCGTGTGGTGCAGGTAGCGGCCCGTGGGAATGACGGGCATGAAGTGCGGCTTGTCGGCCACGAGCAGGTGCTCGTCGCGGTAGACCACGGTTTCCTCGAACGGAATGTGCGGCTCGCTGGGCAGGCTCCGGTAGTAGAACACGCGCAGCCCCGGCTCGAAGGCACGGGCGGCCGTGACGACTTCGCCCCGCTCATCCACCACCTCGCCCGCCTGCATGCGCGCCTGCCAGGCGTCGCGCGACACGGCGGGCAGACGCTGCGCCAGGAAATCCATCAGGCTGCCGTGCCCCTGGGACGGCAGCACCACGCAACTGGGGCTGACGCCCTCCCGCATGGGCAGAGGCAGAGGGTGCGGTGGGTTGTGCATCAGCGCAGACTCGGCAGGCGGGGACTCATGTACCGCCGATTTCTCTGATTCACCGAACTAGCCTTGTGCCACCACCACCGGCATGAGCGCACGCACCTGGTCGCACCAGTCAGCCACCACCCTGTCTGCGGGCAGACTGCGCTCGAGCACGCCGGGCCAGCGCCGCTGGCAGCCGTTCACGATGTTTTCCAGCTGCCACAGGGCTTCACGGACCACAAAGGCCACTTCGGCCAGACCCGCCGCATCGCCCTGCAGCTGCTCGATCAGGCTGGCCTGCTGGTCCGGATGCGCACCGGCTTCGGCCAGCGCCTTTTGCAGGGCGCGCAGGCGCAAATCGACAAAGGCCACGGGCCCGGCGGCATCATTGGGCCGGGCATCGTTCGGCAGTGAAGCCTGCGCCCGATCCCACAGCTTGAAGGATTCGACCAGCGCACCGGCCATGGCGCCCACCTGCTCCCCTGCAGGCAAAGCCTCCGACGCATCGTGCCCCGGCCCGTCCTGCAGCAAGGGCAAGACATGCGCCACCAGCTCCGCTGGAAACTTGCGGTGATTGAGCCGCAGAACGAGCGACAACTGCTGCGCCGGCATGTCGGTGTTCTTTTCAAAGAAGGCCGTGACCACCTCGGCCAGCAGCAGGATGCGACCCAGGGGCGAGATCTTCTCGCCCGCAAGACCGCGCGGGTAGCCGGTGCCATCCATGCGTTCGTGGTGCTCCAGCACCGCCACCTCGACGGCGCGGGTATAGACCTGCGCATCGCGCACCATCAGCATGGCGGTGATGGGGTGGGCCACCAGGTGCTTGCGCTCGGCTCCGGTCACCTTGTTCTTGCGATCACGCCATTGCGGCGCCATGTGCAGCACACCCACATCGTGCAGCAGGGCTGCGGCCGCCAGGGGCACACACTCGCGCTCGCCCATGCCGCTCTTGATGCCCAGAAACAGCGACACCAGGGTCATCTGCAGGCTGTGGTGGAACAGGTCTGGACGCTGCTCACGCATCACCGTCAATTTGAAGGCGATGGGCCCCACCAGGGGCATGAAGCGAAGGGGTGCCACCAGACGCTCTGGCGCACTGAGGGACTGGACCATCAAACGAAGCAGCGCAGAGGTCTGCAGCATTTGCTGCGCGGCCGTCGCCAGGGCTGCGGCGTCCACGGCGTTCTCGACCGTGAGGTGGCTGTCGATGGGCTCGCGCAGCTTGTGCTGGACCAGCCGGTCATACAACCGGCTGTCGATACGCGCCCCCTTGTCCACCAGCTTGATGCCATTGGCAGAGTAGATGGCATCCTGCGTGACCACGGCGCAGCGCTCTGCCATGTCGGTCACGGCACGCAGGTAATGCGCACTGTCGGGCGGGCTTGTACTCGTCTCCAGCAGGGGATCGGTCATGGGAAGCAGTGGAAGAACAAGCTTGAGAATATACGGCCCGCCACCTCGTTTTCCTTACGCCAACGCAAAGGCCCGCCGAAGCGGGCCCCAGGCACTCTGGGCGGGAACGCCCGTTTACTGGAGCAGCGGCACCCCGGTTTTGGACTGCAGCAGCTCGAACGTGACACCAGGCGCCAGCTCCAGCACCTTGAGGCCCTGGGGGGTGACGTCCATCACGGCCAGGTCGGTGATGATGCGGTCCACCACGCCCACGCCCGTCAGGGGCAGCGTGCAGCGGGGCAGGATCTTCATGTCTTCGGTGCCGTCCTTCTTGCGCGCCACATGCTCCATGAGCACGATCACACGCTTGACGCCAGCCACCAGGTCCATGGCGCCGCCCATGCCCTTGACCATCTTGCCGGGGATCATCCAGTTGGCCAGGTCGCCCTGCTCGCTGACCTGCATGGCGCCCAGAATGGACAGGTTGATCTTGCCGCCACGGATCATGGCGAAGCTGTCATGGCTGCCGAAGATCGACGAACCGGGCAGCGTGGTGACGGTCTGCTTGCCGGCGTTGATGAGGTCCGCGTCCACCTGGTCCTCGGTGGGAAACGGGCCGATGCCCAGCATGCCGTTCTCGGACTGCAGCCACACTTCCTTGTCGCCAGTGAAGTTGGCCACCAGCGTCGGAATGCCGATGCCCAGGTTCACGTAGAAACCGTCTTCGAGTTCTTGCGCGGCGCGTGCCGCCATCTGGTCTTGGGTCCACGGCATGGTTCAGGCTCCTGCTTTCTCGGTGATGGTGCGCTTTTCGATGCGCTTCTCGGGGTTCGGGTTGTGCACGATGCGGTGCACGTAGATGCCCGGCAGATGGATCTGGTCGGGGTCCATGGCGCCCGTTTCCACGATCTCTTCCACCTCGACGATGCAGACCTTGCCCGCCATCGCGGCGGCGGGGTTGAAGTTGCGCGCCGTCAGGCGGAACTGCAGGTTGCCCGACTTGTCGGCGCGGTGCGCCTTGACCAGCGCCACATCGGGCACCAGCGAGCGCTCCATCACGTAGGTTTCGCCATCGAACTCGCGCAGCTCCTTGCCGTCGGCCACGATGGTGCCCACGCCGGTCTTGGTGAAGAAGGCGGGGATGCCCGCGCCACCGGCACGCAGCTTCTCGGCCAGCGTGCCCTGGGGCGTGAATTCGAGTTCGAGTTCACCGGCCAGGTACTGGCGCTCGAACTCCTTGTTCTCGCCCACGTAGGACGAGATCATTTTCTTGATCTGGCGGGTTTCGAGCAGCTTGCCCAGCCCAAAGCCGTCCACGCCCGCGTTGTTGGAGATCACCGTGAGGTTTTTCACCCCGGAGTCGCGCAGCGCATCGATCAGCGCCTCGGGAATGCCGCACAAACCGAAGCCGCCCACGGCCAGAAGCTGGCCGTCCGCAACCACGCCCGAAAGGGCTTGCGTGGCCGAGGGAAATACTTTGTTCACGAAGGTCTCCTCAACAAATTGGATACGCTACGATACTACTTAGTTTGATAAGTAGTTCTCCCTAACAACCGCATTATGGACGTTGATTACCGCCTCGCCTTCGAGATGGCTCCCGTGGGCATGATCCTGTCGCGCAACCGCTCGATGGTCGATTGCAACCGCCATGTCTGCGAGATGTTCGGTTTCTCGCGCGAACTGCTGCTCGGGCAATCGTTCCAGATGCTCTACCCCAGCGCCGACGAGTACGAACGCCTGGGCGCCCGCATGGCCCCCATCCTGAACGCCAAGGGCTTTTATTCGGACAGCCGCATCATGAAGCGCGCCAACGGCGAGCTGTTCTGGTGCCATGTCTCGGGCCGCGCCCTGAACCGCCAGGCCCCGCACGAATCGGGCATCTGGAGCTTCGAGGATCTCAGCTCCCAGCGCGCCGTGAAGGCCGAACTGACGGGCCGTGAGCGCGAGGTGGCCGCGCGCCTGCTCGAAGGGCTCACGTCCAAGGAAATCGGCAAGGCCCTGGCGATCAGCCACCGCACGGTGGAAATCTACCGCGCACGGCTGATGCGCAAGTACGGCGCCTCGACGGCCGCCGACCTGGTGCACAAGCTCATCTCGGGCTGAACGCACCCACCCTCACGCGTCCACCACCTCGGCTGCGGCCCGGAAGGCATCCACGGCCGAGGGCACGCCACAGTAGATGGCCGCGTGCAGCAGCACCTCCTGGATCTCCTGCACCGTGGCGCCATTGTTCAATGCGCCGCGCACATGGCCTTTGAGTTCATGCGGACGGCCCAGCGCCGCCAGCATGGCCACGGTGACCAGGCTGCGCGTCTTGCGATCGATGCCGTCACGCTGCCAGGTTTCGCCCCAGGCGGCCCGCGTGATGTGCTCCTGGATCGGCTTTGTGAACTCGGTCATGCCGGCAAAGGCCCGCGCCACGAAATCCTCGCCCATGACCTCCTTGCGGGTGGCCAGACCCTTGTCAAACTGTGCCTGCTGCTGTGCATCCATCGGTTGTTCTCCTTGAACCCTGATTTTCCATCAGGCATGCCGGCGACGCTGCAGGAGTGAGAACGGCACACTTCAGCCGCGCCCGTTTGTGCACGTATCATGCACAGACCTCTTCTCCACCTTTCAGCATCAGGACGTCCCATGAGCGCACGCTACCCTTTCCCCGACATCAACGAACTGCCCGAAGACATCAAGGCCAAGGTGCTGGAGGTGCAGGAAAAAGCCGGATTCATCCCGAACGTGTTTCTGGCCTTCGCGCGCCGCCCGGCCGAGTGGCGCGCCTTCTTCGCCTACCACGATGCGCTGATGCTCAAGGAGGAAGGCAGCCTGACCAAGGGCGACCGCGAAATGATCGTCACGGCCACCAGCGCCGCCAACCAGTGCCTGTACTGCGTGGTGGCGCATGGCGCCATCCTGCGCATCTACGAAAAGAAACCCTACGTGGCCGACCAGGTGGCGGTGAACCACCGCAAGGCCGACATCACCCCGCGCCAGCGCGCCATGCTCGACTTCGCCATGAAAGTCTGCCAGCGCTCGCACGAGATCGAGGACGCCGACTTCACCGCCCTGCATGCCCACGGCTTCGACGACGAGGACATCTGGGACATCGCCGCCATCACCGCATTCTTCGGCCTGTCCAACCGCATGGCCAGCTTTGCCGGCATGCAGCCCAACCCCGAGTTTTTCCTGATGGGGCGGGTGCCGCGGCAGAAGTGACAGCTATTATTTCAATAGCTATCAGCGCCCATAAAAAGGGGGCTTGAGCCTTAAAACACCTCCAATCAGGGCGTCACCAGCACCCGCATCCAGTCCGGCAGCGTCTGCGCCTTCTGCTGCGGGAAATCCACCCAGATGGTGGTGGCGCCACCCGCCGCGCACACCACGCCAGGCTGGTCGGCGCGCTCCAGCGTGCACCAGGTCTCGAACGTGGTGCGCCCCGGGTCGCTGACATACATTTTGGCCAGCACCTCGCCCGGGTATTCGAGCTGCTTGTAGAAGTTGCAGAAGGCGTTGACGATCACCGGCCCCTGGCCCTGCAGGTCGGGGTCGCAGCCCACCGAGCGCATCCACTCGATGCGCACCGTCTCCATGTAGCGGAAGTACACGGTGTTGTTCACATGCCCCATCGCATCCATGTCGCCCCAGCGAATGGGCAGGCGCATTTCATAGACCAGTTTCTTGGCCTCGGGAATCTCGATCTTCATCGTGGGCTCAGACCGCGAAGCCGTCGTCGGCGGCAATCACCGCGCCGTTGATGAAGTGGCTCTGGTCGCTGGCCAGCATGACGATGAGCGCGTCCAGGTCCTGGGGCTGGCCCACGCGTTTGCGCGGCAGCATGTCCATGAGCTTCTTGCCCTGCTCGGTGTGCCAGTGGTGGTGGTTGATCTCGGTGTCGATGTAGCCCGGGCAGATGGCGTTGGTGTTGATGCCGAAGCGCCCCCACTCCATGGCCATGGCCTTGGTCATCTGCACCACGGCGGCCTTGCTCATGCAGTAGGCGCCGATCTGCGGCAGCACCTTGAGGCCCGCCATGGAGGCGATGTTGATGATGCGCCCGCCCGTGAAGCTGCCCGGCGCCGCGCCGCGCGAGCGCGCCAGCATGCGCTTGCCCACTTCCTGGGCGACGAAGAAGGCGCCCTTGACGTTGGTGTCGAAGATGTAGTCGTAGTCCTCGGGGCTCACGTCCTGCAGGCGCTGTGTGGTGCTCACGCCCGAGTTGTTCACCAGGATGTCGATGGACCCCATCTCGGTCTCGGCATGGGCCACGGCAGCCTTGATGGAATCGTGGTCGGTCACGTCGAGTTCGACCACGTGGGCATCACCGCCCTCGCCTTCGATGCGCGCACGCAGTTCCTTGAGCTTTTCCATGCGGCGGCTGGCCAGCACCACGCCTGCCCCGGCACGCGCCAGCGTTCTGGCAAACTGCGCACCCAAACCGCTCGAAGCCCCTGTCACAAATGCGATGCGGCCGGACAAATCGATGCTGTAAGCCATTTAGAGTATCTCCACTGATTAGAAAATAGAACGACCGTTCGATTATCGGCATAACCGTGCATACAATCGGTCACCCGCCGGACAGGGGCCATCCCCCTGCTTGCCCAAAATAACCCATTATCAAACGCCCGACGAGAAGCACATGACAAACGAAGAAATCCTCGCCCAGTTCGGTCCCCGCGAGTCCATGGAATACGACGTGGTGGTGGTCGGCGGCGGCCCCGGTGGGCTGTCCACCGCCATCCGGCTCAAGCAGCTCGCTGCCGAACGCGGCCAGGATGTCTCTGTCGTGGTGCTGGAGAAAGGCTCCGAGCCCGGCGCGCACATCCTCTCGGGCGCCATCATGGACCCC
>JANJVX010000301.1 GCA_024709845.1 Burkholderiaceae bacterium | reverse complement strand
GTGGCCCTGGTGGCCGGCGGCCACACCTTCGGCAAGGCGCATGGCGCGGGTGACCCGGCCCTGGTGGGCCCCGCCCCCGAGGCCGCGCCCATCGAGGCGCAGGGCCTGGGCTGGATCAACCAGTTCGGCACCGGCAAGGGCATCTACACCACCACCAGCGGCATCGAGGGGGCCTGGAAGCCCCACCCCACCACCTGGGACAACGGCTATTTCGACATGCTGTTCGGCTACGAGTGGGAGCTGACCCGCAGCCCCTCGGGCGCCCAGCAGTGGGTGGCCAAGAACTGCAAGCCCGAGCACCTGATTCCGGACGCGCACGACCCCAGCCAGAAGCACCCGCCGATGATGACCACGGCCGACCTGTCGCTGCGCTTCGACCCGGCCTATGAAAAGATTGCGCGCCGCTTCCACCAGGACCCGCAGGCCTTTGCCGACGCCTTTGCCCGCGCCTGGTTCAAGCTCACGCACCGCGACATGGGCCCCAAGGCCCTGTACCTGGGCCCCGAGGTGCCTGCCGAAGACCTGATCTGGCAAGACCCGGTGCCCGCCGTGGACCACGCGCTGGTGGATGCCAGCGATGTGGCGGCGCTCAAGGCTCAGGTGCTGGCCTCGGGCCTTTCGGTGGCCGAACTGGTGGCCACGGCCTGGGCCTCGGCCTCCACCTTCCGGGGTTCGGACAAGCGCGGTGGCGCCAACGGCGCGCGCATTCGCCTTGCGCCGCAGAAGGACTGGGCAGCCAACCAGCCCGCGCAGCTGGCCCGTGTGCTGGGCGTGCTCGAAGGCATCCAGGGCCGGTTCAACGCCGCGCAGACGGGCGGCAAGAAGGTGTCGCTGGCCGACCTGATCGTGCTGGCCGGTGGTGCCGCCGTCGAGGCTGCGGCCCAGGCGGCGGGGCATGCCGTCACGGTGCCCTTCACCCCGGGCCGCACGGATGCATCGCAGGAACAGACCGATGCAGAATCGTTCGCGGTGCTCGAACCCGTGGCCGATGGCTTCCGCAACTACCAGAAGCAGGCGTTGCGGGTGTCTGCCGAGGAGTTGCTGCTCGACAAGGCCCAGCTGCTGACGCTGAGCGCCCCCGAAATGACCGTGCTGGTGGGCGGCCTGCGCGTGCTCGGTGCCAATGGGGGCCAGGCGCCCCACGGGGTGTTCACCCAGCGCACCGGGCAGCTGACCAACGACTTCTTCGTGCACCTGCTCGACATGGGCACGGCCTGGAAGGCCGCCACCGAGGCCCAGGACATCTTCGAGGGCCGCGACCGCAAGACCGGTTCCGTGAAATGGACGGCAACCCGCGTGGACCTGGTGTTCGGCTCCAACTCGCAGTTGCGCGCCATCGCCGAGGTGTATGCGCAAAGCGATGCGCAGCCAAAGTTCGTTCGCGACTTCGTGGCCGCCTGGACCAAGGTGATGAATCTCGATCGCTTTGATGTGAAGTGAGCCACCGCACACCCCGGAAGGGGTGTGAAATTGCGATAAGGTCACGTCTTTCTGACGCAAGGCTGGCGCTGAGAAGCGCCAGCCTTTCTTGATTCCGCACTTCCATGAACTTCACCGACCGCCTTCAGCAGCTCCCCTCCGCCACCCACCTCGCCGCCCTGCACCTGCTGGCCGCCGACGGCCAGGTGCTCGCGACCCTCGAAAACAAGCCCGGCCAGGCCGGTTCGCTGGCGGTGTATGCCGCGCTGGCGGCGCTGTATGGCGGCCAGATCACGCCCGCCGCCGCGCGCCTGGGGCTGGAGTGGTATGCCGAGCACACGCAGGACGCGCTGGCCCACCCCGGCAAGCACCCCAACATCGACCGCCTGCTGGCCTGGGCCGAGGGCAGCGAGAGCTACCGCGCACAAACCGTCGCGGCCTGACCGGGCACGGGCCAGCGCGAACGCGCTGTTCGGCGTAGAGTGGTCCTCCGGCCGTGCCACCCCGGCGTGGCCGCCCCCTTACGCCGACCAGGAGAGCGCCCATGTCCACCCCAGGCACCGTCACCCTGCACCGCGTGCTGCGCGCGCCGCCCGAGCGCGTGTACCGCGCCTTCCTCGACCCCGACGCCATGGCCAAATGGCTGCCGCCGCACGGTTTCACCGGGCGGGTGCTGGAGCAGGACCTGCGCGTGGGCGGCCGCTACCGCATGCAGTTCACCAACTTCGGCAACGGCCAGGTGCACACCTTCGGCGGCGAATACCTGGAGCTGATTCCAGGCGAACGCATCGTCAACACCGACCGCTTCGATGCCCCCAACCTCCTGGGCGAGATGCGCACCACAGTCACCCTCCGGGCCGTCTCCGTCGGCACGGAGCTGCGCGTGGTGCAGGAAGGCATTCCGGCCGCCATACCCGCCGAGGGGTGCTACCTGGGTTGGCAGGAGTCGCTGCAGTTGCTGACCCTGCTCGTGGAGCCAGACATTCCAGCGGAATGATCGTGCTCCTCTTTCAATAGCTTGTAACGCTTTTCCTGTAAGCCCTGGAGGCTGATTTCTCTCAAATCCGGGCGCAGGCGCGCCGGTCAGCGCTGCGCCAGCACGAAATCGATCGCCGCGCACACCGCCGCAGCCTGCGCGGCGTCGCACTGCTCGGGCGTGGCGCGCGGGCTGTCGGGGTAGACCTCGGTGGTGGTCGTGTAGCGCGCGCCGGTCACGCTGGCGCACAGGCCCAACGCGCGCAGCGGGTAGCGCACCACGCCATGCGCCACGGCGGGCGTGCCGATGAGCTGGCCCTGCGCGTCGGCGGGCGCGATGTGGGTGATGGGCTCCACCGCTTCAATGATGGCCTGCTGGAAGGCGGGCTGGGGGTTCTCGGTGTCGTCCACCAGGTAGAAGCCGTCCGGGATGCTGCCGGGCTCGAACGGCTTGCCGTCGCGCGCGGCCAGCGCGGGGCGAAACACGGTTTCGTCGGTGTCGGTGGTCTCGTGCAGGTCCACATGCGCCACGAACTGCCCGCGCAGCGGCGCCACAAGGCGCATGAGCGCGGCCGACTCCTGCGCCGGGCTGGGCTCGCGAAACGAGCGGTTGGGGTCGATGGCGTCAAAGTTCCAGCGGTGGATGCGCTCGTAGGCCCAGGGGCTCACGCAGGGCACCACGAGCAGGTTCACCCGCCCGGCGTACTGCTCGGCATGCCGGTCCAGAAAACGCAGCGCGCCATGCACGCCGCTGGTCTCGTACCCATGCACGCCGCCCGTGACCAGCACGCCGGGCAGGCCGCTGTGCCAATCCCCGTTGCGCAGCGCGAGCAGGGGGTAGCGCTCGGCGCCGTAAACCACCTCGCCGTAGGGCTGCACGTCGAAACGCGGGCGCAGGCGCTCGATGGCGGCCAGCACCTCGTCGGCATAGCTGCGCTGACGCACCTGGCGCGCGCGCCACTGGGCGATTTCTGCGGGGCCCCAGGGCTGGCCGGGGGTGCCGATGGGAGGAAGCGCGGAAAGGGTCATCGGGGGTGCCTGCGTCGGAAAAGCCTCGCATCATAGGGGGCATGGGTTACCCTCGCCCCTTACCCACCAAGGAAACCGCCATGAAGAAACTCAACGTCACCATCCAGCTTGAAATGTCCGT
>JANJVX010000192.1 GCA_024709845.1 Burkholderiaceae bacterium | reverse complement strand
CCCCCGCCTGCCGCGCCTCATCCCCAGCCGCCACGGCGGGCGCGGACACCCCATCGGCCCCAGCACCGTTGACGGCGTCTCGCAACGGCGCTTCTCCCTCCACCGGCCCGGCCGACGGGAGGGGCGCGAATTGCGATTCAGGTGGGGGCTGGTCGCTCTTGGAAGGGCTGTAGCGGATCTGGCTCAGGCCCAGCCCGCGCAGGATTTCAATCTGCGACTCCGACGCGATGCGAAAACTGCTGACAGGAAAAGGATGGCTCATCCAGTTCAGATCGAGCTGGATGTACATGCCAATGCGCAACTGGCCTATATCTATCAGTACGTCAGTGTTTTCATCCATTGCAGGGAACCTCGCGGTAGTCATCTCCGCTGCGGGTTTCGCTGTGCATTATGTAATGCATCCGGTACCACTTTTGCTGACGCAGCACCATTGGCGCTTTTGTGCAACAGATCGCTATTGGCAAATCAGGGAGGGTCGGTAAACCAAATCCATCCACAGCGCCCAGACCGCCACCCCGCACAGCAACAGGCCCGCCAGGCGCGTACCCCAGCTGGCACGCAGTGCATTCACGCGCTGGCGAAGATGCAACCAGAGCCAGGGCCCTGCCAGCAGCCAGACCCCGCCCCCCAGGGCAAACAGCGCCATGGTGAATGCACCTTGCCAGACTCCCCCGCTCAGGGCGGCCACCAGCAAGGCGGAATACAACAGCCCGCAGGGCATCAGGGCCCAGAGGAATCCGGTGGCGAAAGCGCCTCCGGGCGCCTCCACCAGCGGGCGCACCCGGCCCCACACCGAGCGGCCGGCATTCTCGACCCAGGCTGGCTGGCGGGCTTGCAGCACCATCATGGCGCCCCATGCCAGCATGGCGACGTGAAGAAACGTCCAGACAGGGCGCAGCGCCGTGCTTTGCTGTGTCAGCCAGGCCAGGCTCTGCATGGCCATGGCCGCCAGCGCGCCCACGGCGGCGTAGCCGAGCAAGCGGCCCAGGTGGTATGCCGCGAGCCTGCGCGCATGACCGCCCCGGGGCCGCCATTGCACGGCATGTTCCCGCAGCGGCTGCTGTCCTGTCACCACGGCACAGGGTGCCGCGCACATGGCCAGGCAATGGGGCCCGCCCGCGAGCCCCATGAGCAGCGCGGTGGACGCCAGGGATGCAAGCATGGGAACTAGATGATGCGGGAAAACCGCGCCCGGTTCTTGTCGGCCTGCAAATACTTGTCGAACACCATGGCGATACCACGCACGAAATACCAGCCCATGGCCGTGACCTCAATGCCTTCGGCGCTGAGCTTCACCAGACCCTGTTGCTCCATTTCCTGCAGTTGCTCCAGCTCGGGCGCGAAATATTTACGAAAATCAATCAGCCACGACGAATCCAGAGGCTCGAACAGCAACTCCCCCTGGCACATCAGCGCCATGATGACCGCACGCCGCACAAGGTCATCCCGCGTCAGGGCCAGCCCGCGCACGACGGGCAAGCGCCCCTGGTTGAGCCGGTCGTAGTAGTCATCCAGGGTCTTGGCGTTCTGGCTGTAGGTGGCCCCCACCCGGCCTATGGCGGAAACCCCCAGGCCAATCAGATCGCAGTCTGGCTGCGTGCTGTAGCCCTGGAAATTGCGATGCAGCCGCCCCTGGCGCTTGGCGATCGCCAACGCATCCTCGGGCAATGCGAAATGGTCCATGCCCACATACACATACCCCGCAGAGCTGAATGCTTCGAGCGACCGCGCCAGCATCGCCACCTTGGACGATGCCATGGGCAGGTCCGCCCAGATGATGCGGCGCTGGGGCTTGAAGCGGTCGGGCAGGTGTGCGTAGGCATAAAGCGCAATGCGATCCGGGCGCAACTGCGCCACCTGTGCCAGCGTGCGGTCGAAAGAATCCGGGGTTTGCTTGGGCAGACCATAGATCAGGTCCACGTTGATCGAGTCAAATCCGATCGCGCGCGCCGACTCGACCAGTGCAAACACCTGTTCGGCCGGTTGAATGCGGTGCACGGCCTTCTGGACTTCAGGGTCGAAATCCTGAACACCAAAGCTCAAGCGGTTGAATCCCAGTTCATGCAGCAAGGCCAGCCGACTGGCGTCCACGGTGCGGGGGTCCACTTCGATCGAATACTCCCCGCCCGGCACCAGCGTGAAGTTGCTGCGCAGCATGCCCATGAGCTCACGCAGCCCTTCATCCGACAGGAACGTCGGCGTACCGCCGCCAAAGTGGATCTGGCTGACCACCTGCCCCACGCCAAGGTGCGCTGTATGCAAATCGATCTCGCGGCTGAGGTAGCGCAGGTAGACATCCGCACGGTCATGGTGCTTGGTGATGATCTTGTTGCAGGCGCAGTAGTAACAGAGCGATTCGCAAAAGGGAATGTGAACATAGATCGACAGCGGCAGGGCCTTGCCCACGGCACTTTGCCGGCGCTGCTGCAGAGCCAGCACATACTCATCCTCCCCAAAGGCGTCCACAAAGCGGTCCGCGGTGGGGTAAGACGTGTAGCGGGGCCCCGATACATCAAACCGGGTCAGCAATTCAGGGGTTACAACTGTCATGTAGGCTCCTAACAAGCAAGCGTAATGTGCCCGAGTTTTCGGTCACATCTCTTGATTCCAGTCAAGCACCCCGCATGAGAACAGAGAGTGGAAGCAAAGGGGAAGAATGAGTGATAATTTGACCCATGTCAGCCCCACCTCGCATACCCATCGTTCCGGCCCCTACCGACGAAGCCTCGGACATCCCGACCGAAGCTGGACAGGTGCCCATTCACATGACACCTCAAACCATCAAGGTGGCATGCTCGAACTGCAATCTGCGCGAGCTGTGCATGCCCGTCGGGCTGACAGACGATCAGATCAAACGCATTGACAACGTGGTGGCCATCCGGCGGAAAATCAAGCGCGGCAGCACGCTCTTTCGCAACGGCGAGCCATTCACCTCGCTGTTTGCCATTCGTACCGGCTTTTTCAAGACCTGCGTGGCCACCGAGGATGGAAGGGACCAGGTCACGGGCTTTCAGATGGCGGGCGAGATCATCGGGCTGGACGGCATCGTGAATGACCATCACACCTGCGATGCCGTGGCACTGGAAGATGCCGAGGTCTGCGTCATGCCCTTTGACCGCATCGAGGACATCTCGCGCGAAGTCAATGCGCTGCAGCACCATGTGCACAAGATCATGAGCCGTGAAATCGTGCGCGAGCACGGCGTCATGCTGCTGCTGGGCAGCATGCGCGCGGAGGAACGCCTGGCGGCCTTCTTGCTGAACCTGGTGCAGCGCCTGCATGCGCGCGGGTTCTCGCAGTCCGAGCTGGTGCTGCGCATGACCCGCGAAGAAATCGGCAGTTACCTGGGTCTGAAACTTGAAACGGTCAGCCGCACGTTCTCGAAGTTCGTGGACGACGGTATCGTCGAAGTCAAGCAGCGCCATGTGCGCATCCTCAGCCCCGAGGCCCTCAAGCGCATCGTCAACAACCAGCAAGCCTGCCACTGACAAACCCGGCCCACGTGCGACCCCTCCCTTGCGGCACAGGGAAGTGCAATTGCCGGTTTTTCCCTGACTCCATGGCGTCACTGCAACATGGAGACGCAAAAAAAGCCTTCGGCAGCTTGGAAAGCCGTTTTTTTACCAGTAGCATCACCGTGCCAGTGGAGAAGCAGGTTTTCGCTGGTGAAACGACCACTCCCAAAAAGGAAAACCCAACATGGCAACTGCAAAAAAAGCTCCGGCCAAGACAGCCGCTGCTGCCAAGACCGCTGCCCCCGCCAAGAAGCGCACCCCGAATGCAGCTTTCATGAAGGCCCTGACGCCCAGCCCCGCCCTTGCCGCCGTGGTTGGTGCAGCCCCCCTGCCCCGTACCGAAATCATCAGCAAGCTGTGGGTCTACATCAAGGCCAACAACCTGCAGGACGCCGCCAACAAGCGCATGATCAATGCGGACGCCAAGCTCAAGGACGTCTTTGGCAAGCCCCAGGTTTCGATGTTCGAAATGGCCGGCCTGATTGGCAAGCACGTCAAATAAGCAGAGGTGCCGATCGGCACCCTGTCCAAGGCCGGCTCTGCCGGTCTTTTTTTTGCCTTGCGGATTCCTGATCGTTGCAAAAATACATCAATGCGAATAAGAATGACTATTATTTGATTTACTATTGTTGTGCGAGAAATTGCACAGCCACGCCATTGCCAGCCACTGCCCCTCGCCTGTCCAGGACGCCCACATGCGGCATCCAACGCAACGAACCATCCGACGGAGGCCCGATTGGCACACACCCGCGCGCAGCGCATCAGCAAGACGCTGGAAAAACCCCACCCCACCACAACCACGCTACTGCCTCTGGGCGCACTCATGCTGGCCGCTTCCGTCGGCGTACAGGCCCAGACGGCGGCCCCTGCCGACAAATCCCTGGCCACCGTCACGGTGAAGGAGCAGGCCGAGGCCCCCGAAGGCAAGGACAGCGTGCGCGCCACCCAGACCACCATCGGCAAGGGCAAACAGCAACTGCGCGACATTCCGCAGTCGGTGACCGTGGTGACCGAGCGCCTGATCGATGACCGCAACCTCGACACCGTCAAGGAAGCCCTGAAGAACACCGCCGGCATCACCTTTCTGGCGGCTGAAGGGGCCGAGGAAGACATCCGCCTGCGCGGTTTCGCGCTGCAAAGCACGGGGGACATGTTCATCGACGGCATGCGCGACCCGGCCTTCTACGACCGGGACACCTTCAACCTCGACCGCCTGGAACTGCTGCGCGGCTCGGCGTCCATGCTGTTTGGCCGGGGCTCCACGGGCGGCGCGGTCAACCAGGTGAGCAAAGCCCCGCGCCTGATCGACACGCACCAGGTGGACCTGACGCTGGGCAACCACCAGTACCGCCGCGCCACGGGTGACTTCAACATCCACACCGGCGATAACGCCGCACTGCGCATCAACGCCATGAGCACCACCGCCGACAACAACGGCGCGGGCAGCAGCATCGAGAAAAAGGGCATCGCCGCCAGCTACGCCTGGGGCATCGGCACGCGCGACGAGTTTGCCGTCAGCCTCTACCACCTGGACAACAACAACGGCATGAACTATGGCCTGCCCTGGATCCGCCGCACGGCCACATCACCGGCCAGCGAAACCGCCCTGCTGCCCCTCGACCCCACGGCCTATTACGGCGCCGCCAGCGACTACAACGCAGGCGGCGCCACCATGGCCACGCTGCAGCATGTGCACCGCTTCGACGGCCAGGGCGAACTCAAGACCCAGCTGCGCGCGGGCCGCTTTGAACGGGACCAGCGCGCAGGCGCCGTGCGCCTCGCTGCTGCAGCACTGCAGCCCGGCGGCGTGGCGGCCAACCTGTCGAACTTCGGCCCCGGTACCCGCCTGACACGCGGCAACCACCTGAAGATGCAGGACATGGACACCGTGCATCTGCAAAGCGACTTCAGCAACAAGTTCGAGGCACTGGGCGTGCGCCACGAACTGCTGGCCGGCGCCGACTTCGCGCACGAGAAGAAACGCGTCTACGCGGCACGCAACGCCGCCCAGGGCGGTATGGACGTCAGCAAGCCCGGCACCACGGTGGGCACGCCCAACGACGGCGCCACCGTGAACGAAGCCGGCCGCGTGCTGCGCACATCGAGTGACTTCGACGCCAAGGGCTGGGGAGCGTATGCGCAGGATCTGGTGCAGGTGGCGCCGCACTGGAAGATCCTGGGCGGGCTGCGCTACGACAGCATGGACGGCAGCTACAACACCTTCGGCATTCCGGCCAATGCGCCCGGCCCCGTCACCGCCACGGGCTACCGCCAGAAGATCTCGGTATGGAGCAAGCGCATGGGCGCGCTCTACCAGCCGACGCCGCTGCATTCGTACCATTTTTCCTACGGCACCTCGTTCAACACCTCGGGTGACACGTATTCGTACAGCCCGCAGACCGTGAACACGCCGCCCGAATCGAGCCGCAACATCGAGATCGGCGCCAAGATCGACTCGTCAGACAAGCGCTTCACCACGCGCCTGGCGGTGTTCCACTCGACCAAGCTGCACGAGCGCAACACCGATCCGGACCTGAACATCGCCGTGCTCTCAGGCAAACGCCATGCCGCAGGCGCCGAGATCGACATCACCGGCCGCCTCACGCCGAAGTGGGAAGTCTACGGCTCGTACATGTGGATGCCCAGCGCAAAGATCGACATCGGTGCCGAAGGTGCCGAAGGCCAGGGCAGCCGCCCCTCGCTCACCCCGCGCCACAGCGGCACGGTCTGGAGCACCTACCAGATCACGCCCCAGCTGCGTGTGGGCGGCGGCCTGAACTTCCGCAGCGCGCAGACACCCAACCGCAACCCCGGCTGGGACGTTCCGGGCTATGTGACCGCCGACCTGATGGCCGAATACAGCGTGAACGACAGCCTCACGATCAAGGCCAACCTGAGCAACGTCACAAACAAGCTCTATGCCGACGCGGTCTACAGCGGCCACTACGTGCCTGGCGCGGGCCGCCTTTTCCAGATCACGGCCAGCATGAAGTTCTGACCCGGTCTGCACGTTACTCCCAGGTTTGCCGCCCCACCCGGGGCGGCTTTTTGCTTTCCGCCATGCTGCTCACCCTGCCCCACCTGCTTTCTCCCGCCGACCTGCGGACCACCCGGCACCTGCTTGCCCTCGCCCCCTGGGCCGATGGACGCACCAGCGCCGGTCCGCAGGCGCGCCTGGCCAAGAACAACGAACAGCTGCCGCGCGACTGCGAAGCCGCACAGGCCATCTCGGCCCTGGTGCTGGCGGCGCTGGAGCGCAGCACGCTGTTCCTCACCGCCACCCTGCCCAAGCGCGTCCTGCCGCCCCACATCAACCGCTATGGCGGCCGCACCAACCACTACGGCGACCATGTCGATGCCGCCATCCGCCAGATGCCCGGACAGCGCGAGCGCCTGCGCACCGACATCTCCTGCACGGTCTTCCTGTCCGACCCCGGGGAATACGAGGGCGGCGAGCTCTGCATCGCCGACACCTTTGGCGAGCAGCGCGTGAAGCTGCCCGCGGGCCATGCCGTGATCTACCCCGGCACCAGCGTGCACCAGGTCCGCCCCGTTACGCGCGGCCAGCGCATGGCCTGCTTCTTCTGGATCGAGAGCCTGGTGCGCAGCGACGAGCAGCGCCGCCTGCTCTACGACATGGACATGGCCCTGCTGCGCCTGCGTGAACAGCACGGCGATTCACCCGAGACCGTGGCCCTCACTGGCACATACCACAACCTCCTGCGCATGTGGGCCGACACCTGAAAAGGCGCCCAAACCACCCCGGAGCACCTTGAGCACCAAAACCAGACCACCCGGCATTGCAAATAATATGGATTCTCATTTACAATACCATCCATTCCTTTGCAGCAGCGCACCATGGCACCGCATTTCTTCCCTGCCCTCCTGGGGCACCCTCATGGCCACGGCCACCCGGCGGCCCAGGCCGGTTACACAATGACGGCAGGGGTACTGGCCCAAACGGTTTGCGCACTGCACAATACCTGCTGCGCGCGCGCCGCCCGCACCAGGACGGCGGATCTCCCATGGCATTCGTGACCACGCTGCTGGCGGGGCTGCTCATCGTGGCGGGTTCTGCGTGGTGGGTTCTGCGCCCCTGATTTATTGATCAAATCGGCCTCTAGCGCAATACAGCATTGCGCGAGTAGCTATCATTTTTATGTCTACCTACGACCGTTTCGAGCAACCCCGGGGACTGAGCCGCAACGCCCTGATTGCCATCGGCGTCGTGCTCCTGCATGTCGCGGCCCTGTGGGCGCTGCAAACGGGTCTGCTGCGCCGCGCCGTGGAAGTCATCGTGCCCGCAGTGCTGCTGACCGAATATGTCTCGCCGCCCGCCCCGGTGACCAAGGCCGAACCACCGCCCCCGGCGCCGGCGCCCAAGCCCCAGCGCACCCCGCAGACCAAGGCCCCAGCCCCGCGCCCTGCGCCCGAGCCCCTGCCGGTTGCCGACACCACCCCATCGCCCAACGCCATCACGGTGAGCCCCGCCAAGGCCGACCCGGAGCCCCCCGCGCCGATCACGGCCGCCGCCCCCGCTGCCCCCGTCGAAGCCGCACCGGCACCCGCCGCGCCCAAGATCGAACTGCCATCGAGCAGCGCCGCCTATCTGCAAAACCCGGCCCCGGCCTACCCGGCCATCAGCAAGCGCATGGGCGAACAGGGCAAGGTGGTGCTGCGCGTTTTCATCGGCACCGACGGCCTGCCCCAGAAGATCGAAATCAACCGCTCCAGCGGCTTCGACCGCCTGGACCGCCAGGCTCAGGACACCGTCATGCGCTGGAAGTTCGTGCCCGGCAAGCGCAACGGCGTGCCCGAGGCCATGTGGTACCTCGTGCCCATCAATTTCATTCTCGAATAATCTTTCAGGAGTTCTCATGGAATCGCAATTCGGTCTCGCCAACGTCTGGCTCCAGGGCGACTTCGTCACCCGCGCCGTGGCCGTGCTGCTGCTGGGCATGTCGCTGGCGTCGTGGATCGTCATCCTCATCAAGGCGCTGGACATCATGAAGTTCAAGAAGCACGCCCGCGCCGTGCAGACCTTCTGGCACAGCGAAGACTTCGCCGATGGCCTGACCCGCCTGGGCTCCGACCCGGCCAACCCCTTCCGCCAGCTGGCCGTCGAAGGCCGCGAAGCCACCGCCCACCACCGCAACACCAAGGCCCAGTTGCATGACAGCCTGGACGTGAGCGACTGGGTCACCGGCTGCCTGCGCAACTGCATCGACGAATTCACCGCGCGCCTGCAGTCGGGCCTGGCCATCCTCGCCTCGGTGGGCTCCACGGCGCCATTCATCGGCCTGTTCGGCACGGTCTGGGGCATCTACCATGCCCTCATCGCCATCGGCACCTCGGGCCAGTCCACCATCGACAAGGTCGCCGGCCCCATCGGCGAGGCCCTCATCATGACGGCGCTGGGCCTGGCGGTGGCCATCCCGGCCGTGCTGGGCTACAACGCACTGGTGCGCGGCAACAAGCACATCCTGATCCGCCTCAACAGCTTCGCGCACGACCTGCACGCCTACTTCGTGACCGGCGCCCGTGTCGGTGCCAACGGCGACAACGGCAAGGTGCTGCCGCTCAAGAAAGGCAGCTGACCATGGCCTTCGGTACCCAGGATGACGCCGACGAGGTGATGAACGAGATCAACATGACGCCGCTGGTCGACGTCATGCTGGTGTTGCTCATCATCTTCATCATCACCGTGCCGGTGATGAAGCACTCGGTCAATGTCGATCTGCCCCGGGCCACCAACCAGCCCGAACAGGTCAAACCCGAAACCCTGCGCCTGAGCGTGGCGGCCGACGGCAGCTACTACTGGAACGGCCAGGCCGTCGCCGACGCCGAGCTGGCCGCACGCCTGCAGGACGAGGCCGCCAAGGAGCCCCAACCCGACCTGCACATCCGTGGCGACAAGGAAGTGCGCTACGAGCGCGTGGCGCAGGTCATGGCGGCCGCGCAGCGCGCCGGGCTGCGCAAGATCGGCTTCGTCACCGATCCGCAATAAAAATTTCTTGAAAAGGACTGGACAAGTTATTGCGAATCGTTATCATTAACGAATCGCACTGTTCAGGACTACTTTCATGCAAGCCACCCTGCACCTTCCCGCCATGTTCAGCACCGCCCGCGCCGAGTCGGCCCATACCACTCAGGGCGCCCAGGAGCGCATGCCCTCCGTGGACAGCCATGCGCTGCTGCAGGGCCAGAAGGCCGTCACGATCAGCCACAACGGCGCCCTCTACCGCCTGCAGGCCACCCGGCTGGGCAAGCTGATCCTGACCAAATAAGTTCATCGTGGGGCGACTCCCGGACCGCCACCGGTCCGCAAGGGTCGTTTTTGCCAGCCAACGGGTTCCCCGCGTAGCCAGGCTTTTTTTCCCCGCACCATCGAAAAACCGGCCCCAGGGCCGGGTTTTTTATACGAAAAATGGCTCAACCGCTTATTCAATAAGCGCAAGCAGCTACCACTTTTATAGCAATCAACGCCTCACAGCCCCAGCGCTGCAATACCGGCTTTGGCGATCTGCGCATCCTCGGTGGACTTGACGCCGCTCACGCCCACCGCGCCCAGGCACTGACCGCCCTGCAGGATCGGCACGCCGCCTTCGAGCAGGCCCGCGATCTCCGGGGCGCTCAGGAACGAGGTGCGGCCGTTGTTGATGATGTCCTCGTACACCTTGCTCTCGCGCCGCCCCAGCGCCGCCGTGCGGGCCTTGGCGGGGGCAATGTGCGCGGACACGGGCGCTGCGCCGTCCAGGCGCTGCAGCCACAGCAGGTGGCCCCCGGCATCGACAATGGCGATGGTCACGGCCCACTGGTTGTGCAGGGCCTCGGCTTCGGCGGCGGCGGCGATTTTCTTGATGTCGGCCAGTTCAAGTTCAGCGGTGGTCTTCATGCGGCATGCGGCCTCGTGGGCCGTCGTTCAAGCGGCCTATGGCCGGAAAGGGGTGGAGTGCGCAGCATAGCGCTGCCTCCGTGCCACGTCACCCACACGCCAGGCAAAAGAACCTTGCTTAAAACCAGGGTATTGCGGCAAGGTATTGCAAGCACTGTATGCATCCCCATCTAGAATGCTCCCACCTGCGCTGTGCAGGTCACTCAGGAGAGCAACGATGAACGACCGGGTCACCACCCTCCCCTCTGCGGACTATGGCTACGGCATTTCGCAGGAGCAGCGCCACAAGGTGCTGCGCAACACCTACTGGCTGCTGGCGCTGAGCCTGCTGCCCACCGTGCTGGGCGCCTGGATCGGCGTGGCCACCGGCATCACCCAGTCGCTGCGCGGCGGCGTGGGCCTGATCG
This sequence comes from Burkholderiaceae bacterium, assembly GCA_024709845.1. Taxonomy (GTDB): domain Bacteria; phylum Pseudomonadota; class Gammaproteobacteria; order Burkholderiales; family Burkholderiaceae_C; genus Simplicispira. Next base: position 17,590 of record JANJVX010000192.1, on the reverse strand, counting down.
TTTTCCTGGGCGGCGCCTTCGGCTTCATGTACGCCATCGAAAAGACCAAGCGCTCGGCGGCCGGCGTGCCCGTGCTGCTGGCCTTCACCTTTTTCATGGGCCTGATGCTCTCGCGCATGATCGGCATGGTGCTGGGCTTCAAGAACGGCTCCGAGCTCATCATGACAGCGTTTGCCGGCACGGCAGGCGTGTTCTTCGTCATGGCCAGCCTGGCCAGCGTGATCAAGCGCGACCTCTCGGGCATGGGCAAGTGGCTGTTCGTCGGCGCCATGGTGCTGATGGTGGGCGCCATCATCAATGTGTTCGTGGGTTCGTCGGCCGGCATGATGGCCATCTCGGTGGCCGCCATCGGCATCTTCAGCGCCTACATGCTGTACGACCTCAAGCAGATCCTGGACGGCGGCGAGACCAACTACATCAGCGCCACGCTGGCCCTGTACCTGGACATCTTCAACGTGTTCCAGAGCCTGCTGGCCCTGCTGGGCATCATGGGCGGCGAGCGCGACTGAGCGGCTGTTCTCCACAGGCAAAAAGGCTCCTTCGGGAGCCTTTTTGTTGCCCATTTCGTCCGGTAGCGCTCAATCGGGTCGGCAGCGTGCCGATAATGAAAGAAGATGTTTCCGAAAGAACCCGCCATGCCACGCCGCATCCTCCTTGCCGTTGCCCTGGTCTCGCTGCTGGCGGGCTGTGACAAGATTTCCGCCATTCCGGGCCTGGGCCCCGACCCCAAGATCGCCCAGCGCGAGGAAGAAGCCAAGGCCATCGGTGGCGCCTGCCGCCACGCCCTGCGCGGGCTGGAGGATTGCTACACGCTCAACCCCAAGGCCAACAAGGCGGCCGTGTTCACGGGCTGGAAAGACATGGACCAGTACATGCGCGAGAACAAGATCGAGGGTACGCCCTCGGTCATCGGTGCACCGGCCAAGCCCGCGGCCTCCGACCCCATCGAGACCGAGACACGGGACAGCACGGCAGGCAAGAAGTCCTGACGCGCAGGCCCCCGCCTCCTCAATCGCGCTCGAACACCGCCATGCTCTCCACATGGGCCGTGTGCGGGAACATGTTGACCATACCCGCCGCCGTGCACCGGTAGCCCGCCAGATGCACCAGCAGCCCCGCGTCGCGCGCCAGCGTGGCGGGGTTGCAGCTCACGTAGACAATGCGCCGGGGCGGTGTCCAGCCTTCGGCCCCGGCAGGCAGGGGCACGGCCCCTTCCGCGCCGCGCCGTGCCTGTTCGATGTCGGCCAGCGCCTTGGCGAGCGCAAAGGCCCCTTCGCGCGGCGGATCGACCAGCCACTTGTCGGCCACGCCGTCCTGCACCAGCATCTCGGGGGTCATTTCAAACAGGTTGCGCGCTACAAATTGGGTAGCTGCCAGCGCTTTCCCATCATGCCTTGAAGCCTGATTGGATGCATAGTTCTGGCGCGAGCGCGCCACCAGCGCCTCGCTGCCCTCGATGCCCAGCACCTCGCGCGCCTGCGTGGCCAGCGGCAGCGTGAAGTTGCCCAGGCCGCAGAACCAGTCAATCACGCGCTCGTCGCGCTGCACATCGAGCAGGCGCAACGCGCGCGAGACCAGCACGCGGTTGATGTGCGGGTTGACCTGGGTGAAATCGGTGGGCTTGAACGGCATGGTGATGCCGAAATCGGGCAGCGCATAGGCCAGCGGCTCGCCGCCTTCGTCAAGCAGGTGCACGGTGTCGGGGCCCTTGGGCTGCAACCACCACTGCACGCCCTGCTCGGCCGCAAAGGCGCGCAAGCGCGCCAGATCGTCGGCGCTGAGCGGCTCCAGGTGGCGCAGCACCAGCGCGGTGACGGTGTCACCGCAGGCCAGCTCGATCTGCGGGCAGGTGTCGCGCGCATCCATCGAAGCAATCAGCGCGCGCAGCGGCACCAGCATGGCGCTGACATGCGGCGGCAGCACGGGGCAAACGGCCATGTCGGCCACGTAGCGGCTCTTGCGTTCGTGAAAACCCACCAGCACCGTGCCCTTCTTGATGACATGGCGCACCGAGAGGCGCGCGCGGTAGCGGTAGCCCCAGGCCGGGCCTTCGATGGGGCGCAGCAGCATCTCGGCCTTGACCTTGCCCAGGTGCCAGAGGTTGTCCTCCAGCACGCGCTGCTTCACGGCCACCTGGGCACCCACATGCAGGTGCTGCATCTTGCAGCCGCCGCAGGCGCCTGCGTGCAGGCCGAAATGCGGGCAGCCCGGGCGCACGCGCTGCGGCGATTCACGGTGGATGGCCACCAGGCTGGCCTGCTCCCAGTTGTTCTTTTTGCGGTGGGTGTTTGCAGTCACCACCTCGGACGGCAGGGCGCCATCGATGAAGACCACCTTGCCATCGGGCTTGCGCGCCACGCCCTGGGCGTCCAGGTCGAGGGACTGCACCAGCAGATGCCCCTCGGGCAGCGCGTCCTGGGCGGGGTCGGATGGTTCAAAGGCGGGGGAAAGTTCGGTCGGTTCGCTCATCCCCCGATTGTCTCAGGCCGTCCGCAGGTTTGCGCCAACGGGCGGCAAGGACGGTTCAGCCCGGGTTGCGAGCACCCCGTGCAGGCTTGGGCATTGCATCTGTCAGGGGGTGTTGGGGCAGCTTGTTGACTTCCAGCTCGCAGCCGTGGGTATCGAGTGAAAAAATCAGCTTGCCACCCGGCGCCACCAGCGGCAGGGTTTCATGCAGCGGGCGCGACATGTCGACAGGCGGCTCGACCGAGCGGTAGATCACCTCCTCATCGGGGCCATAGACGACATAGCAGGCGGCCGTGGCCGCCTGACTGAACAGGCCCGCCAGCACAATGGCGGTGGCGTAACGAAGTGCGCGCATGGTTCTTCTCCTTCGCTGGATGGATGGTTTGCGGCCCATTATGCCGACGCGGCGCAGGACTTCACAGCGGCAATCGCGTGGTGTGCTTGACCTCTTCCATCACGGCGTAGGTGCGGGTCTCGCGCACGCCAGGCAACTGCCACAGCACGGCACCCGCGAATTCGCGGTAGGCGTTCATGTCAGCGGTGCGGGTCTTGAGCAGGTAGTCGAAGCCGCCCGCCACCATGTGGCATTCCATGATCTCGGGGCGCACCTGCACCGCCGCCTTGAACTGGTCGAACACGTTGGGCGTGGTGCGGTCGAGCAGCACCTCGACAAACACCAGCATGCCCGCGCCCAGCTTCAGGGGGTTGAGCCGCGCCTCGTAGCCCAGGATGTAGCCCTCGCGCGTGAGCCGCTGCACGCGCGCCAGAACGGCCGTGGGCGAAAGGGCCACGCTCTCGGCGAGCTTGAGGTTGGCGATGCGCCCGTCGTCCTGCAGGATTGCCAGGATCTTGCGGTCGATGCGGTCCAGATCAATTCCGAATACGGTCATAGATAGCGAATTATTCTATATCACTGCCAATTTTCAGATATTAATTCGTCATTCTTGCACGCATGATCTCGCCATTGCGGGGCACCCCATCGAAACCGGGTCCCCTCCACCCACCGAGAGCATCACCATGAACCCCACTGCCTCCGCCGTCCAGCCCTTTGCAGGCTTCGCCCCGCGTCCGGCCATCGACAACCCGCTGCGCACGGCCATCACCGCCGCCTGCCGCATCCCCGAGCCCGAGGCCCTGGCACCGCTGCTGGAGCAGGCCCGCCTGCCGCAGGACATGGAAGACGCCGTTCAGGCCCTGGCCCTGCGCATCGCCGGCACGCTGCGCCAGCGCAAGGCCTCGGCGGGCCGCGCCGGCATCGTGCAGGGGCTGCTGCAGGAGTTCGCCCTGTCGTCGCAGGAAGGCGTGGCGCTGATGTGCCTGGCCGAGGCCCTGCTGCGCATCCCCGACGCCGCCACGCGCGACGCGCTGATCCGCGACAAGATCAGCAACGGCCAGTGGGAGCCGCATCTGGGCAAGAGCCCCTCGCTGTTTGTCAACGCCGCCACCTGGGGCCTGCTGCTGACGGGCAAGCTCGTCGCCACGCACAACGAAGGCAGCCTCTCCGCCTCCCTCGGCCGCCTGATCGGCAAGGGCGGCGAGCCGCTGATCCGCAAGGGCGTGGACATGGCCATGCGCATGATGGGCGAGCAGTTCGTCACCGGCGAAACCATTGGCGAGGCCCTGGCCAACGCCCGCAAGATGGAGGCCGAGGGCTTCCGCTACTCCTACGACATGCTGGGCGAGGCCGCGCTCACCAGCGAGGACGCGGCGCGCTACTACGCATCCTACGAGCAGGCCATCCATGCCATCGGCAAGGCCTCGAACGGGCGCGGCATCTATGAAGGCCCGGGCATCTCCATCAAGCTCTCGGCCCTGCACCCACGCTACAGCCGCGCGCAGTACGACCGCGTGATCCATGAACTGTTCCCGCAGGTGCTGCGCCTGACCGAGCTGGCGCGCCAGTACGACATCGGCCTGAACATCGACGCCGAGGAAACCGAGCGCCTCGAAATCTCGCTCGACCTGCTCGAACGCCTGTGCCAGGCGCCCAGCCTGCAGGGCTGGAACGGCATCGGCTTCGTGATTCAGGCCTACCAGAAGCGCTGCCCGCATGTGATCGACTTCGTCACCGACCTGGCCCGCCGCTCGCGCCGCCGCCTCATGGTGCGCCTGGTCAAAGGCGCCTACTGGGACAGCGAGATCAAGCGCGCCCAGGTGGACGGCCTGACCGACTACCCGGTCTACACGCGCAAGGCACACACCGATGTGTCCTACCTCGCCTGCGCGCGCAAGCTGCTCGCCGCACCCGAGGCCATCTACCCGCAATTCGCCACGCACAACGCCCAGACGCTGGCCGCCATCTACCACCTGGCTGGCAACAACTACTACGCCGGCCAGTACGAATTCCAGTGCCTGCACGGCATGGGCGAGCCGCTGTACGAGCAGGTGGTGGGCGCCGTCACGGCCGGCAAGCTGGGCCGCCCCTGCCGCATCTACGCCCCGGTCGGCACGCACGAAACGCTGCTGGCCTACCTGGTGCGCCGCCTGCTGGAGAACGGCGCCAACACCTCGTTCGTGAACCGCATCGCCGACGGCTCCATCGCACTCGAAGAACTCGTGTGCAACCCCGTGGCCACCGTGCAGCAGGCCGCCCAGGCCGAGGGTCGCGCGGGCCAGCCGCACCTGCGCATTCCGCTGCCCGGCCAGCTCTACGGTGCCGAACGCGCCAATTCGCGTGGCCTGGACCTGGCCAGCGAGCAGGTGCTCACCAGCCTGGCCGCCGCCCTGCAAGCGAGTGCACAGCTGCCCTGGCACGCCGCCCCGCTGCTGGCGCAAGACGCCGCTGCTGGCACCAGCATGCCCGTGCGCAACCCCGCCGACCACCGCGACGTGGTGGGCCAGGTGCAGGAAGCCACCGATGCCGACGTGGACAACGCACTGGCCTGGGCCCACCAGGCCGCGCCGCAGTGGGCCGCCACCGCCCCTGTCGAGCGCGCCGCCGCCCTGCTGCGCGCCGCCGACCTGCTGGAAGAGCAGATACCCCAGCTCCTGGGACTGCTGATGCGCGAGGCGGGCAAAACGGCCGCCAATGCCGTGGCCGAAGTGCGCGAGGCCGTGGACTTCCTGCGCTACTACGCTGTGCAGGCCCAGGCCAGCTTCGCCAACGCCACCCATGTGCCCCTGGGCCCTGTGGTCTGCATCAGCCCCTGGAATTTCCCGCTGGCCATCTTCCTCGGCCAGGTGGCCGCGGCGCTGGCCGCAGGCAACACCGTACTGGCCAAGCCGGCCGAACAGACGCCGCTGATCGCTGCGCAGGCGGTGCGCACCCTCTGGCAGGCCGGTGTGCCGCGCGCCGCCGTGCAGCTGCTGCCCGGCCAGGGCGAAACCGTGGGCGCGCGCCTGGTGGCCGACGAGCGCGTCATGGGCGTGGTGTTCACCGGCTCGACCGACGTGGCGCGCATCCTGCAGCGCACCGTGGCCGGCCGCCTGGATGCCGCTGGCAACCCGGTCGCACTGATCGCCGAAACCGGCGGCCAGAACGCCATGATCGTGGACTCCTCGGCCCTGGTGGAACAGGTGGTGGGCGATGCCGTGGCCTCGGCCTTCGACAGCGCGGGCCAGCGCTGCTCGGCACTGCGCGTACTGTGCGTGCAGGAAGACGCCGCAGACCGCGTGGTGACCATGCTCCAGGGCGCGATGGGCGAACTGCGCGTAGGCAACCCCGATGCACTGTGCGTGGACGTGGGTCCGGTCATCGATGCACAGGCCCAGGCGGGCATCCTGGCGCACATCGATGCGCTGCGCGCCAAGGGTCACCGCGTGTTCCAGCCCGCGTCCGCCAGCGGCTCGGCAACGGCCGAAGGCACCTTCGTGCCGCCCACGCTGATCGAGATCGGCAGCATCGCAGAACTGGAACGTGAAGTCTTCGGCCCGGTGCTGCACCTGGTGCGCTACGCCCGCAAAGACCTGCCGCGCCTGCTGCAGCAGATCAATGCCACCGGCTACGGGCTGACGCTGGGCGTGCACACGCGCATCGACGAAACCATTGCCCAGGTGGTGGACCAGGCGCACGCAGGCAACATCTACGTGAACCGCAACATGGTGGGCGCCGTGGTGGGCGTGCAGCCCTTTGGCGGCGAAGGCCTCTCCGGCACCGGCCCCAAGGCCGGCGGCCCCATGTACCTGTTGCGCATGCTGTCGCGCTACCCTGCCACGGCACTGTCCACCACGCTGGCCCCGGCCGATGCACTGCGCCCCAGCGACGGAACGCAGCGCCACGCGCTGCTGGCCACACTGCAGCTGCTGGAAGACTGGGCACGCGCCCAGAAGAACACGGCGCTCGTGCAGACCTGCCAGCGGCTGGCCGCCACCACCCCCAGCGGTGTGCTGCGCACCCTGCCCGGCCCCACGGGCGAGAACAACACCTACCAGATCCTCCCGCGCGAGCGTGTGCTGTGCCTGGCCAGCCAGGACGCCGACCTGCTGACCCAACTGGCCAGCGTGCTGGCCACGGGCGGCCAGGCCCTGTGGCCGGTACAGCACCAGGCCCTGCATGCGCGCCTGCCCGCCGCGCTGCAGGAGCATGTGGCGCTGGTGGCGCAGTGGCAGGCCGAGGGCGTGTGGCTCGACGCCGTGCTGCACCATGGCGACAGCGATGCGCTGCGCACCGCCTGCCGCGCCATCGCCACCCGCTCCGGCCCCATCGTGGGCGTGACCGGCCTGCCGTCGGGCAGCACGGAAGTGCCGCTGGAGCGCCTGGTGCTGGAGCGCTCGCTCAGCGTGAACACGGCGGCCGCCGGCGGCAATGCCAGCCTGATGACCATCGGATGATGGAATGAAGCCCGCTGCCGGGGCAGCGGGGCACCCGGCGTGCGAAACTGGATCCAGCACCGTTTTCCCGGGGGTGCAGGTCGGCGCATGCAGAAAGATGGAACATTTGCCCGGTCTGTGCGTTGACACGTCCACAGACATGGGAATCTTCAGCCACCTTCAGGACGACGAATGCGTCGCCCGCGCGCAGCGGGGCGACCGCGCAGCGTTCTCGGAGCTGGTGGCACGCTACCAGGACCGCATCTACCGGTTTCTGGTGCGGCTCACACGTTCCCAGGACGACGCCCTGGAGCTGACCCAGGAAACCTTCCTCCACGCCTACGAAGCGCTGGAGCGCTGGCGCCCCGAGGCGCGCTTCACGACCTGGCTGTTCCAGATTGCGCGCAACCAGGCCTTTGACTGGCTGCGGCGCCACAAGCGGGTTGAATTCGTGGCGCTCGAAGACGACGACGAGGCCGCCCTGCCCGACCCGGCCCCCGCGCCCGATGCGGCCCTGGAAACCCGGCAGCACTTTCATGCGCTGGAGCGGGCGCTGGCGCGCCTGCCCGCCGAGCACCGGGAAATCCTGCTGCTGCGGGAGATCGAGGAAATGTCCTATGAGGAGATCGCGGCCGTGCTGGACATCGGCCTGGGCACCGTGAAATCACGCATCGCCCGGGCACGCACCGGGCTGCTGGAAAAAATGCCGCGATGACAGGAGGAAATGCCATGACTTGCCCCGGAACCGAAGAACTGTCCGCCTACGCAGACCACATGCTCACACCGCGCGAGCACGCGCGGCTACAGCAACACCTGCAGGGCTGCCCTGCGTGCCAGCACCGGATTGGCGAAATGACCTCGCTACAACACGCGCTACGCGCACTGCCGTCGCCTACGCTGGGCTTTGACCTCGCCTCCCGCCTGGAAGACCGCCTGCGGCCCCAGCCGCAGCGCTCCCCAGCCAGGCACTGGCTGGGCAACTGGTCTGGCTGGGTACCAGCGGGCCTCGCGGCCGGGATGGCACTGGCCTCAGGCGTCTGGCTCGGCGGCCTGCTGCTCGGCAGCGGGGCCGTCGGCGCGCGCCCGGCCACGATGGTGCGGGTGTTCGACCCAGTGCCACCGGGCGGGCTGTGCGCTGCCGCTGAACTGTGCCGCCTGACGAAAGGAATGCCATGAACCGCAGCCGCTGGCCCCGCTATGTGCTGGCCATCTCCCTGTCACTCAACCTGGGCATCGTGGGCGCCCTGCTCTTGCAGCCGTCCAAGCCCCAGCCAGGAACCCACCTCGTACATCCAGCGCCCCTGAACCTGCAGGAGCATCTGGAACTGAGCGCTGAGCAGCGTGCACGCTGGCAGGCGCTGGAACCCGCCTTCCTCCAGGAACTGGCGGCCAACTGGCAGGCCATCCGCCGCCACCGGGAGGCGCTGGTTCGGCACATCTTCGCCGCCACGCCCGACCGCACCGCCATCGACGCCGAGCAGGCCGCCATCGCCAGCCTGCAGGAAGCGCAGCAGCAACGCGTCATCACCCAGCTGCTGGCCGAACGAGCCCTGCTCGATGAGCGCCAGCGCCAGCGCCTGATGGAATTGCTGCTGAACCGCTACGCCCAGGAGACCACGGAGGAAGAACAGCTGCACCGCGACTGAGGCCCCGAAAAGAGGAAAGAAAATGGAACATTGACGGGGGCGGTTCGTTGAAGCCCGCAAGGCACCGCAGCAGCGGAGCCCCCTTTCCATCCACCCTCACGGAGTTTCCATGAAATCACCCATCGCTCTGATGCTCTCCCTTGCCCTGTCGTCCCCCCTGGCCGTTCTGGCCGCCGACGCCCACGACCACGGCAAGCCGGGCCCGCACAAGCTCGAACTGAACGCAGGCAAGAAATGGAGCACCGACGAGGCGCTGCGCAAGGCCATGTCGGCCATCCACGCCTCGGCCACGCAGGCACTGCCTGCCGCGCATTCCGGCAAGGCCACGGCCGCTGACTATGGCGCCTTTGGCAAGAGCATCACGGCACAGATCACCTACATGGTGGAAAACTGCAAGCTCGACCCCAAGGCCGATGAACAACTCCACCTCATCGTCGCCGACCTGATGAACGGCGTCGAAGCCGCGGAAGGCAAGCACGGCGAGAAGAAGCGCGCCATGGGCGTCGTCAAGGTGGCCCAGGCCGCCAATGCCTACGGCAAGCATTTCGACCACGTCGGCTGGAAAGCCATCCAGATGCCCCACTGACCGGCGGCAGGGGACTGACGCGCGCGCTTTCTACAGCGTGTGCGTCACCGTCTTGAATTCGGGATCATCGGCAAAAGGCTTGATCGAGAACCCCAGATTGCGCATCAGCTTGAGCATGTCAGGGTTGTTGGCCAGTACCAGCCCTTCGATGTCGGAGAGCCCCTTCTCCCGGGCCACGTCCATGATGCTGAGCATCAGCCGCGACCCCAGTCCCTTGCCGCTGAAGTCGTCCGCGACCACCAGCGCAAACTCGCAGCTGGTATGGTCGGGATTGGTGATGTAGCGCGAGACGCCCACGATGCGCTCGGTTTCGGTGATCTCGCCATCCGGCCCCGCCTTGCGCTCCTTGAAGACCGCCACCAGTGCCATTTCACGGTCGTAGTCGATCAGCGTGAAGCGCGCCAGCATCATTGGCGGAAGCTGCGCCATCGACGAAATGAAGCGGAAGTAGCGGCTCTCGGGCGACAGACTCTGCACCAGGGCCTGCAGCATCTGTGCATCGTCCGGCCGGATCGGGCGCACCGTGTATTCGCCGCCTCCGCGCAAGGGCCAGACCTGCTCGAACCGCGCAGGGTACGGCAGGATGGCCAGGTGGCCGTAGTGGTTGGCGCTGCCCCCGGTGGCCTGGGGCGCATGGTCGATGACGATGCGTGCATCCACGGCCACGGCCCCCGATGCGTCAACAATCAGCGGGTTGATATCCATTTCGCGCAGCTGGGGCAGCTCGCAGACCATTTCCGAGACACGCAGCAGCACCTGCTCCAGCACCTCCATGTTCACGGCACTGGCGCCGCGCCATTCACCCAGCGTCTCGGCCACGCGCGAGCGCTCAATCAGACGGCGTGCGAGGAACTGGTTGAGTGGCGGCAGCTCCATGGCGCGGTCGTTGATCAGCTCGATCATGGTGCCGCCTGCGCCAAAGGTGATCACCGGGCCGAACGGATCATCGGTGACGAGGCCGATGCAGACCTCGCGGCCACGCCGTGCCCGCGCCATGTTTTGAACGGTCACGCCGTTGATGCGGGCATTGGGCTGCAGGCGCGCCACGCGTTCGACCATGGTGGTATAGGTGTCGCGCGCGCTGGCGCCATCCATGATGTTCAACGCCACACCCTGCACATCCGACTTGTGGCTGATGTCGGGCGAATCGATCTTCAGCGCCACCGGGAAGCCCAGTTGCGTTGCGATCATCATGGCCTCGTGGGCGCTGCGCGCCAGGATGGTCTTGGTGACCGGAATGTGGAAAGCTGCCAGCAGGGTCTTGGACTCCATCTCGGTGAGCACCTTGCGGCGCTCTGCCAGCACACTCTCGATGACCAGGCGCGCCCCTTCGATATCGGGCTTGGCCAGCGCCGACAGCGGCGGCGGCGTCTGCTGCAGCAACTGTTGATTCTGGTGGAACGAAGCAATGTTGCCAAAGGCGCCGACGGCCGCCTCGGGCGTACGGAAGCTCGGAATCTGCGCTTCCAGCAGGATGCCGCGCGCGGGCACCACCGTGGCATCACCCATCCAGCACGACAGCAGCGGCTTGGTCATCTGGCGCTTGACATCGGCCAGCGCGCGCGCCACCTCGGCCGGGTCCACGCCCGACTTGGGCGAATGGATGGCCAGCACACCGTCGATCTGGCGGTCCTTGGCCGCCGCCTCGACCGCCAGACGGTAGTGTTCGGGCGTCGCATCTTCCGACAGGTCGATGAGGTCGGTCAGCGACGCCAGCGCGGGCAACTGCGGCTTGAGCGCCTTGAGCGTGTCGGGTGAAAGCTTGCCAAGGTCCAGGAAAATTTCGTTGACCCAGTCGGCCGCCAGAACACCCGGCCCGCCACCGTTGGTGACAATGGCGAGCCTGCGGCCCACGGGCCGGTAGCGAGAGGCAAGGCATTTGGCGGCGGAGAACAAGGCGACGAAAGAGCGCACACGCACCGCGCCCGCGCGCCGCAAGGCGGCATCGAAAACATCATCACTGCCCACGATGGCGCCGCTGTGGGTTTGCGCAGCCTCGTTGCCCGCGGGCTTGCGGCCCGCCTTGAGCACCACGACCGGCTTGGCATTGGCGGCCGAGCGCAAGGCGCTCATGAAGGTGCGCGCGCTCGATATTCCCTCCAGATAGACCACGATGCTGTGGGTCTGGGGGTCGTTGGCCAGAAAATCCAGCACCTGCGCGATGTCCACCGCCGTATTGGGCCCGAGCGACACCACGGACGAGAAACCCACGGCATTGTTGCGCGCCCAGTCCAGAATGGAGGCCGTGAGCGCACCCGACTGCGAAACCAGGGCCAGCGAGCCCGCACGGGCCAGCGGCCCTGCGGCACTGGCATTGAGTTGCAGCGCCGGGCGCTGGATGCCCAGGCAATTGGGGCCGAGCAGATGAACCCCTTCGCGCTGAGCGATCTTCTTCAGATTGGCGGCCTGCTCCGGACCGATGCCGCTGGAAATCACCAGCACGGCGCGGCAGGCCATGCGCCCCGCCACCTCCAGGGCCGCAGCCACATCCTCGGGCGGAAGCGCAATGACGGCCAGATCGGCACGGGTCTGCGCCAGATCGGCCAGGGTGCCCGTGGTGTGGATATCCAGAAAAACCAGGCGGCCGGTGTAGCGCTGCGCCCGCAACGCCTCATGCAAGGCTCTGGCGTGCGGCGTCAGGCTGGCTTCATCTTCCTGGCGGCCGGCAAAGACCACGATGGTCTCGGGAGAAAAAAGGGGGGTGAGGTAATGCTTATCCATGGTCAGCTCCAACAAAACCCTTCACCACTGGCTGGGCCCAGGCCGCGTGGAATGGCCCTGCCAAGCAGGGCTCCAAAATGAAAACGGGTTACAGCATTGCTACTGTAACCCGTTGACATATCGAAAAAATGGTCGGTGTGAAAGGATTCGAACCTTCGACCCCTTGCACCCCATGCAAGTGCGCTACCAGGCTGCGCCACACACCGACAAGACCGCAATTATATACTGAATTCAGGACTCCAGAGAAAGCAGCGCACGTATTTCCAACAATTCCTGCTTCACCGAGCCCATGCTGTGCACCGGCGCCAGCACCGGCTCGCCATCCCCGCTGTCGGCAACAGGCAGGGCAGCCCATGGTTCCTGCTGCGGCGCCTGCGTGTCGCCCGCATCGCGAACGGTATGGAGGATTTCCTGCAGCTTGTTGCGCGCACCGCTGATCGTGAAACCCTGGTCGTACAGCAGGTCACGGATGCGGCGGATCATGAGCACCTCGTGGTGCTGGTAGTACCGCCGGTTGCCGCGCCGCTTCATGGGCCGCAGCTGGGTGAACTCCTGCTCCCAATACCGCAGCACATGGGGCTTGACGCCGCACAGATCGGCAACCTCACCGATCGTGAAGTAGCGCTTGGCCGGAATGGATGGAAGCAGCGTGCCCATGAATGCCTGATGCAGCAGGAAACCCAAGAGAGTACCGCAGGTCCGCACGCGACGCTAGCCGCATGCGGCAATTGAGCCACACACAGAGTCGGCTCAAGAGCCGGTCGCGTTCTGTATCTGTTCCTTGAGCTTGCTGCTGGCGTGAAAGGTGACGACCCGGCGTGCGCCGATCGGGATGGCCTCGCCGGTGCGCGGGTTGCGCCCGGGGCGCGGGGCCTTGGTGCGGATCTGGAAGTTGCCAAAGCCCGAGAGCTTGACATCCTCACCATCGACCAGGCTCTGCGCGATCAGGTCGAAAAACGCATCGATCATGTCCTTGGACTCGCGCTTGTTCAGGCCGATGTGCTCGAACAGCAGATCGGCCAGCTGCGCCTTGGTCAGGGCCGGGGTTTCCAGGCTTTCTACGGCAAATTCGATCACATCGTTGCTCCGATCCTGCATGGCAGTCATACGCGCAGCTTCGCGCCCGTTTGCTCCGCCAGCCGTGCCAGCACGGACTGCACGGCGGCGTCGATTTCGGCATCGGTCAGCGTGGCCTCGCCACCCAGGGTCAGGCGCACGGCCAGGCTCTTCTCGCCCAGGGCCAGGCCACCGGTGACGCTGCCGTCCTTGGCCACCTTGGGCCGGTACACGTCGAACAGCACGGCGCCGCGCAGCAGCGTGGCCGGCAGGGCCGCGTGGATGGCGCCCATGATGTCCGCGTGCGTGACCTGCTCGGCCACCACCACTGCGAGGTCACGCTCGACGGCCTGGTGCTTGTGCACCGGCGCGAAGCGCGGCACGTCGCGGCGCAGCACGGCGTCGAGCTCCAGCTCGAACAGCACCGGCACCTGCGGCAGTTCCCACGACTGGCGCCACTGCGGATGCAGCTCGCCCACGAAGCCGATGGCCTGGCCATCGAGCAGCACGCGCGCGCAGCGGCCTGGGTGCATGGCCGGGTGGCTGGCGGGCTCGAAGCTGGGCTGCAGCGGCGCCAGCAGCGCCTCGACATCGCCCTTGACGTCGTAGAAGTCGATGGCCTGTTCCTTGCGGCCCCACTGGAGCATGTCGGTGCGGCCACAGGCCAGGCCCGCCACACGCATCGGCTGGTGGAAGCCTTCGACAGTGGTGTCGGTATTCTGCACGGTGGCGTCGCGCAGGAACACGCGGCCCACTTCAAACAGGCGCACGCGCTCGGCGCGGCGGTCCAGGTTGAATTTGAGCACCTGCAGCAGCGAACCGAGCAGCGACGAGCGCATCACGCTCATCTGGCTGGCAATCGGGTTGAGCAGCTTGATCGGGTGGGCGTTGCCAGCCAGCTCGCGCTCCCACTGTTCTTCAACAAAGCTGAAGTTGATGGTTTCCTGGTAGCCCAGGCCCGCGAGCTGGCGGCGGACCGCGAACGGGCTGCGCTGGTTTTCCAGCGGCAGCTTGGGCGTGATGGGCGCCAGCGGAGGCGTGGTGGGCAGGTTGTTGTAACCCACCATGCGCGCCACTTCCTCGATCAGGTCTTCCTCGATGGCAAGGTCGAAGCGGTACGAGGGCGGCGCCACGGTGACCGTGCCCTCGCCCAGCGTGACAGGCAGGCCCAGGCCCTGCAGGGCGTCGGCACATTGCGACTGCGTCAGCGGCATGCCGATGACCTTAACCGCACGCGCCACGCGCAGCGTGACGCTCTGGGGCTGGGGCATGGCCACCTGCTGGTCCACCACCGGGCCGCAGACGGTCTCGGGCGTGCCGCAGATCTCGATGATGAGCCGGGTGATGCGCTCGATGTGCTCCACGGTGAGCTGCGGGTCCACACCGCGCTCGAAGCGGTGGCCGGCATCGGTGGAGAAGTTGTAGCGGCGCGAGCGGCCGGCAATGGCCTTGGGCCACCAGAACGCGGCCTCGACGTAGATGTGGCGGGTATCGTCGGACACGGCGGTCGCGTCGCCGCCCATGATGCCGGCGAGCGACTCGACCTGCTGGTCGTCGGCGATCACGCCGACCTTCTCGTCCACTTCGACGGTGTTTCCGTTGAGCAGCTTGAGCTGCTCGCCCGCCTTGCCCCAGCGCACCTCCAGGCCGCCGTGGATCTTGTCGAGGTCGAAGATGTGCGAGGGGCGGCCCAGCTCGAACATCACGTAGTTGGAGATGTCCACCAGCGCGGTCACGCTGCGCTGGCCGCAGCGCGCCAGGCGGTCCACCATCCACTGCGGGGACTTGGCCTGCGTGTTGACGTTGCGCACGATGCGGCCGGAGAAACGCCCGCACAGGTCCGGGGCGCTGACCTTGACGGGCAGCTTGTCGTCCAGCGCCACGGCCACGGCGGGGAACGTAGGCGTCTTCAGGGGCGCGCCGGTCAGGGCGGCCACCTCGCGCGCCACACCATAGACGCTCAGGCAGTGCGCCAGGTTGGGCGTGAGCTTGAGCGTGAACAGCGTGTCGTCCAGGTTCAAATACTGGCGAATGTCCTGGCCCAGCGGCGCGTCCAGTGGCAGCTCCAGCAGGCCGCCATGGTCTTCGGAGAGCTTGAGCTCGCGCGCCGAGCACAGCATGCCCTGGCTCTCCACGCCGCGCAGTTTGCCGACCTTGATGAGGAAGGGCTTGCCGTCCTCGCCCGGGGGCAGCTCGGCGCCCACCAGGGCGCAGGGAACGCGGATGCCCACGCGCGCATTCGGCGCGCCGCAGACGATGTTCAGCAGCTCGCCCTGGCCCACGTCCACCTGGCACACGCGCAGGCGGTCGGCGTTGGGGTGCTGCTGGGCGTCCTTGATTTCGCCCACCACGATCTTGGTGAAAGGCGGCGCCACGGGCTGCAGCTCTTCAACCTCCAGCCCTGCCATGGTCAGGGTATCGGCCAGTTCTTGGGTGGAAAGCGGCGGGTTGCAGAATTCGCGCAACCAGGATTCAGGAAATTGCATAGTCAGACTTCTTTGGCGTGCTCTTGAAAAGAGAGCTGCTGGCGCTTGTCAATAGGACGTTTCAGGATAAAAAAAGCCTGAAACCCAATGTGGGCGTGCGCTGGCAGCTCACCTTTTTGCATTATTGGAACTGCGACAGGAAACGGATGTCGCCGTCGAAGAACAGGCGCAGGTCGTTCACGCCGTAGCGCAGCATGGTCAGGCGGTCGGGGCCCATGCCGAAGGCGAAGCCGATGTAGCGCTCGGGGTCCAGGCCCATGTTGCGTACCACGTTGGGGTGCACCTGGCCGGAGCCGGCCACCTCCAGCCAGCGGCCGGCCAGGGGCCCGTCCTGGAACTGGATGTCTATCTCGGCGCTGGGCTCGGTGAACGGGAAGAAGCTGGGACGAAAGCGCAGCACCAGGTCGTCGCTCTCGAAGAAGGTGCGGCAGAAAGCGGTGAACACGACCTTCAAATCCTTGAAGCTGACGTTCTCGCCGATCCACAGGCCTTCGCACTGGTGGAACATGGGCGAGTGCGTGGCGTCGCTGTCCACGCGGTAGGTGCGGCCCGGTGCGATGACGCGGATCTCGGGCATGGGCTGGCCGGCGTCGAGCAGCGCGCGGTGGCGCTTGACATGCTGCACCGCGTGGCGGATCTGCATCGGGCTGGTGTGCGTGCGCAGCAGGTTGGGCGCCTCGGGCGTGCCGCCCTCGACGTAGAAGGTGTCGTGCATGGAACGCGCCGGGTGGTCCTCGGGCGTGTTCAGTGCGGTGAAGTTGAACCAGTCGGTCTCGATCTCGGGGCCCTGGGCCACGTCAAAGCCCATGGAGCCGAAAATGCCTTCGATGCGCTCCAGCGTGAGCGACACCGGGTGCAATCCACCCTGCCCGCGCTGGCGCCCTGGCAGGCTCACGTCCAGCGCCTCGGCCTTGAGCTGCTCCTGCAACTCGGCGTCCTGCAGCGCCTGGCGGCGCGCCGTGAGGGCTGCCTCGATGGCCTGCTTGGCCACGTTGATGGCCGCGCCGCGGGACTTCTTCTCGTCCACGGACAGCTGCGCCATGCCCTTCATGAGTTCGGTCACGCGACCGGACCTGCCCAGGAACTGGGCCTTGGCGTTTTCCAGATCGGCCGGCGTGGCGCTTTGCGCGAACAGCTGCTGTGCGCTTTCGACCAGAGAGTCCAACTCGTTCATATGCATTCTTCAAAAGAAACAAGGGCTAGTGCCTTTTCAAGCCCTAGCCCTTGTTGTTTAAGCGCTTGCAGCTATCAAAAAGATAGTTGCTCGCCGTGAACTCAGGCAGCCAGCTTGGCCTTGACCTGTTCCACGATGCTGCCGAAGGCAGCCTTGTCGTGCACCGCGAGGTCGGCCAGCATCTTGCGGTCGATCTCAATGGAGGCCTTCTTCAGGCCGTTGGCGAACTGGCTGTAGGTCAGGCCCAGTTCACGGGCACCGGCATTGATACGGGCAATCCAGAGGCGGCGGAACACGCGCTTCTTGGCACGGCGGTCACGGTAGGCATATTGCCCAGCCTTCATTACCGCCTGTTTGGCGATACGGAAGACGTTACCGCGGCGACCGCGAAAACCCTTGGCAAGGGCCAGAACCTTTTTGTGACGGGCATGGGCCGTTACACCACGTTTGACGCGAGGCATGTGAGTACTCCTTGTTCGTCAGTTGATTACAGGCCAGCGGAGGGCAACATCTTTGCGATGGAGCCCATGTCGCCTTCATGCACGCCCACAATGCCACGCAGGTGGCGCTTGTTCTTCGTGGTCTTCTTGGTCAGGATGTGACGCTTGAAGGCTTGACCGCGCTTGACGGTGCCACCTGGACGAACGCGGAAGCGCTTTTTAGCGCTGCTCTTGGTCTTCATTTTGGGCATGTGAATGCTCCTCTT
>JANJVX010000165.1 GCA_024709845.1 Burkholderiaceae bacterium | reverse complement strand
GCTGCAATCGGACGTTCCCAAGCGGCTCGACGGCGCCGATTTCCGCGCTGAAAGCGAGCGCATCGAGAAGACCTACCAGGCCCAGGAATCGCAGGCCTTCGCCACACTCGACGCACTGGCCGAAACGCTGCACTTTCGCCTCTCGCGTGACGGCGGGCACATGGTGTTCACGCTCATTGGCCCCAAGGGCCACCCGCTGACCGAGGCCGATGCCCACGCCCTCACGCGCGAGCGGCGCGCCGAGATCGACACCGCCGAACAGAAGCTGCGCACCGAAATTGCCCGCTTTCTCGATGCCATGCGCCCGCTGGAGCGCCAGCGCGACGATGCACTGGAGCAGTTGCGCCGCCAGGTGGTCAAGCCCCTGCTCGACCACGCGCTGCAGGACGTGCGCAACAGCCTGCGCAAGCAGATCAAGGACACGGTGAAACTTGGCCAGTGGCTGGAGCAGGTGCGCCAGCAGGTGCTGGGCCACCTGGACCTTTTCGTGCCGGGCGAGAGCGGCGAGGACGAGCGCAAGGACCAGCTCGACACGCTGCTGGCCCAATGCCATGTGAACCTGGCCGTGGACAACGCGGTGCTGACCAGCGCACCGGTCCTGATCGAGGACAACCCGCAGTTCCGCAGCCTGTTTGGCAGCATCGAATACCAGGCCGACACCGACATGATGCTGGCCGACTTTTCCAGCATCCACGCGGGCAGCCTGCTCAAGGCGCATGGCGGCTTTCTCATGCTGCACCTGCGCGACCTGCTGGGCAACGAGGGCCTGTGGGAACGCCTGCGCCGGTTCCTGCGCAGCAGCCGCCTGCAGATCGAGGAGGGGGGCAGCACGCACGGCGCCATGGCCGCCGTGGCCCTGCTGCCCGAGGCGGTGGACGTGCAGGTCAAACTGGTACTGATCGGGTCGGTGGAGGAGTACTACGCGCTGCAGGAAGGCGACCCCGAGGTGGCGCGGCGCTTTCGCGTCAAGGTGGACTTTGCCGAAGCCTTTCGCGCCACAACCCAGACGCGCCAGACCACGGCCGTATTCGTCGCGCACACCGTCAAGAAACGCGGCCTGCCCCACTTCTCGGCCGCCGCCGTGGCGCGCATGCTGGAGCAGACGCACCGCGAGGCCGATGACCAGGCACGCCAGAGCGCCCTGTTCGCGCACACCGAGGCCCTGGCGATCGAGAGCGCCACGCTGTGCCGCGCGCGCGGCGGCGTGCTGGTCGAGCCCCAGGACATCGACGCCGCGCTGCTGGCCCGCACCCTGCGCCACAACTACCCCGAGCAGCGCCTGCATGAAACCATCACCGACGGCGAACGCCTGCTGGCGCTGCACGGCTGGCATGTGGGCCAGATCAACGCACTCACGCAGATCGACCTGGGCGACTACCGCTTCGGCTTTCCGGTGCGCATCACGGCGCGCGCGTTTGCCGGGCATGAGGGCCTGCTCAACATCGAGCGCGAGGTCGAGATGTCCGGCCCCATCCACGACAAGGGCGTGCTCATCCTGCACAGCTACCTGATGGCGCTGTTCGGCCACATCGCGCCGCTGGCGCTCAATGCGTCCATCGTGTTCGAACAGGAGTACAGCGGCGTCGAGGGCGACTCGGCCTCCTGCGCCGAGCTGTACGCGCTGCTGTCCTCGCTCTCGGGCCTGCCGCTGCGCCAGGGCATCGCGGTCACGGGCGCGCTCAACCAGCACGGCGAGGTGCTGCCCGTGGGCGGCATCAACGAGAAGATCGAAGGCTGGTTCCTCGCCTGCGAAGCGGCCGGGCTGGATGGCACGCAAGGCGCCCTGATTCCAGCACGCAACCAGCGCCACCTGATGCTCGATCGCCGCATCGTCGAGGCCGTGGAACAGGAACGTTTTCACATCTGGACCGCCGCCCATGTGAGCGACGGCATCGCCCTGCTCACCGGCCAGCCCCCCGGCATGCAGGCCGGCGTGGCCACGGGAGAAGAGGGGAGCGTGGTGGGCCGCGCCGAGCAGCAGCTGCGGGCATTTCGCCGGGCCTGCCAGGCGGCGGCGCGCACCCGTGTGCGCCCGGCAGGCCGCCCACGCACGGCCCTGCGGACCGAACCCGCGGATGACGACGCCAGCACGCCATGATCTCCGCCGCCCCCCCCGGCAACCCCCAGGCTTTTCTGCGTGCGCTGTTTGATGCCGCCGTGGCACGCGCGCAGCCTGCCCAGGCCCTTGCGCCCTTCTTGCCCGCACCACCGCCCGGGCGCACCGTGGTGGTGGGCGCAGGCAAGGCAGGGGGCGCCATGGCGGCGGCCGTGGAGGCCCTGTTGCCCGCCGGTGCACCGCTCTCAGGCCTGGTGGTCACGCGCTACGGCCATGTGCCGCCCGGCCACCACGCCCACCCGCGCCGCATCGAGGTGGTGGAGGCAGCCCACCCGGTGCCCGACGCCGCCGGCCTGCAGGCCGCAGCACGCATCGCGCAACAGGTGCAGGGGCTGGGACCTCATGATCTGGTGCTGGCGCTCATCTCGGGCGGGGGCTCGGCCCTGCTGGCCCAGCCCGCAGCGGGGCTCACCCTGGCCGACAAGCAGGCCGTGAACCAGGCGCTGCTGCGCAGCGGCGCCGCCATCGACGAGATGAACTGCGTGCGCAAGCACCTCTCGGCCCTCAAGGGCGGGCGGCTGGCGCGGCTCGCGGCGCCCGCGCCGGTGGTTTCGCTGCTCATCAGCGACGTGCCGGGCGACGACCCTGCCGTCATCGCCAGCGGCCCCACGGTGCCCGACGCCAGCACCTGCCAGGACGCGCTGGCCATCTGCCGGCGGTATGGCATCGCCCTGCCCCCGGCGGCGCTCGCGGGGCTGCAGAGCGGCGCCTTCGAGACCCCCAAGCCCGGCGACCCGGCCTTCGCCCGCAACACCGTGCACCTGGTGGCCACGCCACAGCAGAGCCTGGAGGCCGCCGCCGCACTGGCGCGCGCGCAGGG
This sequence comes from Burkholderiaceae bacterium, assembly GCA_024709845.1. Lineage (GTDB taxonomy): Bacteria > Pseudomonadota > Gammaproteobacteria > Burkholderiales > Burkholderiaceae_C > Simplicispira. The sequence goes on along the minus strand of JANJVX010000165.1, from coordinate 8,356 downwards.
CGTGGCGGCGCACATCCTGTCCGACGCCATCGAAGGCGAGAGCCGCGAGGTCGGCAAGGTGCATGCCGCGCTGGCCCGCCAGGTGGCGCGGCACGGCCAGCCGTTCACGCGGCCCTGCGTCATCCTGTCAGGCGGCGAGACCACCGTCACGCTGCCGCCCCCGGGCACTGCCACCGGAGCACCGGGGCGCGGCGGCCGTGCGGGGGAATTTCTTCTCGCCTGCGCCGTTGCACTGCAGGGCACCCCCGGCGTGTACGCCCTGGCGGCCGACACCGACGGCATCGATGGCGTAGAGGACAACGCTGGCGCCCTCATCACCCCCGGCACGCTGGCGCGGGCCCATGCGCTCGGCATCACCCCCTCCACGCACCTGGACCGCCACGACGCCTACGGCTTCTTCGCGGCCCTGGGCGACCTGGTGGTGACGGGGCCAACCTTCACGAACGTCAATGACTTCCGGGCCATTTATCTGGCCTAAAAGCCAGGAAAGCCCCGTGCAAAAAGCGCGTCAAGCTATATTTTGAATAGCAACATGGCACGAGCCTCAAGCGGTGCGGGCCAGCCAGGCTCTCACCCAAAGGGCCGGCACCCCAATCCGTGCAGGCCATGCATCCCCTGCAGTCCGAAATGTCACCCATGTGACGAATGGCGCCCATGGATGGGGGTTTTCCTCAACCCGGAACATCCATTTACAGCCAGATACTTTCTGTCGTACAAGCCCCCGGCACTCCCGCCGCGCCCGGGCACCGTTTCAACCACCACGCCACCACACCGATGTCCACCACCCTCCCCACCAGTGCACAACCGACCCGCCGCCATGTACTGCAGGCCACGGCCGTGGCCAGTCTGGGCATGCCCGCATGGGTACAGGCACAGTCCGAGCCGTGGCGCATCGGCCAGACAGCGGCGCTCACCGGCCCTCTGGCCTTTCCGTTCGTGGAAATGAACAAGGGCATCGCCGCGGCCTTCAAGGAGGTGAACGACCGGGGCGGCATTGATGGCCGCCCGATAGAGTTCTTCAGCCTCGACGATGGCGGCGCCCCCGAGAAGGCGGCCGAAAACACGGCCACGCTGCTCAAGAAGGACCAGGTATTCACCATGTTCGCCTGCGGCGGCACCACCAGCGTGATGGGAGCCCTGAAGGTGCTGGGCGAGGCCAAGGTGCCCCTCATTGCCCCGGCCACCGGCTCGGACGCGCTGCGCCCCTTCAACCCGCTGGTGTTCCACACCCGCGCCAGCTATGCACAAGAGCTGAACAAGATCGTCCGGCAGCTCGGCTCGACGGGCTTCACCAAGTGCGCCGTGGCCTACTTCGACAACCCCTTCGGCAAGGCCACGCTGGCGGCCTTCGACGCGGCGGCGCGCGAACACAACAACACGCAGTGGAAGCCCTTCCTGGTCACCGAAACGCCCGAGGGCATTGCCAAGGGCATCGAGGAGATCGTGCAGTGGCAGCCGTATTCGCTGATCTCGCTGGCCATCGGCGCCAGCGGCATCCCGTTCTACAAGGGGCTGCGCCTGCGGACCAAGGCCCCGGCGTTCTCGATCTCGTTCCTGGGCTCGCGCCCGCTGCTGGCGGCGCTGGGCGAGGCCTCGATCGGCATCACCGTGGCCCAGGTGGTGCCCAACCCCAGCAACCCGGCCATCCCGGTGGTGCGCGCCTACCAGAACGCCATCAAGAAGCTGGGCGATGTCGAGATCGGCTATTCCTCGTTTGAAGGCTACGTGAATGCGCGCATCCTGATCGAGGCCCTGCGCCGTGCGGGCCGCAACGCCACGCGCGAAAAACTGGCCGAGGCCATGCACTCGATGCGCCCCTACGACCTGGGCGGCTTCGAGGTGCGCTACGGCCCCAACGACCACAACGGCACCGATTTCGTCGAACTGACCTACTTCAACGGAGAGCGGTTCAGGAGATAAGAACAACCCCCTGAGCGGCTGCGCCGCTTCCCCCTTCTCTCGCAAAGCTGCGCTTTGCGGGAAGGGGGACACCACCAGCGCGGCGGGGCGGCCCTTGCGCGGTGGTTGCTGGCCTGGGCCGTGCCAGTATCACGCGCCGCGAATGGTGCGACACCCCTCAACAAAACACTCCCTCCCGCGCGCCCACCAGGCGGCAACGCAGGAGGGCGCGGAATCAGCTGGCCCGCGCGAGGAAGGCGTCCACCAGCGCGTAGTGTTCGGGCACGTTGAGCGCTGGCGCGTGGCCGCAGCCGGGCACCTCGATCACTTGCGCCAGGCCGCGCGCGCCGGGGCCGCGGGTAAGCATCTCGGCCGTGGTTTCGCGCAGCACCAGGTCGGAATCGGCGCCGCGCAGGCACAGCACGGGGATGTCGAGCCGGTCGTAGTGGTCCCAGATCAGGTAGTCGTTCGCGTGCTGCGTGAACTGCTGCACCATGGCCGGGTCGTAGTGCGGCGTCACGCGGCCGTCGGGCAATCGCCGCGTGGAGGTTTCGGTCAGGCGGCGCCACTGCGCGTCGCTGAGCCAGCCGTAGGGCTGGTACACCTGCCGGAAAAACGCTTCGAGCTCCTGCACCGTGGCGAATGCAGGGGGCTGGCCCGCATAGGCCTTGATGCGTTCGAGCGCCGCATCGGCCAGCCGGGGCGCGTTGTCGTTGAGCAGCAAGCTGGTGATGCGTCCTTGCAGCGCAGGCTCGAACAGCCCCGATGCGCAGACCGTGCCGATGGCTCCGCCCATCGAGGTGCCGATCCAGTGCGCACGCGCAATGCCCAGCTGCTCGAACAGCCCCGCCGCGATGCGCGCGTAGAAGGCGAGACAGTACTCTTGCTGGGGCTGACGGCTCCACTGGCTCAGCCCGCGCCCGATGGTGTCGGGACAGATGACACGGTAGCGCCCGGCCAGGTGCCCGGCCAGGTCGTCCATGTCGCGCCCGGTGCGTGCCAGGCCGTGCCAGGCAATCACCACGGGCGCATCAGGCTCGCCCCACTCGGTGTAATGGATTTCGTAGCCAGCACAGGTGGCGTAGCGGGAGTTGGGAGACATGGTGAAGGGCCTGGTGAATGTTTGGAAATGACAGGGCACACCCCATGCCCGTTAGCGCGGGCTGCGCACGGCGGCAGCCGCGCGCAGGCGCCCCACCACGCCGGTGGGGAAGTAATAGACCGAAAGCACGAACAGCACGCCCAGCCACAGCAACCAGCGGTCGGGCGAGAGCAGGGCCGACAGCCAGGGCAGCGCCGACGTGGCCTCATGGCCCAGGCGCAGCAGGTCCTGCAGGTAGCTTTGCGCCACCAGGAACAGCACGGCGCCAATGGCCGAGCCATAGATGGTGCCCATGCCGCCGATGACGACGATGAGCAGGCAGTCCATCATGATCTCGAACGAGAGCGAGGTGTCGGGCCCGTTGTAGCGCAGCCAGAGCGCCAGCATGGCACCGGCCAGCGTGGCGAACAGGGCCGAGAGCACGCTGGACGTGGTGCGGTACACCACCACGCGGTAGCCAATGGCCTCGGCGCGGAACTCGTTCTCGCGGATGGCCTGCAGCACGCGGCCGAAGGGCGAGTTGACGATGCGCAGCAGCGCCAGCACCAGCGCCACCGCCGTGACGAACAGCAGGTAGTAGCAGAGCAGGCGCCCGTCGATGGCCACGCCGAGGAAGGGTTCCTCGAAGGGTTCGAAGCTGGGCGAGAGAATCTCGGGCACCTTGAAGGTCAGGCCATCCTCGCCGCCAGTAATGTCCGAGAGCTGCGAGGCCAGCGTCTGGAACGCTGCCGCCACGGCCAGCGTGATCATGGCGAAGAAGATGGCGCGCACGCGCAGCGAGAACAGGCCCACGGCCAGCGACAGCAGCAGCGACAGCAGCAGCGCGCCGCCCACGCCCACGGCCAGGGCGCTCCAGGTCGGCCCCATGCGCGTGGTGGCCACGGCAATGCCGTAGGCGCCGATGCCGAAGAACATGGTGTGCGCGAAGCTCACGATGCCGGTGTAGCCCAGCAGCAGGTCGAAGCTGGCCACCAGCACCACGAAGATCAGCACCTTGGCGGCCACCGACAGCGCCTTGACGCCCGGGAACAGAAAGGGCGCGAACGCCAGGCCCACGAAAATGGCCACGAGGATGACCGCCAGCACCTTGCTGCGCGGATAGTCGTTGGAGAGAAGTCGGTTCAACATGTCGGGCGCCTCTTCAACGGTTCGTGACGGGATAGACACCCTGCGGGCGCCACAGCAGTACCGCGACCATCAGGGCGATGTTGGAAAACAGCGCCACCTTGGGCGCGAGGAAGCCGGTGTAGTTGGCCATCAGCCCCACCAGCAGCGCACCGATGAGCGCGCCGCCCGTGCTACCCAGGCCGCCGATGATGATGACGATGAAGATCAGCACGTTGACCTGTGCGCCCATCTGCGGAATGACGGTCTGCTGGTACAGGCCCCACATCACGCCGCCCAGACCGGCCAGCGCCGACCCCACCACGAACACGCCCACGAACAGGCGGCGGATGCGGTAGCCAAGCGACTCGACCATCTCGCGGTCCTGCACACCGGCGCGAATCAGCAGGCCGACCTTGGTGCGCGAGAGCGTCCAGGCCAGCACGCCGAACACCACCAGGCCCACGGCCACGGCCACGAGGCGGTATTTCTCGATGGCGGCGTCGCCCACCAGCAGCGAACCGCGCATGCCCTCAGGCAGCGGCAGCGGAATCTGCGCGGGCCCCCAGATGACCTTGATCAGCTCCTCGCCAATGATCATGCCGCCCATGGTGATGAGGATCTGCTTCAAGTGCTGGCCGTACACCGGACGGACGATGAAGCGCTCAAACGCCAGGCCCACGGCCCCCGCCACGGCCATGGCGACCAGCATGGCGGGCAGCACGGCCATCAGGTTGCGCCAGAGTTGGGCGCTCTGCGTGTAGTCGCTCATGGCACCGAGCACGCTGGTGGCCACAAAGGCACCCAGCGCGATGAACACGCCATGGCCGAAGTTCAGCACGTCCATGAGGCCGAACACCAGCGTGAGGCCCGAAGCGATGATGAAGATGATCATGCCCATGGCCAGCCCCGCCACCGTGAGCGTGAGCCAGGTGGAGGGCGAGCCGACGAAGGGCAGCACGATCAGCGCAAGCAGTGGCACCAGCGCCAGCGGCTTCCAGTCGAAGTCACGGGTGTTCATGGCGTGGCCTTTCGGGGAATGGTGTTTGCTACATTTTTCATAGCTATTGGCGCTTTATGGATAAGCGTTTCGGCCATATTTTTCATATATTTCACAGTGCCAACCCCAGCAGGGATTGCTGCAGTGCTTCGTCGGCAGCCAGTTCGGCCATGCGGCCCGCGTGCACCACCACGCCGTTGTCCATCACGGCCACGGTGTCGCCCAGGCGCTTGGCGAAGTTGATGTTCTGCTCGACCAGCAGAATGGTCACGCCGCTTTTCTTGAGCTGGTCGAAGGCGTCGATCATGTTGTTGATGATGGCCGGCGCCAGGCCCTTGCTGGGCTCGTCCACGATGAGCAGCTCGCGCGGCTCGACGATGGCGCGGCTCACGGCCAGCATCTGCTTTTGCCCGCCGCTGAGCTTGCCTGCGGGGTGGTTCCAGAATTTTTCAACGGCGGGGAACAGCTTGAAGATCCATTCCAGCCGCGCCTGGTCCATCTGCCCCGCGTTGCTGGCTTTGCGGGCGGCCAGCAGCATGTTTTCCTTCACCGTGAGGTCGGCAAAGATGCCCATGTTCTCGGGCACATAGGCGATGTTCATGCCCGCAATCTGCGGCGTGTGCTGGGCCGTGATGTCTTTGCCTGCAAAGGTGATCTTGCCCCTGGAGGCACTCCACAGGCCCATGATGGTGCGCAGCGTGGTCGTCTTGCCCGCGCCGTTGCGCCCCAGCAGCATGGTGAGCTGGCCCTTGGGCACGGCCAGATCAACGCCGTGCAGGATGTGGTACGCACCGATGTGCGTGTGCACGCCTTCGAGCGTGAGCAGGTTCTCTGGGCTCATGCGGCCTCCTTGTCTGCATCCTTGCTGATGCCCAGGTAGGCTTCCTGCACCACGGGCGATGCAATCACCTCGGCGGGCAGTCCGTCGGCCACCAGCGTGCCGTTGGTCAGCACGATGATGCGGTCGGCCAGCTCGCGCACCACGTCCATCTTGTGTTCCACCAGCAGGATGATCTTGGTCTTGTCTTTTTTGAGTTCGCGGATCAGGTTCAGGATCACGGGCGCCTCGTCATGGCTCATACCCGCCGTGGGCTCGTCGAACATGTAGACCTGCGGCTCCAGCGCCATCAGCAGTGCCACTTCGAGCTTGCGCTGGTCGCCATGCGGCAGGCTGGCGACGGGGGTGTCACGGCGCTCGAACAGTGCCACCGAGCGCAGGATCTCTTCCGCCCGCCCGGTGAGCTGGCCATGGTCGCTCCAGATGCTCCACAGGTTCAGGCCCCGGCGGTGTTTGCCCTCTCGCGTGGCCTGCACGGCCAGGCGCACGTTCTCCAGCACCGTGAGGTTGGGGAACAGGTTGGTGAGCTGAAATGCCCGGCCCAGGCCGGCATGCGTGCGCTGCGAAACGGATTGCCCCGTCAGCTCACGCCCGCCCAGCGACACGGTGCCGCTGGTGGCCTTGAGCTGGCCGGAGATCAGGTTGAAATACGTGGTCTTGCCCGCACCGTTGGGGCCCACGATGGCGGTCAGCGTGCCTGGCTCGAAAGAGCAGGTCACGGCGTTGACCGCCACGTGGCCGCCGAAGCGGATGGTCAAGTCCCGGGTGGCCAGGGTACTCATGGGTTCTTGCTCGCTTTCACAGTCATCCTCCTTGGGACACCCGCGCCTGCATATCTCAGGGGCAGGTGCCGATCACGTAGTAGTTGGGGCCGGTTTTCTTCAGCGTGGTGGTGGTGTAGATGTTCCACCAGCCCATGCCCTGGCCCGAGCCATTGGCGTAGGTCAGTCCGTACAGCGCATAGGCCCGGCCTGCCAGCGTGTGGGCGTAGTTGCTGGCGGTGGTGCAGGTGGGTGCGTCGCCGCCACTGGCCGCCAGAGTGGTGGCCGATACCGGGGTCGATGCCGCGCCCTGCACGCCCTGGGCGTCCACGGCACGCACCGTCCACTGGTAGGTGGTGGAAGCCGCCAGACCGCTGTCGGTATAGCTGGTGCCATACACGGTGAGTGCATTGACCTTGTTGCCGTTGCGGTACACATGGTAGCCCTCGGCCCCGGCCACGCTGTTCCAGCCCAGGGCCATGCTGCTGGCCGTGGCGCCCGAAGCACTCACGCCCGTGGGTGCAGGCAGCAGCACTGGGTCGGGGTCGGGCTGGGTACCGCCACCGCTGCCCAGGCGGTCCACCATGGCCTTGATGGCGGCCATCTGCGGGCCGGTCTTTTTGGCGTAGTTGGCGCTGTCATAGCCCCACCAGTCCCAGCAGCTGTTGGTGGCGGTGGTACTGGTCTGCGGGTACAGCACGACAATGTTGTTGGCTTCGGCCCAGCGGTTGAAGCCGGTGTTGCGCACATACTGTTGCTGCACATCGCTCACGTTCTGCTTGCAGCCATGCAGCGCCACATGCAGGCGGCAGGTGGCACCGCCCCCTGCCTGGCAAGCCTGCGGAATGTAGGCCCAGCCGGTGCTGGCCATGCCATGGTTGGCAATGAATGCGCTTTGCTTGAATTCGACAAAATTGCCCGAGGGCAGCGTGCCATTGATGCGCGCATTGAGCGGACCGTAGAGGTGCTGCAGCAACGCACCGGCCAGGTCGAAGTTGCAGTCGTTGATATAGGGCGAACCCTTGACGGAGCAGGCGCTGCCGTAGTCGTCGGTCACCATGGCATGCTCGGCGGCCAGGTCTTTCTTGTAGACCACGTTGGAGGCCGGCACGAAACTGCTGTAGTAGGTCTTGAGTGCATCCATCACGCCTGTCTTGACCACGCTGTCCACCGAACCGGAGAAAAGGTAGACCCTGGAGTTCTGCAGGTTTGACACCGGATCGATGTGCCCCTGGCTGGCCCAGGTGTTCGTGGTGTTCACCAGCGTGCTGGTGGGAATGCCCGCCGGGCTGGCCATGCAGCGCCCCGTGGCGTTGACCACCGAGCCCTCGGCGCAATAGAACGGGCCGCCCGCCACGATGCCCGCCCCCTTGGCAAACACCGATGAATAGGCCACGTGCAGTTGCACCGCCATGTAGCCGCCCGAGGACAGGCCGGACACGGTGGTCTGCGACTTGTCGATGTTGAGGGCGGGCAGATCGACTGCAGCCCAGGCGGAACCCGCGACGATGCATGCCGCCAGGGTGGTGGCGGGCCGGATGAATGTCAAAGCCATGTCTCTGTCTCCTGAATTTTTGGGCAAAACCTGTCCTGCCCCCGTGTACCCGGGGGTTCGTGCATCAATTCACTGGAAAAAGAGGGGCGGCCGCCCC
>JANJVX010000120.1 GCA_024709845.1 Burkholderiaceae bacterium | reverse complement strand
AGGCCCGCGGGGCCTGCGCCGCTGATCAAGATGTCAAAGTCCATGGTGCGAGACCGTAACCCGTGGCGGTGCCGGGCGCATTGACGGCGGTCAAGGCCTGCGTTGGCGTCCGGCGCGGTTCCGGCCTGGCTTCCGGGGTTTAACGGTTTGATGGTCCAATAGGTCTTTGGCGCTTGTCCAACAAGCGCGTCAAGCTATCAAAATAATAGTATTTCGCATTCCGGTTTGCCGGATGCACGGGAGGATATTGCGCATGTCGATTGCCACATGGAGGGAGGGGGCCGCGCAGCGGCTGGCGCTGGGGCTGCGCATGGCGCGCCCGGGGTTCCTGGTCATCACGGCGGTGGGCTGTCTGGTGGGCATCGCGACGGCGCAAGCCGCCGGGGCTGGCGTGTCCGGGCCAACGGCAGGGGCCACGCTGCTGCTGGCGCTGATGCTGCACGCGGCGGCCAACATGCTCAATGACCATGCGGACGCACTCAATGGCGCCGATGCCGCCAACACGCAGGCGCTGTTCCCGTTCACCGGCGGTTCGCGCCTGGTACAGGGCGGCGTGGTGCAGGTGCGTGACATGCGCAACCTGGCGCTGGCGTTGCTGGCGCTGGCCGTTCCTGGCGGCCTGTGGCTGGCCTGGCACAGCGGCCCGGCACTGGTGCTGGTGGGGCTGGCGGGCATGCTGCTGGGCTGGGCGTATTCCATGCCGCCGCTGGCGCTGATGTCGCGCGGCCTGGGCGAGTTGGCCGTGGGGATGGCCTGGGGCCTCATGGTGGTGGGTGCCGACTACGTGCAGCGTGGCTACTTTGCCCTGGCGCCCGTGGCGGCGGGGGCCAGCTATGCGCTGCTCATCGCCAACATCCTGATTGCCAACGGCTTCCCCGATGCGGTGCCCGATGCCCGGGTGGGCAAGCGCACGCTGGTGGTGCGTCTCACGCCGGCGCGGGCCGCCTGGCTGTACCTGGCGCTGGCGCTGCTGGCGCATGGCGGGCTGGCCTGGCTGGTGGTGGCGGGCGTGCTGCCGGTGCCGGTGCTGTGGGCGCTGGCGTCGCTGCCGCTGTCGCTGGCGGGCGGCGCGCTGCTGCTGTGCCATGCCGACAGCCCTGCACGTTTGCGCCCGGCCCTGGTGCTGGGCATCGCGGCGGCCGTGCTGCACGGGCTGGGCCTGACGGCGGGATTCTGGTGGGCGTGAAGGGGACGGCCGCCTAGGCCAGCAGTTCCAGCGCATCCTGGCGCCAATACTCAGCGGCCTGCAAAAAACCCTCCCACACGCAGCCGTTGCAGCCGCGCCCGCAGCAGCTGGTGGGCTCGGGCGGCGGCGGGCGCAGTGCCAGCCCCCGTTCCTGCGCACAGCGCTGCAGGGCCTCGAACAGGGCGAGGGCCGAGGCGCGGTCGGTCGTGCTGCGCAGTGCGATACCCGGGATCATTTCTGCCGCAGCCACTGCAGGGCCGGGCGCGCAAGCAGGGCCACGCCGAGCACCAGCGCGAACCAGCCCACGGCGGCCGCCTGCGCCATCAGGTCGCGCACGCTGGGGGAGCGGGCCACGAGGGGCGCCAGCAAAATGACGATGCCAATCAGCGTGCAGGTGACGCCTTTGAACAGCAGGTCTTTGTCGGCCTGCGGCAGGGGGCGGCGGTCCGGTGCGGGGGGCAGGGGCATGGCAGGTGAAAACGGAGCGAAACGGCGAGAACGGCAGAGCGCGATTATCCTTGCGACCCTGCGCACCCCGCGACGAACACAAGAAAGACCCCCTGCATGGCCATCCAGTGGTTTCCCGGTCACATGCACCTGACCAAAAAAGCGATCACCGAACGCATCAAGGACATCGATGTGGTGATCGAGGTGCTGGACGCACGCCTGCCCGGCTCCAGCGCCAACCCGCTGCTGGCCGAACTGACGGGCCACAAGCCCACGCTCAAGGTGCTGAACAAGCAGGATGTGGCCGACCCCGCGCGCACCGGGCTCTGGCTGGACTGGTACAACGCCCGCACGGACACGCGCGCCGTGGCGCTCGACGCCTCCGAGCCCGCGCCCGCGCGCAAGCTCATCGACGGCTGCCACCAGCTCGCGCCGAACCGGGGCGGCATGGCCAAGCCCATGCGCGTGCTGATCTGCGGCGTGCCCAACGTGGGCAAGTCCACGCTCATCAACACGCTGTCGAACAAGCGCCAGGCCAAGACGGGCGACGAGGCCGGCATCACCAAGCTGGAGCAGCGCATCACGCTGGCCGACGACTTTTACCTGTGGGACACGCCGGGCATGCTGTGGCCGCGCATCAGCGTGGTCGAGAGCGGCTACAACCTCGCCGCCAGCGGCGCCGTGGGCCGCAACGCCTACGACGAGGAATTGGTGGCGCTGGAACTGTTGCGCCGCCTGCAGGCGCACTATGCGCCGCTGCTCGAAGCGCGCTACAAGCTGGGCCTGGCGCCCGACGCCATGGCCGGGATGCGGGACGACGAGCTGCTCGAAGCCATCGGCAAGAAGCGCGGCGCCGTGATGTCCGGCGGCCGCGTGAACCTGCAGAAGGCGGCCGAGATCGTGATGACCGATTTCCGCACCGCCACCCTGGGCCGCATCACGCTGGAGACACCGGCCGAGTTCGAGGCCTGGCAGGCCGCGGCCGAATTGCGCGAGGCCGAGCGCACGGCCAAGAAGCAGGCGCGGGAAGACCGCAAGAAGAAGGGCAGCGGCATCCGCGAGCCGTGAGCCGTGAGCCGTGAGCCGTGAGCCCGACGGGGCCTATTCGGGCATGCGGTAGTTTTTCTGCCGCACCAGCCGGGCTATGGCGTCGGCCACTTCGGAGTCGTAGAGCCGGCCCCGGTTCTTGTCGATTTCGGCCAGAGCCACCTCCAGCCCAAGCGCGGGGCGGTAGGGCCGGTGCGCAGCCATGGATTCGACCACGTCGGCCACGGCCAGAACGCGGGCTTCGGGCAGGATTTCGGTGCCCCGCAGGCCGCGTGGGTAGCCGCTGCCGTCCATGCGCTCATGGTGCTGGCGAATGATCTCGGCCACCGGGGCGGCAAATTCCACATCCTTGAGGATGTCGTATCCCGCCTGCGCATGGCATTTGACCAGCTCCAGTTCCAGCGGGCTCAGACGCCCGGGCTTGGACAGGATTTCGGCGGGCACGGCGATCTTGCCGATGTCATGCACCAGGCCCACCAGTTCCAGGTTCTTGCAGCGCTCTGCGTCCCAGCCCATCTCGCGGGCGATGGCCCCCGCGATCAGGCCTACACGGCGCTCATGCCCTGCGGTGTAGGGGTCGCGCAGCTCGACCATGTTGGAGATGGCCCGCAGCGTCCCCTGCATGGCGCCTTCGAGCTGGCGCACATAGCTGGCGATCTGCTCCTCCGTGTGCTTGCGCTCGGTGATGTCCTGTGCCATGACGATGGTGGCGGGCTGACCGTCGTCCCAGGTGATATGGGTCGCGTTCAGACCCAGTTCGATCAGGTGGCCATTCTTGCAGCGCAAGGGCGCGCTGTAGGTCACATTGCGCTCCCCGGCGTCGAGCCGCTCCCAGGCCTTGCGTATGCGCTCCAGGTTTTCCGGGGTGGTGGTGGTGAATTGCAGCACGTCCTGCCCCAGCAGCTCTGGTGCGGACCAGCCCACGATTTCGCAGAAGCGCGGGTTCACGTAAATGAACCGGCCCTGGCGGCGCACATAGATGCCGCTGATGGTCTGCTCGATCATGTTGCGAAAGCGCTGCTCGCTCTCGCGCAGAACGGCTTCGTTCTGGCGGATGTCCGTCAGGTCGGTCCAGGCGATGATGGCCTCGTCGTCCACCACCGTCATGGTGCCGCGCGCGGTGCGTTCGCTGCCATCCTTGCAGCGCAGCCGCAACTCGGGGGACTGCACTGTCTGCCCGGCCTGGCCTTGCGGCAGCACGCTTTCCCAGTGCGCCATGATCGCGCCGCGCACCTCGGGGTCGGCGTAGACGCACTCCGCCCACCGGGTGATCGTGGCAATGTCTTCGGGCAGGTAGCCCAGCCATTGCTGCAGCGCCCGGTTGCTGGCGCGCAGCCGGCGTGTGCGGAGCGAGTAGATCAGCATGGGCAGCGGCGAGGCATCGAACACTTCGCGGAACCGGTGCTCCGACAGATGGACCTGCTGCTCGGCCTCGGTCAGGCGCCTTCTGCTGGCCAGGGTGCTGAAGGAGAACGACAGGTCGGAGGCCATTTCGTTGAGCAGGCGCAGCTCGTCCGCATCGAACGTCGTCAGCCCGCGAGCGTACAGGCCTGCGACCCCCAGCAACCGGCCTTCGCACACCAGGGGCATCAGGGCGCGTTCCTGGAAGCCTTCTTCGTTCATCAGCAGCAGCCAGGGATCGGCTTCGCCAGCGGACACGGTGCCGATGGCCTGCAGATGGATCTCCCCCTTCTCCAGGCCGGGCAGCAGCGGGTACAGGGCGCTTTGCGGGCTTTCCAGTGCCTGCGTGAGCAGGGGCAGATGCCGGGCGGCGATGCCATGCGTGCGGTGAACCCTCAGCGGAAGCCCGCCGGTTTCGGTGAGCGCGATGAACAGGGCCGGGAACATGCCGTGGGCGATCAGCGCGTTGTAGAGGCTGGCCAGCAGGGTTTCCTGGTCACTGCTGTGCACCACGGCATGGTTGGTGGCGCTCAGCATCTCATAGAGGTTGGACAGCCGCTGCACCTTCTCGGCCGCCTGCATGCGCTCGATGGTGTTGCCGATCTGTTGCACCACGCTGTCGAGCAGCGATGCTTCTTCGGGCAGGAAGGCCGCACCTGCGGCCGGCGGGTACCACACCTGCAGCTGTGCACGGGGTGCGCCATGCACGCAGATGTCCCGCTCCATCCACTGCGCAGGCCGGGATTCGGGGAGCGCTTCACCAAAATGCCCCCAGCCGCCGGAGATGGCCGCCCGGAGCTGGGCTGGCTGCATGAATCCGGCCGCCAGGCGCTCTGTTACGCCTTGCAGCAAGTGCGGGAGCCCGAGGCCGGGCGCCTCCACCAGCTGTGCAATGGATTGCATGCAGCCCAACTCCTTGAGGCGCTCGCCCAGCGTCTGCACGAGTGCTTCGCGCTCGGATTCCAGCCGGCGCCGGTCGGTGATGTCGCGCACCACCTGAACGTGGGCCTGCAGGTCATCGGGGGAATCGAAGGGCGCCAGGCTGCATTCCACGGCACGGCGGCCCTGCTCGCGGGTGATCTCTGTGCGGAACGCCGCGCCGCGAGCGTGCAGGCGGGAACAGACCGGGCAGTCGGCGACGCTGGCGGCCGCATCATGGAACAGGGCATGGCACGGCTGCCCCACCAGATCCCCTGCCGCCATGCCGGTGTAGAGGGCGGCCGCGGCGTTGGCTTGCAGGATGCGGCCGTCCCCCGCCACGATGAGCGTGGGGTCGGGAACGGCATCGTAGGTGCTGGCCGCGCGCGAGAGCATGCTGAACGGCTCGCGCAAGGTGCTTTGCACCAGCGCCAGATAGACGTACCAGTAGGCGAAGATCTTCAGCAGATGCCCGATCAGGTTGGCCTGTGCGTACACGCTCACGTAGCGTGTGAAGGCGAACTCCGACAGCATCATCAGCACCACGGCCGCCATCAGGTTGGCCAGCAGGCGTGTGGACATGGCGGCCCGGTTGCGCCAGAACAGCAGCAGCGCACAGCCCAGCAGGCCGATGATGAGGTACTCGGTGTAGATCTTGAAGGCTGTCAGGCCCTGGCCATCCACATAGGCGGCTGGAAAGTGCCCGTTCATGACCAGCAGCAGGGTCAGCAGGGCGGCCGACCCGAAGACCGCGTGGGCGAAGAAGCGGTGCATGCTCCGGTAGAGCAGCAGCGGGGCGCTGACAAGCGCCGCGGCCTGAATGAAGCGGGCAGCGATCCACAGTTGCGTGGGCGGGTTGGCGCTGCCGCCGGGCAGCAGTTGCATGCCCTTGAAGACCAGCGTGTGCACCAGGTCGAGTCCGCCACACCAGCCGATGGCCACGGCGATGTACACAACAAAATGGTTGCGCGTGAATCGCGCCGAAGTGGCGGAAACCACCATGGCCACCAAGGCGATCACGATGGAAAACAGCTCTGCCAGCGTATGAAAGAGAAGGTAATTGGATTGTGCCCCCCACAGGCTCAGACCGGCCATGAGCGATGGAGGAACCATGCTGGCCAGCACCAGCCGCCACCGCTGCACGCTCGCCCGGGTGTTTGCAATGGGTGAATACGGGTTCAAGGGAAGGGGCATCGGAAATGTGGGCTGAACGGTGCGTCGGGGCGGAATGGATCGCCTGCAGCACATTGGCCGGCCAATGCGCATTATGGCCACGCAAATGAACGCCCCGTGCGCCCGTTGGTTCGCCAACCCTGCCGAAATGGAGTGAACACGCTACGATGCCGTCAGCCGTACTGCCTTGCCATGACACAGTCCGCAACCGCCTTCAGCAGCGATTTCGAAGATGTGACCACCCAGCATCTGGTGCGGGTGGCGGGCTGGGGCGTGCTGCTGATCGGCTGTTCCATCGCCATGCTGCTGGCGCTGGACACGCCCGTCCAGACCGGCCGCGTGCTGTTCAACCTGGGGGCCGGGCTGGTGGGCGGTCTGGCACTGGTGCTGGCGCGCTTGCGCCACTGGCGCCTGGCGGCGCATCTGCTCGTGTGGGGGGTCTGGCTGTTCGTGACGCTGGTGGCGGTGCGCAATGGCGGGGTGCATGGCCCCAATCTGCTCAACTACCCGGTCCTGATCGTGCTGGCGGGCTGGATGCTGGGCGGGCGGGCCACCGTGCTGCTGACGGTCCTGACCGGGGTGCTGTTCGCGCTGTTTTTTTGGGCCGATGCGCGCGGCTGGATGCCGCAGGTGCCCGAGGGCAACACCCTGGCCTATGCGGTGTACCTGTGCGGCATTCTGCTGCTGACGGCGGCGGCCACGCTGCTGTCGCGGCGCAACTACCTGGGCCGGGTGGACGACGCGCAGCGCACGGCCTCGCACCTGGCCGCCAGCGAGGCCGAGCTGCGCAAACTGTTGCGCGCCGTGGAGCAAAGCCCCGAGAGCGTCGTCATCACCGACCTGCAGGGGTGCATCGAGTACGTCAACCAGGCCTATCTTCTGCGCACGGGTTATGCCCGGGACGAGGTGCTGGGCCGCAGCTCGGCGGCGTTTTCCAGCAATGGCCTGGCCCCGGCGCAGCGCCAGGGCCTGCAGGAGACGCTGGCGCGCGGCGAGGTGTGGGCAGGCGAGCAGGTCAACCAGCGCAAGGACGGCACATCGCTGGCCGAGGCGGTGGTGGTGGCACCCATCCGCCAGCCCGACGGGCGCATCAGCCATTTCGTGGAACTCAAGCAGGACATCACCGAGCGCAAGCGCGCTGCCGATGAAATCCACCGGCTGGCGCACTACGACGTGCTCACCAGCCTGCCCAACCGGTCCATGCTGGTCGAGCATCTGACCGGGCTGCAGGTGCCGCCGGGCCACGACGGGCCGGCCCGTGTGCATGCGCTGCTGCTGCTGGACCTGGACCGCTTCACCACCTTCAACGATGCGCGCGGCAGCGAGATGGGCGACCGGCTGCTGTGCGCCGTGGCCCTGCGCCTGTCGCAGCAGCTTCCGCCCGAGGGCCTGCTGGTGCGCGTGGCGGGGGATGAGTTCGCCATCGTGCTGCACGGCCTGGGCGGCGACATGGCGCAGGCGGGGCGCAATGCGCTGGCGTTCGCGGCCCAGATGCAGGCTGCCCTGGGGCAGCCCCTGCGCCTGCAGGGCGATGCGGCGCCCACGCAGTGGACGGCCAGCACGGGCATCACGCTCTACCCGCAAAGCGGCGAGGACGCGGTGCACGATGCCCTGCGCCGCGCCAGCACCGCGCTGCACCGCGCCAAGGCCCTGGGGGGCGGGCAGGTGGCGTTTTTCGAGCGGGAGATGGGGCAGGCCGCCGAGCTGCGTTTTCGCGTCGAGCGGGAGCTGCGCCATGCCATCGGTGCGGGAGAGCTGCGCCTGTTCCTGCAGTCGCAGGTGGATGTGCAGGGCCAGGTGGTGGGGGCCGAAGTGCTGGTGCGCTGGCAGCATCCGCGCGACGGGCTGGTGTCGCCCGCGGTGTTCATCCCCGTGGCCGAGGGGTCGGACCTGATCGTCCTGCTGGGCCGCTGGGTGCTGGAGCAGTCGTGCCTGCTGCTGGCACGGCCGGCGTTTGCCGGGCAGCGGGTGCGGCTCTCGGTGAACCTGAGCGCGCGCCAGTTCCGCCAGCCAGATTTCGTGGACGAGTTGCGCCAGATGCTCGCGCGCAGCGGTGCCGACCCCACGCGGCTGACGCTGGAAGTGACCGAGGGGCTGGTGATTGACGATTTCGACGACGTCGTCGCCAAGATGCACGAACTCGTGGCGCTGGGCGTGGAGTTTTCGCTCGACGACTTCGGCACCGGCTATTCATCGCTCGCCTACCTCAAGCGCTTGCCGATCCGGGAACTCAAGATCGACCGGAGCTTTGTGCGCGACGCCTCCACGAACGCCGACGATGGCGCGCTGGTCGAGGCCATTTTGTCGGTGGCGCGCCACTTCGGCATGCGCGTGGTGGCCGAAGGGGTGGAAACGCAGGCGCAGGCCGACTATCTGGTGGCGCACGCGCCCGCCATCGTTTGCCAGGGTTTTCTGTTCAGCCGTCCGGAGCCGCAAGCGGACTGGCTGGCCCGGTGCGCACCGGTGGATGCGGCTTTAAACGAAAATAGCCACTAGCGCTTTGCTGGCAAGCGCTTGCAGCTATTGTTTCAGGAGCGTTTTGCCCGGGTGCCTATTTGTTCTTGTCCTTGCCGCGCGGGATGACTGTGGTGACCGGCGGGGTGGGCCGGTCCGAGCCGCTGCCTTCCTTGGGGGGCGAAGTGTCCTTTTTCGGTTTTTTCGCCATCTTGTTGTTGTGCATCTGTCCTTTGGCCATGGGCCCTCCTGTCAGGTCGCGGAATGGACCTCCAGCGGCGATGGTAAGTCACAACCCGGCCCGCCGGGCAAGGGCTTCCAGGAGAGCTGCCGCATCAAACGCTGCCAGTCGGCTACGTCGGGCGTTGCAGGCGGATGGGCCGGCGCCGCAGCCTCCGGGGGCCAGGCCAGGCCGCTGTGAAACTCCAGCAGCTTCCCGGTGACCGGGTGCGGCACATTGAGTTGCCAGGCGTGCAGCCACAGGCGCTGCTGGCCCAGCAGGGAGGCCCACCAGCGGTTCAGCGGCCCTTTGCCGTGCGTGGCGTCGCCAATGATGGGGTGCGCCAGGTGCTTGAGGTGGCGGCGGATCTGGTGGCGCCGCCCGGTGAGCGGGGTGGCCTGCACCAGCGAGGCGCGGGTGCTGGCAAAGCGCGGGTCGCTGGCCTCGGGCAGTTCTAGGCGTGCCAGGCACCGCAGATGCGTCTGCGCCGATTGCACGGGGGCGTCGGGCGGGGCGTCGTCCGGTCGCAGGGCGTGGTCCACCTCGGCGCTGGCGGGGAACCAGCCGCGCACCAGGGCCAGGTAGCGCTTGTGCACGGCATGGTGTTCGAACGCCTGCGACAGCACGCGCGCCGCATCGGCATGCAGGGCCATCACCAGCACGCCGCAGGTGCCCTTGTCGAGCCGGTGCACCGGGTACACATGCTGGCCCAGCTGGTTGCGCAGCGCCTGCATGACGAAACGGGTTTCGCCCGCATCGAGCCCGGTGCGGTGCACCAGCCAGCCTGCGGGCTTGTACACGGCCACCAGGTGGTCGTCGCGCCAGAGGATGTGCA
>JANJVX010000111.1 GCA_024709845.1 Burkholderiaceae bacterium | reverse complement strand
CACCTACAAGGTGGTGGCCGACCTGGGGCTCCTGAACAGCTACGCCGGCCTGTCGCTGCCCCTCATCGCCTCGGCCACGGCCACCTTCCTGTTCCGCCAGTTCTTCCTGACCGTGCCCGACGAGCTCGTGGAGGCCGCGCGCATCGATGGCGCCGGGCCGATGCGCTTCTTCAAGGACATCCTGGTGCCGCTGTCGCGCACCTCGATCGCGGCGCTGTTCGTGATCCAGTTCATCTACGGCTGGAACCAGTACCTGTGGCCGCTGCTGATGACCACCAGCGAGGACATGTACCCGGTGGTCATCGGCATCAAGCGCATGCTCGCCGGCGGCGAGGCCGCTGTGGACTGGAACATCGTCATGGCGACCGCCATCCTCGCCATGCTGCCGCCGACGCTGGTGGTGATCCTGATGCAGAAGTGGTTCGTCAAGGGCCTGGTCGATACCGAAAAATAGGCATAAACCGCGAAAACGCGCCACCATCAAGCGCCTGCAGCTATCAAACCCATTGCAACCATGGCATCCATCTCCCTCAAGAACATCGTCAAGCGCTATGGCAGCGGCAAGTCCGCCGTGCCCGTCATCCACGGCGTGAACGCCGAGATCAAGGATGGCGAATTCATCGTGCTGGTCGGACCGTCGGGCTGCGGCAAGTCCACGCTGCTGCGCATGATCGCGGGCCTGGAGGAAATCACCGGCGGCGAGCTCTTCATTGGCGACAGACTGGTCAACGGCCTGGAGCCCGCCAGGCGCAACATCGCCATGGTGTTCCAGAACTACGCGCTCTACCCGCACATGACGAACTTCGAGAACATGGCCTACGGCCTGAAGCTCGCCAAGGTGCCCAAGGACGAGATCCGCCGCCGCGTGGA
This sequence comes from Burkholderiaceae bacterium, assembly GCA_024709845.1. Lineage (GTDB taxonomy): Bacteria > Pseudomonadota > Gammaproteobacteria > Burkholderiales > Burkholderiaceae_C > Simplicispira. The sequence continues at coordinate 7,935 of JANJVX010000111.1, read as the reverse complement.
CAAGGCCGCGAAGATCCTGGAGCTCTCGCACCTGCTGGAGAGAAAGCCGCGCGAGCTCTCGGGCGGGCAGCGCCAGCGCGTGGCCATGGGCCGCGCCATCGTGCGCCAGCCTCAGGTGTTCCTGTTCGACGAGCCGCTGTCCAACCTCGACGCCAAGCTGCGCGCCCAGACGCGCCTGGAGATCCAGAAGCTGCACCGCGAGCTCGGCATCACCAGCCTGTTCGTCACGCACGACCAGGTCGAGGCCATGACGCTGGCGCAGCGCATGATCGTCATGAACGCCGGCAACATGGAGCAGTTCGGCACGCCCGAGGAGGTCTACCACACGCCCGCCTCCACCTTCGTCGCCAGCTTCATCGGCTCGCCGCCCATGAACCTGCTCCAGGACGCGCCCGGCGGGCAGCCCGGCCAGATCCTGGGCATCCGCCCCGAGCACCTGGACGTGCGCGCCGAGGGCGGCTGGGAGGTGCGTGTGGAAACCGTGGAGCTGCTGGGCGCCGAGCGCCTCATCTACGGCCGCCTGGGCGCCGAGCAACTCGTGGTGCGCGTGGAGGAAGGCGCCCCCGCCCCCCGCGCCGACGAGCTGATTCGCGTGCTGCCCCGCCCCGACCGCCTGCACGCCTTCGACGCCGCCAGCGGCAAACGCCTGTGAGCACCACGCCGCCGCCAGGCCGCCCCAAGGCGGCGCACGCCCCCGAACCCCACGCAGCGGGAAGCGCGGGGGCCCCGTCCTCCTGGCCCTACCCCCGCTGGATCGCGCACCGGGGCGCGGGCAAGCTCGCGCCCGAGAACACCCTGGCCGCCTTCCGCGTGGGCGCCCGGCACGGCTACCGCATGTTCGAGTGCGACGTGAAGCTTTCGCGCGACGGCGTGCCCTTTCTGATGCACGACGCCACGCTGGAGCGCACCACCAACGCCACGCAGGCCCTGGGCCCCGGCGCCAGCCCCACCGGCGGCGACCATGGCTGGGAGGCCCTGGCGCGGCTGGACGCGGGCGGCTGGCATTCGCGCCAGTTTGCCGGCGAGCCGCTGCCCACGCTGGACAACATCGCGCGCTTCTGCCTGGCCAACGGCCACTGCCTGAACATCGAGATCAAGCCCACGCCGGGGCTGGAGGAAGCCACGGGCCGCGTGGTCGGCGAACACGCGGCGCGGCTCTGGCAGGGGCAGGTGCCGCCGCTGCTCTCGTCCTTCCAGCCCGAGGCCCTGGCCGGCGCCCAGGCCACGGCGCCCCGGTTGCCGCGCGCCCTGCTGCTCGACACGCTCTGGGACGGCTGGCTGGACACCGCCCACCAGTGCGGCTGTGTGGCCATCGTCTGCAACCACGCGCTGTGGGACGCTGCCCTGGTGACGCAAGTCCACGCGCTGGGCTGGCGCGCCCTCAGCTACACGGTGAACGACGAGTGGGCAGCCCAGCGCCTCATCGCCCTGGGCACCGACGGCATCATCACCGACCGCGTGGATCTGTTTTCTCCAGCGGCGGCGTAGCCGCCCCGCACGGCGTGAGCCAGCCGATCGCTGTCCTTTGTGCAATGTCAATGCAAATCACTCTCATTTGCGATATTCTTCGCATATTGCAACCATCGCTTGAGGAATATCTTGGACCGCCGCCATTTTCTGCTGCAGCTCAGCGCCGCCCTCGGAACCGCCGCCCTCCCCACCCTCTCCCGGGCCCATGCCGAGGGCAGCACCCTGCGCGTGGCCGGCGGCTGGCGCATGAACGAGCGGGAGTTCCAGATCGGCGCACTGCACGTGGACTGGGCCCAGGGCCGGGTGGCCACGCAATTCGCCGTCACCGTGCCCACGCTGGCGCATGCCATCGTGCCCGAGCCGGGCGGCGGTTTCCTTGCCGTGGCCACGCGCCCCGGCACCTGGATGGTGCGCGCCGACACTGACGGCCGCATCAGCCATCGCCTTTCCATGGCCGACGAAGGTGGTGCACGCACGCTCGACGGTCACGTCATCGCCAGCCTGGACGGGCACTGGCTCTACACCGGCGAAACCAACCGCCAGACCGGCGACGGCTGGGTCAGCGTGCGCGACGCGCGCGACCTGCGCAAGGTGGCCGAGCACCGCACGCATGGCATTGACCCGCACCAGTTGCTGGTGGACCCGCAGGGCCGGCTCGTGATTGCCAACGGCGGCATTCCCCGCACCCCGGCAGGCAACAAGCGCAACCTGGAACAGATGAACCCCACCCTGGTGCTGATGAATCCCGAAAGCGGCGAAAAGCTTGGCGAATGGAGCCTGCGCGACAAGCGCCTGGCGCCGCACCACATCGCCTGGAACCGCCCGCTCGAAGGCGGCCCGCTGCTGCTGGGCATCGGCCTGCAGGCCGAGCACGACGACCCCGCCAAGCGCCGCGACGCCCCGCTGCTGGCCGTGTGGGACGGCAAGGAACTCCAGGTGCCGAGCCACATGGTGGCCGACGGCTACGCAGGCGACGTGGCGGCGGGCCCCAACGGCGGCTTCGTGCTCACGGCGCAGTACGCCAACCGCATCGTTCTGTGGCAGCCGCAGGAGCCCGCCCGGCTCACCACCATCGGCAATGTGCAGAACCCCTGCGGCCTGTGGCCGCTGGACGGCGCCCCCGGCGTGGCCATTGGCGGCGGCCGTGGCCTGGCGCGCTGGCACCCCACCGAGCCCGCGCACATGCTGCGCTGGCCCGAAGGCATGGCGGCAGGCAACCATTGGGCGTTGCTGGGGTGACACGCGCCGGGCGGCGGCCACGGGCCTGGGCCGATCCGATGCGTGCACCATGCAGATTTCCATAAAAAACGGGCCCTGAGGCCCGTTCCATAAGCGCCAAAAGCTATTGATTCAATAGCAGCTCACTCGCCATCGTCCGCCGCTGGCCCGGTGCCGTCGAGCTTGAGGCCCTTGGGCAGCGGGAACTTGAGGGTTTCCTCGATGCCGCTGAGCTTGCGCACCGACACCGCGCCCAGCACCTTGATGCGGTCGATCACCTCGCGCACCAGGATCTCGGGGGCCGAGGCGCCGGCCGTGAGGCCCACGCGCGCGATGCCCTCGAACCACTCGGGGCGCAGCTCGGCGGCGCTATCGACCATGTAGCTGGTGGTGCCCAGGCGCTGCGCCAGTTCGCGCAGGCGGTTGCTGTTGGAGCTGGTGGGGCTGCCCACCACGATGACCAGGTCCACCTGCGGGCTCAGGAGCTTGACGGCATCCTGGCGGTTCTGCGTGGCGTAGCAGATGTCCTGCTGCTTGGGCTCGCGCACGTTCGGGAAGCGCGCGCGCACGGCGGCGGTGATCTCGGCCGCGTCATCCACGCTCAGCGTGGTCTGCGTGACCACGGCGAGCTTCTCGGTCTGCCCGGGCTGCACGCGCGCCACGTCCGCCACGTCTTCCACCAGGTGGATGCCACCGTCGAGCTGGCCCAGCGTGCCCTCCACCTCGGGGTGGCCCTTGTGGCCGATCATGATGAACTCGTAGCCCTCCTGGGCCAGCTTGGCCACCTCCACATGCACCTTGGTCACCAGCGGGCAGGTGGCGTCGAAGATGTGAAAGCCGCGCGCGCGTGCCTCCTCCTGCACCGCCTTGCTGACGCCGTGGGCGCTGAAGATCAGCGTGGCGCCGGGGGGCACGTCGGCAAGTTCCTCGATGAAGATCGCGCCCTTGGCCTTGAGGTCGTTCACCACGTAGGTGTTGTGCACGATCTCATGGCGCACGTAGATGGGCGCGCCGAACTTGGCCAGCGCGCGCTCGACGATCTCGATGGCCCGGTCCACGCCCGCGCAGAAACCGCGCGGTTCGGCCAGCAGCACCTCCTGCGGGTGGTTCATAGCACCCCGATCACGTGCACTTCGAACGTGACGGGCTGGCCCGCCAGCGGGTGGTTGAAGTCGATCAGCAGCGCCTCGGGGTTCTCGGCATTGCCCACCTGCAGCACCACGCCGGCGTAGGTGCTCATGCCGTCGGGCGTGCAGAACTCCACCACCTCGCCCACGTGGTACTGCTCGTCGGGGTCGCCCAGCGCGTTGAGCAGCTTGCGGCCCACCCACTGCTGCATCTCGGGATTGCGCTCGCCAAAAGCCTCGCCCCGGGCCAGCTCGAACGTGGTGCGCGTGCCCTCTTCCAGGCCCAGCAGGCGCTGCTCCATGGCGGGCGACAGCTCGCTGTTGCCCAGCGTCAGCGTGGCCGGCTTGTCGGCGAAGGTGTTGATGACGTCGCCGACGGGGCCCGCCAGACGGTAATGCAGGGTCAGGAAAGAACCCGGTTGAACAGTTGCCATGAGTGCCTCGATAAACTGGCGCCATTTTACGTTTGGGCCCTTTCGCCCCCCTTGCCATGCCGCTCAAAGACCTTCCTGCTGACGCGCAGCCGCGCGAAAAGCTCCTGGCACGCGGCCCCGCCGCGCTGTCGGACGCCGAGCTGCTGGCCCTGCTGCTGCGCACCGGCATCGTGGGCAAGGGCGTGCTGCAACTGGCGCAGGAGCTGCTGGACGAACCCGGGCACGACGCCGCCACCGGCCAGCCCACGGGCGGCTTTGGCGGCATCGCAGGGCTCTTGCACACCAGCGCGGCCGACCTCGAACGCATCAAGGGCCTGGGCCCGGCCAAGCGCGCCGAACTCGTCGCCGTGCTCGAACTGGCGCGCCGCGCACTGGCCCAGCAGCTGCGCGAGCGCGAGGTGTTCGACTCGGCCGACACCGTCAAGCACTATCTGCAGCTGCACCTGGCCAGCAAGGGCCATGAGGTCTTCGCCGTGCTCTTTCTCGACAGCCAGCACCGGCTGCTGGCCCTGGAAGAGCTGTTCCGGGGCACCCTCACGCAGACCAGCGTCTACCCGCGCGAAGTGGTGCTGCGCGCCCTGCACCACCAGGCCGCCGCCGTGGTGCTGGCGCACAACCACCCCAGCGGCAGCGTGCAGCCCAGCCGCGCCGACGAGCAGCTCACGCAAACCCTGAAAACCACGCTGGCCCTGGTGGACGTGCGCGTGCTCGACCATGTGATCGTGGCGCCCGGCCAGGCCTTGTCGATGGCTGAGAAAGGCCTGGTGTAGCGTGAGCCTGCCCGGCCACACCGCCCTGCGCCTGGCGCTGGAACGCGCCCGCGCGCCCAAGCCCGGGCCGGAACCAACCGCCGCAGTGCCTGCCAGCCCGCCCGCCGCGCCTGTCCGGCCAGCGCCCGCACCGCGCCCCCCACGGCCCACGGCCCCCATCAGCGCCAGCCCGGCCCCGCGCCAGCCACGCCGCAGCAGCGCCCCCGCGCCCCGCCGCGCCAGCGTGCGCGTCACCGACCTGCAGGACCTGGCCGCCGTGGCCCGCCACCTGCGCGAGGAACAGGCCCGCCAGGAGGCCGAGGAAAAGGCCCGGCGCGAAGCGGCCGCGCGCCGCGAGGCCGAGCGCCACCAGTTCAGCCGCGCCGTGGGCCCCGTCACCCGGCTGCGCGAACGCAACCTGGCCCGCCTGCGCCGCCCCCTGCCGCCGCCCCTGCCCGTGCAGCACGAACTGGACGAGCAGCGCGTGCTGCGCGAATCCATCAGCGACGACTTTGACGTCAGCACCCTGCTCGACACCGACGATCAGCTCAGTTTTCGCCGTCCCGGCATCGGCGTGGAAGTGACGCGCCGCCTGCGCGCGGGGCACTGGAGCATCCAGCGCCAGCTCGACCTGCATGGCCTGCGCGTCGATGAGGCGCGCGAGGCGCTCGGTGAATTCATCCGCACCGCCCACAAGAACGGCGTGCGCTGCGTGCGCGTGGTGCACGGCAAGGGCCTGGGCTCGCCCGGCAAGAGCCCCGTGCTCAAGAGCCGCGTGCAGCGCTGGCTGGTGCAGAAGCACGAGGTGCTGGCCTTCGTGCAGGCGCGGCCGGTGGACGGCGGCGCGGGGGCGATGCTGGTGCTGTTGCAGCCCGTAGCACCGCGTCATGCGTGAAATATGGCTCCAGCGCTTATTCGTAAAGCGTTAGAAGCTATGATTTTTGACTACTAGAACCGCGCAAACGGGTCCACCAGCGAAGCCAGAGACACCGCACCGGGCTCCATGCCCGCCGCGCGCCGGGCGCTTTCGGGGGGCTCGTTCACGGGCGTCAGCGGCAAGGGCTGCATGCGCCGGCCGTAGATGCGCTGCACGCGCTCGTCCAGCGAGGGGTGGCTGTCGAGCCAGCGCTCCAGCCCGCGCACGCTGCCCGCATCGACCAGCAGCATGTGCTGCACGGCCGGGTGGGCCAGGCCGGTGTGGCTGCGCGCCTCGTAGCCTGCGGGCGTGGCGCGGCGCTGCGCCATCACCTTGCGCAGCACGCCGCCCAGGCCGTCCTTGCTGCGCGTCCATTGCACGGCGCGGGCGTCGGCCAGGTGTTCGCGCTGGCGCGAGACGGCGGCCTTGAGCATGCGGCCCGTGAGCCACCCGGCAAACCCGGCCAGCATGATGGCGCTGCCAAACCACCACGCGAGGCCACGGCTCTCGCGCATTTCTTCGCCAAAGTTGTGCACCAGCTCCAGCCCGAACACCATGCCGGCCAGGCGCATCTTGAGGCGGGTGTCGCCCTCGTGCAGGTGGCTCAGTTCGTGCGCCACCATGCCCTGCAGTTCCTCGCGCGTGAGATGGTCGAGCGCGCCCTGGGTGACGGCGACCACGGCATCCGCTTCGTCCCAGCCCGCGGCAAAGGCGTTGATGGCGTCGGTGCGCGGCAGCACCATGACCTGGGGGCGCGGCATGTGGGCGGCAATGCACAGCTCATCGACCACGTTGGCCAGGCGCTGTTCGGCGTGCGAGAGCGAGGTGCGCAACTCGCGCGCGCCCACGCGCTGCGCCAGCTTGACGCCGCCCGCGCGCAGGTTGGACGTTTCCACCCACCAGCCGCCCAGCACCAGCAACAGCGACACGCCCACGTTGGCCGCGAGAAACCCCGCCGGAAACGGCAGGTGCACGGGCAGCAGCGCCGCCATGAGCCACCAGGCCAGCACCAGCGCGCCGTGCACGGCCAGCACCAGCACGGCCACGGCCAGTGCAAAAGCCAGCAGCAGGCGGCGCGTCTCGGCGCGGGCGTTTTGCTGGTGGTCCCAGAACTTCATGACCGAACCAGAAGGATGGCTTTAAAACTTCACCTGTGGGGCGCTGCGCTCTTCCTCGCTGCGCGTGGATTCAAGCATGGGCGCGGGCGTGAAGCCGAACAGCCGCGCCACGATGAGCGCGGGGAACTGCTGGGCCGCGTTGTTGAAGTCGAGCGCCTGGTCGTTGAAGGCCTGGCGGGCAAAGCCCAGGCGGTTCTCCGTGCTGGCCAGCTCTTCGCTGAGCGACTGCATGGTGGCGTCGGCCTTGAGTTCGGGGTAGGCCTCGGCCACCACCATGAGGCGCCCCAGGCTGCCGCCCAGCACGCCTTCGGCCACGGCCAGCGCGCCCACGGCACCGGCGTTGGTGGGGGCAGCGCGCGCCGTGGCGGCGGCACCCTGCGCCTGGCCGCGGGCCTTGATGACGGCCTCTAACGTTGCGGCCTCATGCTGCATGTAGCCACGCGCCACTTCCACCAGGTTGGGAATCAGGTCGTAACGGCGCTTGAGCTGCACGTCGATCTGGCCAAAGGCGTTGGCGATGCGGTTGCGCAACTCCACCAGCCGGTTGTAGACCGACATGGCCCACAGGCCCACCACGGCCAGCACTCCGATCACCACCCAGGTTGTCATCGACATGTCCCACCTCCTTGTGAATTTGGAGGCATATCTTAGAACGTGTTCCTGGCGGAACGGACGATTCCGGATTTCAAGGCATTTTTGGCCTCTGGCGCCCGTCCATAAAGCGCCAACGGCTATTGATTCAATAGCATTTAGGTCAACCCTTTGTTGCGCATCCAGTCGGCGGTGTTGAAAAAACTCGCCTTCAGGCGCGTGCGCAGTTCCTCGGGCGTGGCGCATTCGGCCATGGCCTGGTCCATGCAGGCCACCCACTGGTCGCGCTCTTTCACGCCAATGGCAAACGGC
>JANJVX010000102.1 GCA_024709845.1 Burkholderiaceae bacterium | reverse complement strand
GCGCCTCACGCTGATCGCCAACGAGGTGGCGCGCCTGGCACTCACCATCCTGCAGGAATACGCCACGGCGGTGCGCAAGATCAAGGACACCAAGGGCGCTCCCGAGGCTACGCAGGATGCGCAGCAGCAACTGCAGCGCCTCATGCCCAAGCAGTTCCTGGCGGCCGCACCCTGGCCGCAACTGGCGCACTTTGCGCGCTACCTCAAGGCCATCGTGCTGCGGCTGGACAAGTTTCGCGCCGATCCGGCGCGCGACGCCGCCCGCCTGGCCGAACTGCGCCCGCAAGAGCAGCGCTACTGGCGCCTGGTGGCCGAGCGCAAGGGCCAGGTAGACGCGCGCATGCAGGAGCTGCGCTGGCTGCTGGAGGAGCTGCGCGTGAGCTTCTTCGCGCAGGAGCTGCGCACGCCGCAGCCCGTAAGCACCAAGCGACTGGACAAGCTGTGGGCCCAGATCAACAGTTGAAGTCACGCAACCCGGCCTCGCTCATGCGCTGGGGCACGCTGGGCATCCTGGCGTTCTGGCTGGCCGTGATGGCCGTGCTGTATGTGGTGATGGACCGCGTGCGCCAGCCGCGCGCGGCGGTGGTGGCGGCCGATGGCGCGCTGATCATCCCGCGCGGCAACGATGGACACTTTCGCGTGCCGGGCCGCATCAACGGCCAGCCAGTGGTGTTTATGGTGGACACCGGCGCCAGCCTGATCGCCGTGACCGATGCGCTGGCGCACCAAGCTGGCCTGACGGGCGGCGAGCTGACGCAGTTTCGCACCGCCAATGGCGTGCGCCAGGGGCGCATTGTGGCCGCGCAATCGGTCGTTGTGGGGGCGTTTGTGGTCTCGGGTCTGCGCGTGGGCACGGGCTACACCGGCGACGCGGCGGGCGATGCGCTGCTGGGGCAAAACTTCTTGCAGCACTTTGACGTGCAAATGCAGCGCGACCGCATGGTGCTTCGGCCACACCCCTGAAAAATTCAGATATTTTTGGCCTACAGCGCTTTCTGGCATTGCGCTCGCAGCTATCAAATTTGATTTTTCTGGGCATGCAGCCGATGGTGCTGCGAACGGCGCGTCTGTGGCGCGCTGATCCTGTCACGAGCCATGGGCGGCACGGATGGGCAGATGAACACAGAGGTTTTAAATGACAATAATTCTCATTTATACTGCTGTGAAACCCTGCTCTTCAGCCCGTGCCTATGCCCATCTTCTGCCCTCTTGCCGATACCTTGCCCGCAGAACACGCCGCTTTGTGCCGCGAGTACGCAGCGGTGCAGGAGCGCTGCAGCCGGGCGATGGCCGAGCAGCGTGCCGAGATTGAGCGCCTGCAGGCCCAGGCCATGCGCCTGCGGGCGGCCGTGATCGTGCGCGAAACGGCGCTGGCCCTGGCACGCGAGGACCACGCGCGCCTGGTGACGCGGCTGCTGGGCGAGCGCGACAGCGCAGCCGTGGCGGCGGATCTGGTGATCTGCCAGACGGGGTGTCTGGGCCATGGCAGCTATTGGCGGGAGCAGGACCACTGCCGCCGGACCGGGCAGCACTGCGTGCTGGCCGACGCCCAGAAGCTCACAGCCTGATATCCACGCTGTTGCGCATGGCGGCCTGGGCGACGGCGTCCAGGGCGCCTTCCACCACGGCCTGCTGCGACACCACGCGCATCGATCCCTGCGCGACCAGCTTGTCGAGCACGCGCTTGGTCATGGACTGGGTACGGCCATAGGCACTGGTGAACAGGAAGAGGGTGCCATGCGGGCCGATCCAGGAGAGCTGGGTGCGTTCCCATTTGCCTGCCACCAGCAGGTCCACCCAGGTGCCGATGGCCATGCCCTGGCCCTCGGCCAAGGCGGGTTCGTCGGCTGTGGCGGGGCTGTCCGGGGCTGTTGCGGGGGCGGCGGGAGGCTCGCAAGGGCCCACATCCATGAACCCCGATTGCTGGGCTTCGGAGGGGGCGATCCAGGGCTCCTCGGCGGCGGGCGCGGGCGTGCTCCGGGGAGATGCGGGCGGCGGCATTGCGGCTGGCGCGGCGGCGGCGGGGCCCGGGCGGAAGGCCTGCTGGTGCAGCTTCATCAGCAGGTCGAAAAACGCGGCGGTCTTGGTGGACGGGTAGTCGATGGTGGCCAGGCCCTCGCGCAGTTTGGACAGCAGCTTGGGCACCAGGCGCGCGAGGCGGCCCACGTTGATGCGCGTCAGCTCGGGCTGGGCGCTCCAGAGCAGCGCGTCCACCAGTTCGCGGTAGCGTCCGGGGTCGTTGCTGCCGCTTTCATCGGTCAGGCGCGCCTGGGCCATGACCTGTGCCCACGGGCCTTCCAGGAACCGGTGGATTTCTTTGGGAACCTGGTCGATCTGGGGAAGGAGCCAGAGGTCGCGCACCATTTTCGCGGCCAGCAGATTGCGCTGCTCGGCCCGGCGCAGCGTTTCAATGGCGCGCAGGCGTTCACGCGCGCGCTGCTGCTCGCGTTCGGCCCAGGCGCCGAGCAGCTGCTCCAGTGCATGCTCGAAGGGCTCCTTGCCCTCGATGGGCGCGTTGGCCAGCGGCCGGGCAATGTCGATCAGCGGTTGCATGAAGCTCTCGAACCCATGCGCTTCGAGGCTGTCGAAGGCCAGGCTGCGGTCGGTCATTTCCTGCAGCAGGCGCCGTGCGGGATGCTCCTTGTCGCTGAAGAATCGGGGATCGGCCAGGGCCAGCTGGCGCAGTGCGGGCTCCAGCTCCTTGACCAGTTGCTGCACCGGCCAGAGGAGACGGCCGTCGTGTGCAATGTTGTCCACCATCAGGGCCACCACCTCCAGGCTCAGGGCCTGGCCCAGGCCCGTGGCGCTGCTGCGCATGGCCTCGCGCTCCGCATGGGCCGGGTTGGACGCGGCATCCGCAGCGGCGTGCTGGCGCTGGTTGCCCAGGCGCTGCACCATGTGGTCCACCTGGTTCATCTCCTGCAGTGCCTCGAAGGCTGCCGGCACGGTGATGTCGAAATCCGGCGGCGGCAGATCGGCCATGGAGCCCGGTCCTTCGAATTCCCGCGAGAAGCGTTCGGCAAAGGATTCTTCGGGCGCGGGGGCCGGGCTGTCGGACAACTCCCCCGCCAGCAGGCGGCGCAGCCGTCCGAGTGTGAGAAGGGAGGTGTCATGGGCACTGGCGGGAGGGGCGCCGTCGATGGGCCCGGCGGCGGTCTCCGGACCGAAACCCGGGGCATGGCCTTGCGGGCCGGTGGGCTGGAGGTACACGTAGTCGCCGCTGGTCTGGCGCACGGCGTATCCGGCAGGCTGGACGCCGCCCTCCTGCAGCCGCCGGGTGAGTTCGAGGTAAAGCACCCGCAGCTCATTGCCCAGGGCCTGGGCGAGGTGCCACATCCAGTCGCGGCGCACCTGTTCGGACACCTGCATCTGCCCCACCACGGTCTGCAGGGCCTGCAGAAAAACCTGGGGGTGCAGGGGGTTGTGGTCGGCATTCACCGTGGCCTGGCCCTGGGCCGCGCTCACGAGCGCGTTGAGGTCGGCCAGCGGGGCCTGCACGGCCTCGGCCACGACCTGCCCGGCACGGGCTCGCTCCACGCTCTCGTTGATCTGTGATTCGTCCATCAGCTCCAGTTCGTCGAAATGCACGGCGAACAGGGAGCGGGTGGCTTTCTGCTGCGCGGCTCCTTCGGCCAGTGCCTGCTGCAGGGCGCCGGGGTAGCGCTCGCACAGCACGAAGGTGAGCCGGGTGAGGTGCTGCCGGGCGTCCATGACGCTGTGGCGCTCGCCGGGGGTGCGCGCCAGGTCTTCGCGCGCCTGCAGGGACTGGCGGGTGGATTCGATCACGCGTTCCATCAGGTGGCCGGAATGCGTGAGCACATCCTGGATGACGCGCTGGTACAGCGCCGCATGGGCTCCGGTGGCGGGGGGTGCAACGGGATTCAAGGGTGCATCCTTCTCAGTGGCAGGGCTGGCGTGGGTCCATCGGATCGAGGCGGCCATTGTGGCGACATAAAAGAAAGGGGGCGCAATGCCCCCTTTGGTCAGCGGCCATTTTCAGGGGCCTCGGGTGGATGCTCAGCCCCCGTGGAACTTCACCACCAGCGGCACGATGAGCAGGGCCACGATGTTGATGATCTTGATCAGCGGGTTCACGGCCGGGCCCGCGGTGTCCTTGTAGGGGTCGCCCACGGTGTCGCCGGTGACGGCGGCCTTGTGCGCCTCGCTGCCTTTGCCGCCATGGTTGCCGTCCTCGATGTATTTCTTGGCGTTGTCCCAGGCGCCGCCGCCGGTGCACATGCTGATGGCGACGAACAGGCCGGTCACGATGGTGCCCATGAGCAGGCCGCCCAGGGCCTTGGGTCCGAGGGCGATGCCAACCACGATCGGTACCACCACCGGCAGCAGGCTGGGGATGACCATTTCCTTGATGGCGGCGGTGGTCAGCATGTCCACGGCCTTGCCGTATTCGGGCTTGGCCGTGCCTTCCATGATGCCCTTGATCTCGCTGAACTGGCGGCGCACTTCCACCACCACACTGCCTGCGGCGCGGCCCACCGCCTCCATGGCCATGGCACCGAACAGGTAGGGGATCAGACCGCCGATGAACAGGCCGATGATGACCATGGGGTCGGACAGGTCGAAGGAGATGGCCAGGCCGTAGCTTTCCAGCTTGTGCGTGTAGTCGGCGAACAGCACCAGCGCCGCCAGGCCGGCCGAGCCGATGGCGTAGCCCTTGGTCACGGCCTTGGTGGTGTTGCCCACGGCGTCCAGCGGGTCGGTGATGTCGCGCACGCTGCTGGGCAGTTCGGCCATCTCGGCAATGCCGCCGGCGTTGTCGGTGATCGGCCCGTAGGCGTCCAGGGCCACCACGATGCCGGCCATGCTCAGCATGGACATGGCCGCCACGGCAATGCCGTACAGGCCGCCCAGCTGGTAGGCCACCAGGATGGCGATGCAGACAAAGATCACCGGCCAGGCGGTCGAGCGCATGGAGACGCCCAGGCCCGCGATGATGTTGGTGCCGTGGCCCGTGGTGGACGCCTGGGCGATGTGCTGTACCGGCGAATACTGCGTGCCGGTGTAGAACTCGGTGATCCAGACCAGCGCGGCCGTCAGCACCAGGCCGGTGGCGCAGGCGCCAAACAGCCGCATCTGCGCACCGCTGCCGCCCAGGGCGTTGTCGGGAATGATCCAGGTGGTGACGAAGTAGAAGGCGACGAGCGAGAGCACTCCGGCGATGGCCAGGCCTTTGTAGAGCGCGGGCATCACGTTCTTCATGCCGGGCGAGGCCTTGACGAAGAAGCAGCCGATGATGGACGCCACGATGGACACTGCGCCCAGCGCCAGCGGGTAGAGCACGGCGTTGAGCGGCGCGGCCGCCACCAGCAGGGCGCCCAGCACCATGGTGGCGATCAGCGTCACGGCGTAGGTCTCGAACAGGTCGGCGGCCATGCCGGCGCAGTCGCCCACGTTGTCGCCCACGTTGTCGGCGATCACGGCAGGGTTGCGCGGGTCATCCTCGGGGATGCCGGCCTCGACCTTGCCCACCAGGTCGGCGCCCACGTCGGCGCCCTTGGTGAAGATGCCGCCGCCCAGGCGCGCGAAGATGGAGATCAGCGAGGAGCCGAAGGCAAAGCCGATCAGGGGGTTGAGCAGGCCCGCCAGAGTCTTGTCGGCCACCGGGTTGCTGCCCACCAGGAACCAGTAGAAACCGGCCACGCCCAGCAGGCCCAGGCCCACCACCAGCATGCCGGTGATGGCGCCGCCGCGGAAGGCCACGTCCAGCGCCGGGCCAATGCCTTGCGTGGCGGCCTGGGCGGTGCGCACGTTGGCGCGTACCGAGACGTTCATGCCGATGAAGCCGCAGGCGCCCGAGAGCACGGCGCCAATGACGAAGCCGATGGCGGTCTTGGCATCGAGAAACACGCCAATGAGCACGGCCAGCACGATGCCGACGATGGCGATGGTTTTGTATTGGCGCGCCAGGTAGGCGGCCGCGCCCGCCTGGATGGCGGCGGCAATTTCCTGCATGCGGGCGTTGCCCGCGTCCTTCGAGAGAATCCAGCCACGGGCCCAGATGCCGTAGGCCACTGCAACCAGCCCGCAAACCAGGGCCAATATGAGAGGGGAAGTCAGCGCTGTATTTCCAGCCATTCTTTTTCTCCAGGGTGTTGAATCGCACGTTAGGAGACACAACGCATGGGAGTGTCTCCGCTGCGTTGCTTCCTCGTGCCCCAGTGCCTGGAGACGATTGGCCAACTCGGGCAATTTACCCCGAAAAAATGACATGCAAGCGTCGAGAAAGGGGGGTGCCGGTAAAATGAGGGTTAATCCCGACGTGAATCCTTAACAATCATCAACATCGCGAACGACAACATGTCTCTCAACAGCGTCACTCCCGGCAAGAACCTTCCTGAAACCTTCAATGTGGTCATCGAGATTCCGGCCGAATCCGATCCCATCAAGTACGAAGTGGACAAGGAGTCGGGCGCCGTCTTCGTGGACCGTTTCCTGACCACGGCCATGTACTACCCGTGCAATTACGGCTACGTGCCCCGCACCCTGTCGGGCGATGGCGACCCGGTGGATGTGCTGGTGATCACTCCGTACCCGCTGCACCCCGGCGTGGTCGTACCCTGCCGCGCCCTGGGCATCCTGAAGATGGAAGACGAGGCCGGTATCGACGGCAAGGTGCTGGCCGTGCCCACCACCAAGATCCTCAAGATGTACGAGCCCTGGAAGACCGTGGCCGACGTGAACCCCATGCGCCTGAAGGCCATCAGCCACTTCTTCGAGCACTACAAGGACCTGGAAGAAGGCAAGTGGGTCAAGGTGCTGGGCTGGGAAGGCGTCGAGCAAGCCCACCAGGAAATCATGGAAGGCCTGGAGAACTATCAGAAGTCCCTGGCCTGATGTCCCGGGCCTGTCCAGGTTGACAGAGCCCTGACACCCCCACCCCCAAAGCATGCCCACGGCGACGTCGGCATGCTTTTTTCATGGATAACCCGCAGCGGTCTTGGGGAGGGCGTCGCTAGACTGACCCGCATTCTTTGGAACGGTACCGTGAAGGGGTGGGGTCATGAAAATTTCCGATCTGCGCATTGGCGTGAAGCTCGGGCTGGGGTTTTGCATTCTGGTGCTGTTCACGGCGCTGCTGGGCGCGGTGGCGCTGGCGCAACTGTCGCGCATGCATGGCCAGGCCGACGAGATGGCGTCCCGCGTCCTGCCCATCGTGTCGCAGACCGGTGACCTGCGCGTGCTGCTCAATCGCATGCGGCGTTCCGAAGCCGGAATGATCACGGCCAATAGCGCGGCCGAGGTCGCGGGCTTCGTGGACCAGGTGGCCGCCCGCATGAAGGACCTCGCGGCCATCGAGGCTGGCTACGAGGCACTGCTGACCAGTGCCGAGGAACGCAAGGTCTTCCAGGCCTACCGTCAGCGCAAGGCCGAGTACCTCCAGCAGCAGGTGAATCTGGCGGACATCGCCAAGGGGGTCGATTTCAGCAGTTCCGAAACCATGGAGCTGACGGGCAGCACGCTCAACCAGCTCTACGCAGGGGACTCCGAAACCGCCTTCGTGGCCATGGCCGAGACCCTGGGCGAGATGCAGAAACTCAATGCGCAGGGCATGCGCCGTGTCAGCGAGAGCGCGGGCGATGCCTACGCGCAGGCCCGCCTGTGGGTGATCGGCACATTGCTGGCCTGTGTGGCGGTGGCCATCGTGCTGGGCGTGGCCATCGCCCGTGCTGTCGCACGGCCCGCGCACAGTGCCGTGGCAGTGGCCAGCGCGATCTCGGAGGGCGACCTGGCTGTGCAGATTCCCGTGGGCGGCCGCGATGAAATGGGGCAGCTGTTGCGCGCATTGAGCGAGATGCGCGACAACCTGGCCCGCGTGGTCCGGGGCGTGCGCACCAACGCCGAGGGCGTGTCCACGGCGAGCGCGGAGATTGCGCAAGGCAACAACGACCTGTCGGCCCGCACGGAGCAACAGGCCAGTGCGCTGGAGGAGACGGCGGCATCCATGGAAGAGCTGGGCAGCACGGTGCGCCAGAACGCCGACAATGCACGCCAGGCCAACCAGCTGGCGGTGAATGCATCGTCGGTGGCCCAGCAGGGCGGCGAAGTGGTGGCCGAAGTGGTCAGCACCATGAAGGGCATCAACGACAGCAGCAAGAAGATCGCGGACATCATCGGCGTGATCGACGGCATTGCCTTCCAGACCAACATCCTGGCGCTGAACGCGGCGGTGGAGGCGGCC
>JANJVX010000101.1 GCA_024709845.1 Burkholderiaceae bacterium | reverse complement strand
ACCCGTCTGGAGCCGTGCCAGCCGCGGCCATGTGCTTGCAGCGGCCTTTGGCGTGGTGTTGCTGGGTTCCCTGCTGCTGGGCCTGCTCATCGGGCAACTGACCCCGCCCGGCGGTGCCGCACGGACATCGGCCTGGGGGGTGGGGCTGATGACACCATTCATGCTTCTGCTGTACCTGGTCGCGATGCGAACCGTGTTCGCCTACGAGCGCACCCAGCCCCCTGCGGCCGAACCCTCCAGCCCCTCCGCAGCACCACAGCTTCCGGGTCTGCGCCAGGCCATCACGCGCTTTGCCCTGGCCGCTTCGGTGGTGGTGGGCGCAGGCCTGTGGCTTCCCTTTGCCGCCGTGGACCTGGCCAGCGCGATGGGCTGGAACCGCAGCTTCGTCGGCAGCCTGTTCGTGGCCCTGGCCACGACACTGCCGGAACTCGCCGTCACGCTGTCCGCCTTGCGGCTGGGCGCCCTGGACATGGCCATCGGCAACCTGCTGGGCAGCAACCTGTTCAACGTGACGATTGTTGCCGTGGACGATCTCTTCTACCGCCCAGGCGACCTGCTGACCGACGTGTCGCTCGTCCACGCCGTCACCGCCAGCTCCGCCATCGTGATGACCGGACTGGCCGTTGTAGGCCTTTTCTTCCGGCCGCGCGGCCGGGTGCTGCGTGCCGTGGGCGCGGTCAGCGTGGGCCTGACGGTGGTTTACCTGCTCAACACCTACCTGGTCTTCCTGCATGGCGCCTGATCCCGCATCCACACCCACCGCCAGTTCGACCTTGGGCAGCGCGCATCTGCGCGATGTGCACGATCTGGCCCGCGAGCACGGCGTCGATCCGGATGCGGGCCTGCACCCCGAAGAAGCCCAGCGCCGTTCCGCGCAGCACGGCGCCAATGAACTGACCGGCGCCCAGACCCGGGGCTGGCCAGGCCTGCTGGCCGACCAGTTCAAGGACTTCATGGTGCTGGTGCTGCTGGGCGCCGCCGTGGTGTCGGGCCTGGTGGGCGAGCTGACGGACACGCTGGTCATCCTCGTCATCGTGGTGCTCAACGCCGTCATCGGATTCGTCCAGGCCTGGCGGGCCGACCAGGCCATGGCGGCCCTGCGGCAACTGGCGGCGGCCCATGCCACGGTGCTGCGCAACGGCCAGGTGCAGACCGTTCCCGCCAGCACCCTGGTGCCCGGCGACATCGTGCTGCTGGAAGCCGGCAACCAGGTGCCTGCCGACCTGCGCCTGATCGAGATCGCGCAGTTGCAGGTGGATGAATCGGCGCTCACGGGCGAGTCGGTCACGGTGGCCAAGCAGACCGGCACCCTGGACCATTCGCAGGCCAGCGTCCTGGGCGACCGCATCAACATGGCCTTCAAGGGCACCACAGCCACGCACGGTCGGGCACGCGGGCTGGTGGTGGCCACCGGCATGCGCACCGAACTGGGCAAGGTGGCCAACTTGCTGGACACCAGCGACCGCACCACCCCGCTGCAACGGCGCCTGGCAGCATTTGGCAAGCGGCTGGCGCTGGCCGTACTGGGCATCTGTCTGGTGATATTTGCCGTCGGTGTGCTGCGCGGAGAAGCGCCCCTGCTCATGGCCCTGACCGCCATCAGCCTGGCCGTGGCCGCCATTCCCGAGGCCTTGCCCGCCGTGGTGACCGTGTTGCTGGCCCTGGGCGCGCGGCGCATGGTCGCCGTCCATGCGCTGGTGCGGCGCCTGCCATCGGTCGAAACGCTGGGCTCGGTCACCACCATCTGCTCGGACAAAACCGGCACGCTCACGCAGAACCGCATGCACGCCGAGCTGCTGCTGGCGCGCGGCCTGCGCTGGACGCCCGGCGACGCCCTGCCCGGCGCCGTGCACCGCGAGGCCCTGCGTGCCGCCGCCCTGTGCAACGACGCCAGCCGCCATGCCGCTGATGGCCAGGCACCCCCCCATGGGGCCTGGCAGGGCGACCCCACCGAAACCGCCCTGGTACTGGCAGCACACGCTGGCGGGCTGGACAAGGCAGCGCTCGACGCGGAGAACCCGCGCGTGCAGGAGCAGCCCTTTGATTCCGGCCGCAAGCGCATGACCACCTTCCACCGCGTTGCAGGCGGCTTCGTGGCCTATACCAAGGGAGCCCCTGAATCGGTGCTGCCCCGCTGCACCGCGCAATGGACGCCCGAGGGTGCCACACCGCTGGATGGCGCGGCGCTGCTCGCCACCGCCGGCCAGCTGGCTGCCCAGGGCCTGCGCGTGCTGGCCCTGGCGCGGCGCGGCCATGCGCGGCTGCCCGACACCAACGCCATCGACGCGGTGGAGAGCCAGCTCGAACTGCTGGGCCTGGTGGCCCTCATCGACCCACCCCGCCCCGAGGCCATGGCGGCCGTGCGCGACTGCATCACCGCCGGCATCGTCCCGGTGATGATCACCGGCGACCATCCCGCCACGGCGCGGGCCATCGCCCACCGGCTGGGCATCGTGGACCGTGGCGATGCGCCCGTCCTCACCGGCGCCGACCTGACCGCACTCGACACCGCCGCGCTGCACCAGCAGGTCGAGCAGGTGCGCATCTACGCCCGCGTCGATCCGACGCAGAAGATCCGCATCGTCGAGGCCCTGCAGGCACGCGGCCATTTCGTGGCCATGACCGGGGACGGCGTGAATGATGCCCCCGCGCTCAAACGCGCCGACATTGGCGTGGCCATGGGCAAAGGCGGCACCGACGTGGCACGCGAGGCCAGCAGCCTGGTGCTGCTGGATGACAACTTCGCCACCATCGTCGCGGCGGTGAAGGAGGGGCGGCGCATCTACGACAACATCCGCAAGTTCGTGCGCTACACCATGACCAGCAACTCGGGCGAGATCTGGACGATTTTCCTCGCCCCGCTGCTGCTGCTGCCCATACCGCTGTTGCCCATCCACATCCTGTGGGTCAACCTGGTGACCGACGGGCTGCCCGGCCTGGCGCTGGCGGCCGAACCGGCCGAGCGCGGCATCATGCGGCGCCCGCCGCGCGCGCCCACCGAAAGCATGTTCGCGGGCGGCATGTGGCAGCACATCCTGGGCATCGGTCTGCTCATCGGCGGGCTGTGCCTGGCCGTGCAGGCCTGGGCCATCTCCACCGGCAACGCGCACTGGCAGACCATGGTGTTCACCGTGCTCACCCTGGCGCAGATGGCGCATGTGGTGGCCATCCGCTCCGAAAGCGAACCCATCTGGCGCCTGGGCCTGGGCAGCAACAAACCCTTGCTGTTCGCCGTGCTGCTCACCTTTCTGCTGCAGATGGCCACCATCTACGTCCCGGTGCTCAACCCCATTTTCAAGACCGCCCCCCTCGGCCTGGCCGACCTGTCCATCTGCCTGGGCGCGGCCATGGTGGTGTATGTGGCCGTGGAACTCGAAAAGGCCTGGCGCCGCCGCCGCCCGCCTGCTGCCATCGCGATCGACGATCCGGCCGCCCCCGCAGGGTAAATATGCACATGACGAACGATTTGAACCAAGGCTCCACCGCGCCATGCACAATGCCGGACGGATCCGCACCATAGCGGGCCCTTGGCGCACTTTTTCACAGAGGGACACTCACCCATGCATATCGAAACCCTGGCCGTCCATGGCGGCTACACGCCCGACCCCACCACCAAGTCCGCCGCTGTGCCGCTGTACCAGACGGTGGCCTACGCGTTCGACAACGCCCAGCACGGCGCCGACCTGTTCGACCTGAAGGTGGCGGGCAACATCTACACCCGCATCATGAACCCGACCACCGACGTGCTGGAAAAGCGCGTCGCGGCCCTCGAAGGCGGCGTGGCCGCACTGGCCCTGGCCTCGGGCATGGCCGCCATCACGGCGGCCATCCAGACCATCGCCGAAACCGGCGACAACATCGTCTCGGCCAGCACGCTGTACGGCGGCACCTACAACCTGTTCGCCCACACCTTCCCGCAGCAGGGCATCGAGGTGCGCTTTGCCGACCCGGCCGACCCCGCCAGCTTCGCCCAGCTGATCGACGCACGCACCAAGGCCGTGTACTGCGAATCCATCGGCAACCCGCTGGGCAACGTGACCGACATCGCCGCGCTGGCCAAGGTGGCGCACGACCACGGTGTGCCGCTGATCGTGGACAACACCGTGCCCAGCCCTTACCTGTGCCGCCCCATCGAGCACGGTGCCGACATCGTGGTGCACGCCCTGACCAAGTACATGAACGGCCACGGCAACAGCATCGGCGGCATCATCGTGGACAGCGGCAAGTTCCCCTGGGCCGAGCACAAGGCGCGCTTCAAGCGCCTGAACGAGCCCGACGT
>JANJVX010000093.1 GCA_024709845.1 Burkholderiaceae bacterium | reverse complement strand
TGCACGGTGGCGACGCATGTGCAGCGCGGGGCGCCCTCCACAATCTACCCAACGAAACCAGACATGGCAGCGCACGGCGTGGCGCTGCACGCAAGGAGCCTCACCATGATGAACCGCCGTACCCTGATCCATGCCGCCGCCGCGATGGCGGTGGCCACGTGGGTGGCCGTGCCCCAGGCCGCGCTGGCGGCCGACGAGGCGCCGGATGCCCTCGTCAAGCGCCTCTCGGTCGATGTGCTGGAGACGCTGCGCAAAGACAAATCCATCAAGGCCGGCGACGTGGACCGCATCATGGCACTGGTGGACAAGACCATCATGCCCCACGTGAACTTCCGCCGCATGACGGCCGCGTCCGTCGGGCCGGGCTGGCGCAAGGCTACGCCGGAGCAGCAGGCGCGCCTGCAGGACGAGTTCAAGACACTGCTGGTGCGCACTTACGCGGGCGCGCTCAGCCAGGTCACGGACCAGAGCATCGTTGTGAAGCCGCTGCGCGCAGCCGCCGAAGACAAGGACGTGCTCGTGCGCACCGAAATCCGCGGCCGGGGCGACCCGATACAACTGGACTACCGTCTGGAGAAGACGCCGGGCGAGGGTGCGGGCTGGAAAATCTACAACCTCAACGTTCTGGGGGTGTGGCTGGTGGAAACCTACCGCAGCCAGTTCGCGCAGGAGATCAACGCCAAGGGCGTGGATGGCCTGATCGAGGCGCTGGTGGCGCGCAACAAGGCCAACGCCGCCTCCAGCGCCAAGTAACCAGAACAGAAAGAAGCGAAAGGCCTGTGCATGCTGGTGCTGCCCGCTGAACTCACCCACCGTCACGCTGGCGCCACGCTGCGCATGCTGCTGCAAGGGCTCAAGGCCCAGGACGAATCACTGGTGGTGGTGGATGCCGGTGCGCTAACGGCCTTCGACTCCTCCGCACTCGCGGTGCTGCTGGAGTGCCGCCGCGCAGCGGTGTTCGAGAATCGGGGCTTCGTGGTCAAGGCCCTGCCGCCGGCGCTGTCCAGCCTGGCGGGGCTGTACGGGGTGCAGGAACTGCTGCCCGCCCTGTAGCGGCGGCCTGCGGGGCTGCCCACACCTACGGGTTGCCTGCCGGCCAAACCCCTGCGGACACGCGCGCAAGAGCCCCCCTTTAGAATGCCGCTCTTCCATGCCCGCCGTCTCCTTCCAATCCATTTCCAAGAGCTTTTCCACTCCCCGAGGGCCTTTCCAGGCGCTGCAGGATGTCAGTCTGGACATCGAGGAGGGCGAGTTCTTCGGCCTGCTGGGCCCCAACGGCGCCGGCAAGACCACGCTGATCAGCATCCTCGCCGGGCTGGCGCGCGCCACCAGCGGCCGCGTCAGCGTGCTGGGCCATGACGTGCAAACCCAGTTTGCCGACGCGCGCAGGCTGCTGGGCGTGGTGCCGCAGGAACTGGTGTTCGACCCGTTCTTCAACGTGCGCGAGACGCTGCGCATCCAGTCCGGCTACTTCGGTGTGAAGAACAACGATGCCTGGATCGATGAGCTGCTGGAGAACCTGGGGCTGGCCGACAAGGCCACGGCCAATATGCGCCAGCTCTCGGGCGGCATGAAGCGCCGCGTGCTCGTGGCCCAGGCGCTGGTGCACAAGCCGCCCATCATCGTGCTCGACGAGCCCACGGCCGGCGTGGATGTGGAGCTGCGCCAGACGCTCTGGCACTTCATCGCCCGCCTGAACAAGGAGGGCCACACGGTGCTGCTGACCACGCACTACCTGGAAGAGGCCGAGGCCTTGTGCGGACGCATCGCCATGCTCAAGGGCGGCCGCGTGGTGGCGCTGGACCGCACCTCCGAGCTGCTCAAGGCCGCCTCGGGCAACGTGCTCGTCTTCAAGACCGACAGCGCCCTGCCGCCCGCGCTGGCCGCGCAGGCGCGTGTGACCGGGCGCGTGGTGCAGCTTGCGGCGCACGATGCGCAGGACATCGAGCACCACCTAGCGGCGCTGCGCCAGGCGGGCGTGGACGTGCAGGACATCGAGATCCGCCGTGCCGACCTGGAGGACGTGTTCCTCAGCGTCATGGCCTCGGCCACCGGAGGGCAGGCGGCATGACCGGCTGGCAGATGCTGTTCTACAAGGAGGTGCTGCGCTTCTGGAAGGTCAGCTTCCAGACCGTGGCCGCGCCCGTGCTCACCGCCGTGCTGTACCTGCTGATCTTCGGCCATGTGCTCGAAGACCATGTGAAGGTGTACGACCGCATCGGCTACACAACCTTCCTGGTGCCCGGGCTGGTGATGATGAGCGTGCTGCAAAACGCGTTTGCCAACAGCTCGTCCAGCCTGATCCAGAGCAAGATCATGGGCAGTCTGGTGTTCCAGCTGCTCACGCCGCTGTCGCACTGGGCCTGGTTCGTGGGCTATGTGGGCTCGTCGGTGGTGCGCGGCCTGGTCGTGGGGCTGGGCGTTTTCATCGTCACGCTGGCCTTTGCCACGCCGCAATTTGCTGCGCCGGGCTGGATTCTGGTGTTCGCGCTGCTGGGCGCCGCGCTGCTGGCCACGCTGGGCGTGATCGCCGGGCTGTGGGCCGACAAGTTCGACCAGATGGCGGCGTTCCAGAACTTCATCATCGTGCCGATGACCTTCCTCTCGGGCGTGTTCTATTCCATCGGGTCGCTGCCGCCGTTCTGGCAGGCGGTGAGCCACCTCAACCCGTTCTTCTACATGATCGACGGTTTCCGCTATGGCTTCTTTGGCCAGAGCGATACCTCGCCCTGGCTCAGCCTGGGCATCGTGGGCACCGCCTGGCTGGCCGTGAGCCTGCTGGCGGTGCACCTGCTGCGCACCGGCTACAAAATCCGGAACTGATGAACATCCCCCCGAGCCGCTGCGCGCCCTCCCTTGCCCAGCTTCGCGTTGCGCGCGCAGGAGGGACGCCACCCGCGCGGCGGGGCGGCCCTTGCACGGGGGCTGCCGGCCTGGGCCGCGCCCGTTTCTTGAGCACCACCCGACACGCAATGGACCATTGACATGACTGCTGACCAAATCAAAGACCTTATCGCCGCGGGCCTGGCCTGTGACCACATCACGCTCGAAGGCGATGGCCGCCACTGGTACGCCACCATCGTCTCGCCCGAGTTCGAGGGCAAGCGTGCCATCGCGCGCCATCAGCGTGTCTATGCCACCCTGGGCACCAAAATGAAAACCGACGAGGTGCACGCCCTGTCGATGAAGACCTTCACGCCCGCGGAGTGGGCGGCGCAGGGCGGCCAGTGAGCCGGGGCGGTGGTGGATGCTATTGAAAACATAGCTTGTACCGCAGCACCCATGTGCCATTGAGCCCATTTTTATTTGAAATCTGAATTTCCGACCATGGACAAGCTCCTCATTCGCGGCGGCCGCCCCTTGCAGGGCGAGGTGCTGG
Organism: Burkholderiaceae bacterium; assembly: GCA_024709845.1. Lineage (GTDB taxonomy): Bacteria > Pseudomonadota > Gammaproteobacteria > Burkholderiales > Burkholderiaceae_C > Simplicispira. The sequence goes on along the minus strand of JANJVX010000093.1, from coordinate 6,017 downwards.
TTTCCGGCGCCAAGAACGCCGCGCTGCCCGAGCTGTGCGCCGCGCTGCTCACGGCTGAACCCGTCGTGCTGCGCAACGTGCCCCAGCTGCAGGACGTGGGCACCATGCTCAAGCTCATCCGCAACATGGGCGTGGTGGCCGAGCGCTCCGGCGACGGCAGCGTGCGCATCGACGCAGGCGGACTGAACACGCCCGAGGCACCCTACGACCTGGTCAAGACCATGCGCGCCTCGGTGCTGGCGCTGGGCCCACTGCTGGCACGCTTTGGCGAGGCCACAGTGTCGCTGCCCGGTGGCTGCGCCATCGGCTCGCGCCCGGTGGACCAGCACATCAAGGGCATGCAGGCCATGGGCGCCGAGATCGTGGTCGAGCACGGCTACATCATCGCCCGCCTGCCCGCGGGCTGGAAGCGCCTCAAGGGCGCGCGCATCACCACCGACATGGTCACCGTCACCGGCACCGAGAACTTCCTCATGGCCGCCACGCTGGCCGAGGGCGAGACGGTGCTGGAGAACGCCGCCCAGGAGCCCGAAATCACCGACCTGGCCGAGATGCTGGTCAAGATGGGCGCCAGGATCGAGGGCCACGGCACGAGCCGCATCCGCATCCAGGGCGTGGAGCAGCTGCACGGCTGCGAGCACGCCGTGGTGGCTGACCGCATCGAGGCCGGCACCTTCCTGTGCGCCGTGGCCGCCACCGGGGGTGACGCCTTCCTGCGCCATGCCCGTGCCGACCACCTGGACGCCGTGGTCGAGAAGCTGCGCGACGCGGGCGTGCAGGTGGAAGCCGCCGAGGGCGGCATGCGCGTGCGCAGCCCCGGCGCCGCCCAGCTCAAGGCACAGGGGTTCCGCACCACCGAGTACCCGGGCTTTCCCACCGACATGCAGGCCCAGTTCATGGCGCTCAACACCGTGGCGCAGGGCACGGCCACGGTCACCGAAACCATCTTCGAGAACCGCTACATGCACGTCAACGAGCTGCTGCGCCTGGGCGCGCGCATCCAGGTCGACGGCCGGGTGGCCATCTCCGAGGGCGTTCCGCGCCTGTCGGGTGCCACCGTCATGGCCACCGACCTGCGCGCCTCGGCCAGCCTGGTCATTGCCGGGCTGGTGGCCGAGGGCGAGACCGTGGTCGACCGCATCTACCACCTCGACCGGGGCTACGACTGCATGGAAGCCAAGCTGCGCGGCCTCGGCGCCGACATTGAAAGAATCCGATGATCACTCTTGCCCTTTCCAAAGGCCGCATCTTTGACGAAGTCATGCCGCTGCTGGCCGCCGCCGGCATCGAGGTGCTGGAAGACCCCGAAAAGTCGCGCAAGCTCATCCTGCCCACCAACCAGAGCGACGTGCGCGTGGTGCTGGTGCGCGCCTCCGACGTGCCCACCTATGTGCAGTACGGCGGCGCCGACATGGGCGTGTGCGGCAAGGACACCCTGATCGAGCACGGCGCCGAATGGGGCGGGGCCGCGCGCTCGGGCCTGTTCCTGCCGCTGGACCTGCGCATCGCGCGCTGCCGCGTCAGCGTGGCCGTGCGCGCCGACTTCGACTACCAGCAGGCCGTGCGCCAGGGTTCGCGCCTGAAGGTCGCCACCAAGTACCCGGCCATCGCGCGCGAATTCTTCGCCGCCAAGGGCGTGCACGTGGACATGGTCAAGCTCTACGGCAGCATGGAGCTGGCGCCGCTCACGGGCCTGGCCGATGCCATCGTCGATCTGGTCTCCACCGGCAACACCCTCAAGGCCAACCACCTGGTCGAAGTCGAGCGCATCATGGACATCAGCTCGCACCTCGTGGTCAACCAGGCCATGCTCAAGCTCAAGCAGGCGCCGCTGCGCCGCATCATCGATGCGTTCGCCTCTGCTGTTACCCAGGACTGAGAATTCACTATGGATTTCGTAGCTGCTCCCGCTCGTCTGTCAACTGTTTCCAGCACTTTCGAGGCTGATTTCGCGGCCCGCCTGCATTGGTCGGCCGACACGGACGCCGCGATCGAGCAGCGCGTAGCCGACATCCTGGCCGACGTGCAACAACGTGGCGACGCCGCCGTTCTGGAGTACACCGCGCGCTTCGACGCATTGCAGGCGCCCACGCTGCAGACCCTCGAACTCACGCAGGCCGAGCTGAAGGCAGCCTTCGACGCGCTGCCCGCCGACCAGCGCGGCGCGCTGCAGGCCGCTGCGGCGCGCGTGCGCAGCTACCACGAGGCGCAGAAGAAGGCCTGCGGCGAGAGCTGGAGCTACCGCGACCAGGATGGCTCCCTGCTCGGCCAGAAGGTCACGCCGCTCGACCGCGTGGGCATCTACGTGCCCGGCGGCAAGGCCGCCTACCCGAGCAGCGTGCTCATGAACGCCATCCCCGCCCACGTGGCCGGGGTGGGCGAGATCATCATGGTCGTGCCCACGCCACGCGGCGAGAAGAACCCGCTGGTGCTGGCCGCTGCCTATGTGGCCGGCGTCACGCGCGCCTTCACCATCGGTGGCGCGCAGGCCGTGGCCGCGCTGGCCTACGGCACGCAGACGGTGCCCAAGGTGGACAAGATCACCGGCCCCGGCAACGCCTACGTGGCCAGCGCCAAGAAGCATGTGTTCGGCACGGTGGGCATCGACATGATCGCCGGCCCGAGCGAAATCCTCGTGCTGGCCGACGGCAGCACGCCGCCCGACTGGGTGGCCATGGACCTGTTCTCGCAGGCCGAGCACGACGAACTGGCGCAATCCATTTTGCTGTGCCCCGACGCCGCCTATATCGACGCCGTGCAGCGCGAGATCGACCGCCTGCTGCCCACTATGCCGCGTGCCGAAATCATCGCCAAGAGCCTCACCGGGCGCGGCGCGCTGATCCACACGCGCAGCATGGAGGAAGCCTGCCAGATTTCCAACCGCATCGCGCCCGAGCACCTCGAAGTCAGCAGCAACGACCCGCACCGCTGGGAGCCGCTGCTCAAGCACGCGGGCGCCATCTTCCTCGGGGCCTATACCAGCGAATCGCTGGGCGACTACTGCGCCGGGCCCAACCATGTGCTGCCCACCAGCGGCACGGCGCGTTTTTCCTCGCCACTGGGCGTGTACGACTTCCAGAAGCGCAGCAGCCTCATCGAGGTGAGCCAGGCCGGCGCCCAGAAGCTCGGCCCCATCGCCGCCACCCTGGCCTACGGCGAAGGCCTGCAGGCGCACGCCCAGGCCGCCGAGTTCCGCCTGGAAGGGCGCTGACGTGGGCACGACGCCGAACCCGCTCGACCGCATCCGCCCCGATGTGCGCGCCATGCACGCCTATGTGGTGCAGGGCGCCGAAGGCATGCTCAAGCTTGACGCCATGGAGAACCCCTTCGGCCTGCCGCCCGCGCTGCAGGCCGCGCTGGGCCAGCGCCTGGGGGCCCTGGCCCTCAACCGCTACCCTGGCACCCGCAGCGACGACCTGCGCGCCGCGCTGGCGCGCCATGCCGGCATGCCCGAGGGCTGTGCGCTGATCCTGGGCAACGGCTCGGACGAACTCATCAGTCTCGTGTCGCTCGCCTGCGCGCTGCCGCCCGCCGCCGATGGCCAGCGCCCGGTGGCGCTGGCGCCCGTGCCCGGCTTCGTCATGTACGCCATGAGCGCACAGCTGCAGGGGCTGGACTTCATGGGCGTGCCGCTCACGCCGGACTTCGAGCTCGACGAGGCCGCCATGCTGGCCGCCATCGCCCGGCACCGGCCCGCCATCACCTACATCGCCTACCCCAACAACCCCACGGCCACGCTGTGGGACGAGGGTGCGGTGCAGCGCGTCAGCGACGCCGTGGCGGCGCAGGGCGGCATCGTCGTCGTCGACGAGGCCTACCAACCCTTCGCCAGCCGCACCTGGCTGGACCGCATGCGCGCCGAGCCGCAGCGCAACGGCCATGTGCTGCTCATGCGCACTTTGAGCAAGTTCGGCCTGGCCGGGGTGCGCCTGGGTTACCTCATCGGGCCCGCCGCGCTGGTGGGCGAGATCGACAAGGTGCGCCCGCCCTACAACGTGAGCGTGCTCAACTGCGAGGCGGCGCTGTTCGCTCTGGAGCATGCCGAAGTGTTTGCCGCGCAGGCCACCGAGCTGCGCACACAGCGCACCGCCCTGGTGGCAGCCCTGCGCGCCATGCCGGGCATTGAAAAATGCTGGGACAGCGAGGCCAACATGGTGCTGGTGCGCGTGCAGGATGCCGCGCGCACCTTCGCCGGCCTGCGCGAGCGCAAGGTTTTGATCAAGAACGTTTCTACAATGCACCCATTGCTGGCAAACTGCCTGCGCCTGACCGTGGGCACCGCTGCCGACAATGCGATCATGCTGCAGGCACTCCAGGCATCGCTATGACCTCTTCCGCACTTGTCCCTTCCGCATCCACCGACCGCACGGCCGAAGTCAGCCGCAACACCGCCGAGACGCGCATCACCGTGCGCCTGAACCTCGATGGCACGGGCCAGTCCAGCCTGCGCACCGGCATCGGCTTCTTTGACCACATGCTGGAGCAGATTGCGCGCCACGGCCTGATCGACCTCGAAGTGCACGCCGACGGCGACCTGCACATCGACGGCCACCACACCGTGGAGGACGTGGGCATCACCATTGGCCAGGCCTTCGCGCGCGCCGTGGGCGACAAGAAGGGTATCCGCCGCTACGGCCATGCCTACGTGCCGCTCGACGAGGCGCTCTCGCGCGTGGTCATCGACCTCTCGGGCCGCCCCGGCCTGGTGCAGAACATCCCGTTCACCAGCGCCATGATCGGCGGCTTCGACACCCAGCTCACGCACGAATTCTTCCAGGGCTTCGTGAACCACGCCGGCGCCACGCTGCACATCGACAACCTGCGTGGCGTGAACGCGCACCACCAGTGCGAGACCGTGTTCAAGGCCTTTGCCCGCGCGCTGCGCGCCGCCGTCGAGCGCGACCCGCGCAGCGCGGGCACCATTCCCTCGACCAAGGGTTCTCTCTAAATTCCAAGCAAAACAGGCCTCCGGCGCTTATCCAGTCTGCGCTAACAGCTATGAATTCAGTAGTAAAAACCGTGGCGGTGGTGGACTATGGCATGGGCAACCTGCGCTCCGTGTCGCAGGCCGTGCAGGCCGCCGCGCATGACACGGGTTGGTCGGTCGTCGTCACCTCCCGCCCCGAGGAAGTGCGCGCGGCCCAGCGCATCGTGCTGCCGGGCCAGGGCGCCATGCCCGACTGCATGCGCGAGCTGCGCGACTCGGGCCTGCGCGAATCCGTGCTGGAGGCCGCCGCCGCCAAGCCGATGTTCGGCGTCTGCGTGGGCATGCAGATGCTGCTCACGCACAGCGCCGAGGGCGACACGCCGGGCCTCAACCTGATCCCGGGCGAGGTCGTCAAGTTCAGCCTTGCGGGCCGCACGCAGCAGGATGGCAGCCGCTACAAGGTGCCGCAGATGGGCTGGAACACCGTGCGCCAGGTGCCCCATGCGCACCATGCGGGCGGCGCCGTGCACCCAGTGTGGGCCGGGGTGCCTGACAACAGTTATTTCTATTTCGTGCACAGCTTCTATGCCCGGCCGCAGGATGCGCGCCACTGCGCGGGCGAGGCCGATTACGGCGGTGTCTTTGCCGCCGCGATTGCACGCGATAATATTTTTGCCACGCAGTTCCACCCGGAGAAGAGCGCGGAGCACGGCCTGCAGCTGTACCGCAACTTCCTGCACTGGAATCCGTGATTTACACTTTTCCCGGTCATCAGGTTTATCCACCCCGTTCGGGCTGAGCCAGTCGAAGCCCATTTATCCCCGAACCCACCATGCTTCTGATCCCCGCCATCGACCTCAAGGACGGCCACTGCGTACGCCTCAAGCAAGGCGACATGGACCAATCGACCACCTTTGGCGAAGACCCGGCCGCCATGGCGCGCAAGTGGGTGGACGCGGGCGCACGCCGCCTGCACCTGGTGGACCTCAATGGCGCCTTCGCGGGCAAGCCCAAGAACTACGCCGCGATCAAGGCCATCCTGAAAGAGGTAGGCGATGACATCCCGGTGCAGCTCGGTGGCGGCATCCGC
>JANJVX010000067.1 GCA_024709845.1 Burkholderiaceae bacterium | reverse complement strand
GGCGCCTGGCCCTGGCCCGCCATCAGGCAGTTGCCGAACAGTACTTCATCGACCTTCGCGGGCGCGATGCCCGCGCGCTCGACGGCGGCCTTGATGGCGGCGCCGCCCAGGTCGTGCGCGGCGAGGTCGGAAAAATCGCCCTGGAAGCCCCCCATGGGGGTGCGGGCGGCGCCGACGATGACGATGGGGTCTTGGGATGCGGACATGGAAGATCTCCTAGGTGAAATGAGGGGAAAACGGAATCAGATGCCCTGGGCTTCGTGGGCGTGCGAGAAGCGGCGGCCCACGTCGTAGGGGAACACGTCGTACACATGGCCCGCGAGAATGCGCTCCTTGTGCGACTGCCAGAATTCCACGCCGAGCAGGTCGGCGTGGTGTTTCATGAACACCTCGCGCACGGCGTCGTTGCCGAGCAGGAAGGGGCCAAAGGTTTCGGGGAAGACGTCGCGCGGGCCGACCGTGTACCAGATCTCGCCGCTCATCTCTTCCTCCTCATTGCGCGGCGTGGGTACGCGGCGGAAATTGCAGTCGGTGAGGTACTCGATCTCGTCGTAGTCGTAGAACACGACCTTGCCGTTGCGTGTGACGCCGAAGTTCTTCCAGAGCATGTCGCCGGGGAAGATGTTGGCGGCCACGAGGTCCTTGATGGCATTGCCATACTCGATGACGCTGCGCTCCATCTGCTGGCGCGCGCGCGCGTCCGAGAGGCCCGTGTCGAAGGACTCCTGCAGGTAGATGTTGAGCGGGATCATGCGCCGCTCGATGTACAGGTGCTTGATGATCACCTCCTGCTGGCCGTCGCCATCGCGGTCGCTGATCTCCAGCTGGCTGGGCGCGAACTTCTGGATCTCGGCGATTAGCTCGTCGCTGAAGCGGGCGCGCGGAAAGGCGACCTCGCTGTATTCCAGCGTGTCGGCCATGCGGCCCACGCGGTCGTGCTGCTTGACCAGCAGGTACTTGCCCTTGATCTGCTCGCGCGTGGTTTCCTTCTGGTGCGGGAAGTAGTCCTTGATGAGCTTGAACACGAAGGGAAAGCTCGGCAGGTCGAACACCAGCATGACCATGCCCTTGATGCCGGGCGCGATGCGGAACTGGTCGCTTGAATGCTTGAGGTGGTAGAGGAAGTCGCGGTAAAACAGCGTCTTACCCTGCTTGGCCAGGCCCAGCGCGTTGTAGATCTCGGCGCGTGGCTTGCGCGGCATGAGGCTGCGCAGGAACTGCACGTAGGCGCTGGGAATCTCCATGTCCACCATGAAGTAGGCGCGCGCAAAGCTGAACAGCATCTGCAGGTCGTCCTCGCCGAACAGCGCCGCGTCAATGGTGAGCTTGCCTTCCTCGTTGTGCAGGATGGGCAGGGCGAACGGCACCTCGTTGAAGCCGTTGATGATCTTGCCCACCACATAGGCGCCCTTGTTGCGGAAGAACAGGCTGGAGAGCACCTGGATCTGGAAGTTGGCGCGCAAGCGCACCTTGTCCAGCCGGCCCTGCATGGCGCCGAGCACGTAGCGCAGGTCGCGCGGCAGGTCGTCAAATTCACGCTGCAGCTGGAAGTTTTCGACGATGCTCTGCAGCGTCTCGAAGATGCTCTCGCGCGAGGGATAGTAGGCGCGGTAGGTGGGGCGCGCGGCGGGTTCCTCGTTCTCGATGTATTCGGTGCTGACCGCCGGGCGCACGAAGATGAAGTTGTTGTGAAAATGCGTGCGGTGCAGGATCTTGGTGGTGACCGAATTGAAGAAGGTCTCGGCCAGTTCGGGCTGGTGGTGATCCACCAGCAGCCCGATGTAGTGCAGCTTGACCTGGTGCCACACGTCCATGGGCTGCTGCCCGGCCTTGAATTCCTTCTCCAGCCGCTTCGTGCATTCCTTGACGCGCAGGTCATAGAACTCGATGCGCTCGCGTTGCGCGCGCTGCTGGCCGTGCCAGTCGGCGGTTTCAAAGCGGTGCTTGGCACGGGCCGACTCGGTGCGAAACAGGCGGTAATGGCGGTTGAAACCGTCCATCATCGCCTTGGCGATGTCGTAGGCCTGGGGCGAATCGAGACGCTGGGGGAACATGGGCGTGTCGTCCTGTGAAAGCGCAAGGCCCCCGACTTTAGCGCCGTGCGGCGATCACTCCATCCACGGCCGCCTTGTAGAGTGTGTCAATTCCCTGATTGCCGTCGAGCGTGATGTGCAGGTTGTTGATGATCCCGTCGCTGAGTCCGTAGCACCAGCCGTGCAGATGCACCTTTTGCCCCCGCGCCCAGGCATCCTGCATCACGGTGGTCTGCGCCACGTTGATCACCTGCTCGATCACATTGAGTTCGCACAGTACGTCGTGGCGCCGGGAAGGCTCGATCGCGGCGATCAGTTCGCGGTGGCGGTCGCGCACGTCCTTGACATGGCGGATCCAGTTGTCGGCCAGCCCCACGCGGATGTCCTCCAGTGCCGCGAGCACGCCGCCGCATCCGTAGTGCCCCACCACCATCAGGTGCTCGACATGCAACTGGTCCACCGCGTACTGGATGGTGGAGAGGCAGTTGAGGTCGGTCGGCACCACGACGTTGGCCACATTGCGGTGCACGAAGACCTCGCCGGGCTCCAGCCCCGTGATCTGGTTGGCCGGAACGCGGCTGTCCGAGCAGCCCACCCACATGTACTTGGGCTTTTGCTGGGCCATCAACTTGGTGAAGAAGCCTGGCCGGTCACGCTGCATCTGCGCAGCCCATTCGCGGTTGTGGACAAACAGGTCATCAATCGAGTCGGTGGCCATGGCTTCTTTCCTTGCGGGTGGTTAGCGGTGACGGGTCAGCAGGTCTCGGCGAACAGCTCGCGGCCGATCAGCATGCGACGGATTTCGCTGGTGCCGGCGCCAATCTCGTACAGCTTGGCGTCGCGCCACAGGCGGCCCAGCGGGTATTCGTTGATGTAACCGTTGCCGCCGAAGATCTGGATGCCGTCACCCGCCATTTTCGTGGCCTGCTCGGCACACCACAGGATGACGCTGGCGCAGTCCTTGCGCACCTGGCGCACGTGCTCGGTGCCGAGCATGTCGAGGTTCTTGGCCACGGTGTAGGCGAACGAGCGCCCCGCCTGCAGTAGGGTGTACATGTCGGCGACCTTGCCCTGGATGAGCTGGAATTCACCAATGCTCTGGCCGAACTGCTTGCGGTCGTGGATGTAGGGCACGACGTTGTCCATCACGGCCTGCATGATGCCCAGGGGGCCGCCGGTGAGCACGGCGCGCTCGTAGTCGAGGCCGCTCATGAGCACCTTGGCACCGTTGTTCACGCCGCCCAGCACGTTCTGCGCGGGCACTTCCACGTCCTGGAACACCAGCTCGCCCGTGTGGCTGCCGCGCATGCCCAGCTTGTCGAGCTTCTGGGCGATGGAAAAGCCCTTCATGCCCTTCTCGATCAGGAAGGCCGTGACGCCGCGCGCGCCCAGCTCGGGCTCGGTCTTGGCATAGACCACCAGGGTGTCGGCATCGGGGCCGTTGGTAATCCACATCTTGCTGCCGTTGAGCAGGTAGTAGCCGCCCTTGTCCTCGGCCTTGAGCTTCATGCTGATGACGTCGGAGCCCGCGCCCGGTTCGCTCATGGCCAGCGCGCCCACGTGCTCGCCGCTGATGAGCTTGGGCAGGTACTTTTTGCGCTGCTCGTCATTGCCGTTGCGCTTGATCTGGTTCACGCACAGGTTGCTGTGCGCGCCGTAGCTCAGGCCCACCGAGGCGGAGGCGCGGGAGATTTCCTCCATGGCCACCATGTGTGCCAGGTAGCCCATGTTGGCGCCTCCGTATTCCTCGGACACCGTGATGCCCAGCACACCCAAGTCGCCCATCTTGCGCCAGAGATCCATCGGAAACTGGTCGCTGTGGTCGATTTCGGCGGCGCGGGGGGCGATTTCGGACTGCGCGAAATCGCGCACCGCATCGCGCAAGGCATCGACCTCGTCGCCCAGTTGGAAGTTCAGGCCGGGAATGTTGGCGGGAATGCTCATGGTGTTCTCCTGTGTGAATGGTGGTTGTGGGCCTGATCAGCCCTGGATTTCCTGGCGCCCGGTCACGGTCATCAGGGTGCAGCCCATGGTGGCCACGAGTTTTTCCTGCCCGCCAGAGAAAGCGTAAGCGCGCCCTTCGGTCACGGTGATCGTTCGTCCGGGCTTGAGCACACGCCCTTCCATGCGGAAATGTTCGCCCTGGGCGGGTGCGAGCAGGTTGATCTTGAATTCGATGGTCAGTACCGCAGCGCCGGCGGGCATGAGGGTAAAACCGGCATAACCGCAGGCCGAATCGAGTGCCGTGGCGACCATGCCTGCGTGTAGAAAGCCGTGCTGCTGCGTCAACTCCTGGGCCCAGTCCAGCTCGATGTCAACAGCACCAGGCTCCAGCAAGCCCAGCCGCGCACCGAGGGTGTGCATCGCGCCTTGCCGCGCAAAACTCTCCCGCACCCGCTGCGCGAACTGGGGGTCACGGGGCTCATAACGGGCTTCGCTCATGCATCGTCCTAATTTACGTTTACGTAAACGTCAATTATGCCGATTTTTTCCCCGCTTTGGCGAGCAAGGCGCGAGCCTCTTTTTCATGCTCTTTGACTTCGTCAAGATTTGCCTGCAGGTCAGCCATCTGGTCTTCCAGTTGCCTGCGGTGCTGCTCCAGCACATCGAGAAACTTTTGCAGCTGTACGTTGGTATCGCGCGGACTGTCGTACAGGTCGATGATCTCTTTGGCCTCAGTCAACGACAGACCCAGGCGTTTGGCGCGCAAGGTCAGCTTCAGGCGCGTGCGGTCCCGCGCACTGTAGGTCCGTGCGCGCCCACCCGGACCGGTTCGCTCTGGCTGCAACAGACCCATGTCCTCATAGAAGCGCATGGCGCGCGTGGTGAGGTCAAACTCTTTGGCAAGGTCGCTGATCGTATAGGTGCTCGTGGCCATGGTGTCACTCCATCGCGGATGGCTGATTGCATCCAGTGCATTACGTTGACGTAAGCGTCAATGTTATCCGATGCGAGTTCGATGAATTTGCTGGATGGGTATCGTGGGGATGTTTTGTGGGTGGGGGATGTGTGTTGTGCAAAGCAGAAACGCCCCGCTCATTGCTGAGCGGGGCGTTACTGGGCTGTAAGAGCCTGACGATGACCTACTTTCACACGGGAACCCGCACTATCATCGGCGCAAAGTCGTTTCACTGTCCTGTTCGGGATGGGAAG
>JANJVX010000297.1 GCA_024709845.1 Burkholderiaceae bacterium | reverse complement strand
GGGCGCTGCGTCGATCTGGTCATAAGCCTTGGCTTCGCCGCCGAACTTGGCGGACAGCACCGTGGCGATAGCCGCCGTCAGCGTCGTCTTGCCATGGTCCACGTGACCGATGGTGCCCACGTTGACGTGGGGCTTGGTGCGCTCGAATTTTCCTTTTGCCATTTTTCGACTCCGAAAAAAACTTATTACTACACAACAGGATTTCGGCGCAATCTCAAGCAGACGCACCTGAAATTTATGGTGCCCATGGCGGGAATCGGACCCGCGACCTCTCCCTTACCAAGGGAGTGCTCTACCACTGAGCCACATGGGCAACTTGAAGAAGACCGCTCAAGCGATCAAGACTTGCAAAACCGCGACTGCGAAAAATGGAGCGGGAGACGGGAATCGAACCCGCGTCATTAGCTTGGAAGGCTAGGGTTCTACCATTGAACTACTCCCGCATCAGCAACCCGAAAGCCGCTTCTGCCAAGCCACCCGCACTTCGGACGGCTTCGTATTTCGCATTCGCAAATTGGTGGAGGAGGCTGGATTCGAACCAGCGTAGGCGTAAGCCAACAGATTTACAGTCTGCCCCCTTTAGCCACTCGGGCACCCCTCCGGACAATCGCAAATTATAGCCTAGTTTTTCAGGCTTTCACAACTCAATGGCGTTCCAGCCCATCTTTTTGCATCCCATCGCTGCATGTACCACAGCGCGTTTCACATCAAACAGTCTGGCGCGGCTGGCGGGGATCGAACCCACGACCCTTGGCTTCGGAGGCCAATACTCTATCCACTGAGCTACAGCCGCATCACGCATCTGCACAGAACGCAAGGCGTCCATGGGCAGAGCCTTGGATTATGGCACGGCTATGTGTCATTTCGCAGCCCCGCCTCGCATGTCCTTGGCGACGGCCGCCTTTATAATTTCTGATCCATGTCAAGCGAGAAGCACCAAGGCCCCATGAGCACAACCCACCACGACGATGCCCATACGGGCCCCATCAAGACCCCCAAGCAACTGCTCGCAGCAGTCCTCTATGCTTTTGTGGTTCCGGTTTTTGTCATCATTGGCTTGGTGATGTACATCACCTCGGCCAACAAGCTGGCACCTGGCGCGGCCAATCCAGAGCGCGCGATTTCGGAGCGCATCCAGAAGGTCGGGCGCGTGGAGATCCGCGATGCCAACCGCCCGCTTCAGTCGGGCGAGCAGGTTTTCAATGCCCAATGTGCTGCCTGCCATGCGACGGGCGCCGCCGGTGCACCCAAGGTGGCCGACGCAGGCGCCTGGGGCGCGCGGATTCAGACCGGTCTTGAGTCCCTGATTCAATCCGCGCTGAAAGGCAAGAACGCCATGGCGGCACAAGGAGGCGGCGACTTCTCCGATGTAGAAATCGCCCGCGCCGTCGTCTATCTGGCCAACTCTGCCGGCGCGTCGTTCACCGCGCCCGAGCCACCGGCTGCGCCCACCGAGGGCAACTGACCTCTTGGTGCGCCCGCAGGCGCGCGCCGCCCGCTTCGGGCGCATCCACACAGCCGACACCGTCGGCTGTTTTTTCGTGGGCATGTGCCGACGGCGGTGTCACGGCATCTGCTGACGGCGGCTGGGACTTCGCACATAGCCATAGGCGTCCTCCAGACGGCTCTCGGTCACGGATTCCGGGGTCCAGCGCCCTATTTCGATCTGTTCGGCGATGCAACCAACATCCTGGGTGTGAACAAGACCGATTCCCAGATCCGTCACCAAGTACACTTTGCCCGTTTCATCGAGCAGGCAGCTTGCGGCTGACGCATGCTGCCCGGTATGCGAACGAATCGCACCGCTGGGGTCCACCCGCCAGATCCATGGCGTGCACTCCAGTTCCACATAGACGCGCTGCGGCCCATTCTGGAAGAACCACTGGCCCCTGGCGTCGTGGTCATAGTTGCGGGCAATGAATTCCAGCAGCTTTTCATGGTGAAGCTCCGTTCCCTTATGCGACGGAAAGTCCCCGGCGAACTGTGTCGCACCATCGCGTATGTACCAGCGTCCCCGGGCATCCAGGCCCAGCCACCCATAGCAATCGGGCACATTGGGCCATTTGGCCAGTGCCTGTTTCACGATTTCGTCCATGGCCCGATTCTGCACTGCGTGGCGGTTCCGGTTTGCGGCAAAATGCGCAGGCGCCTGTACCTGGCACTTCCGCCCCCACGGGTCACGCGCCCTTGCCGCCATGAAACGCCTTTTCACCCTCCTGGTCGCCGTGCTTGCTCTTTCCGGCTGTGGATACAACGACTTTCAGCGGCTTGACGAGCAATCCAAGGCAGCGTGGAGCGAGGTGCTCAACCAGTACCAGCGCCGCGCCGATCTGATTCCCAACATTGTCAATACCGTCAAGGGGGAAGCGAGTTTCGAGCAGGAAACGCTGACAAAGGTCATCGAGGCGCGCGCCAAGGCCACATCGATCCAGGTGTCGCCAGAAACCCTGAACGATCCCGCATCTTTCGCCCGTTTTCAGCAGGCACAAGGCGAACTTTCGTCGGCCCTCTCGCGGCTCATGGCGGTTTCGGAGCGCTACCCCACTCTGCAGGCCAATCAGGGCTTCCGTGATTTGCGCGTGCAACTCGAAGGCACGGAGAACCGGATCACCGTGGCACGCAACCGCTACATCCAATCCATCCAGGAATACAACGTGCTCGCGCGCAGTTTTCCCAGCAATCTCACGGCGAAAGTTTTCGGCTACTCGACCAAACCTTCCTTTTCGGTTGGCGATGCATCCCAGATCGCTTCTCCACCGAGCGTTGATTTCAACAAACAATAGTGCAAAGTATGCGGTTTGCCCTCTATTTTCGGGCACTGGCAGCTATTATTGTTATAGCTATTTTTCCGTTTTTCACCTTCGCTCAATCGGTTCAGCCGGTTCCTGAACTCACCGCACGGGTCATCGATCAGACACGTACCTTGTCCGCCGCAGAGCTGGCGGAACTGGAATCGCGTCTTGCCACCTTCGAGCGCGAAGCGGGTTCGCAGATCGTTGTTTTGCTGGTGACCACCACAGCGCCAGAAGACATCGCTTCGTACGCCAATCGGGTTGCCAATGCCTGGAAGATCGGCCGCATAGGCACCGGAGATGGCTTGCTGCTGCTGGTTGCCAAGCAGGATCGCAAGATGCGGATTGAAGTCGCAAAGTCCCTCGAAGGGGCTATTCCTGATCTTGCGGCCAAACGCATCATCGATGAAGCCATCGTTCCTCAGTTCAAGCAAGACCGCTTCGCAGAAGGCCTGGCCGCAGGTGTCACGCACATCACTGCACTCATTCGGGGCGAATCCCTGCCCGTGCCGGATGCCTTGCCTGCTTCACCGGCCGGGAAGACATCGCCGGGATTTGGCTGGACGGACATTGGCATCTTTTTGTTTTTTGCGGTTCCCCTTTGCGCCGTGGTGGCACGGGCGGTATTCGGGCCCGCACTTGGTACGCTGCTGGTCGGCTTGGGCACTGGACTTCTGGCCCAGCTTTTTACCCACAGCTACGCGTTGGCGACTTTGGCCGCCGTGCTGGGCATGGCGTGGAGCATTGTGGGTTCCAGCGGGTCTGCACGCAGTCCGGGTGGCGGCCCTTCCGGCAATGGCTGGTCCTCCCGGTCCTCGACCGACAACTGGAGCGGCAGCGGCGGCAACGATGGCTTCAGCTCCGGAGGGGGTGGCGACTTTGGCGGTGGCGGCGCCTCTGGAGATTGGTAAACATGTCGGCATTCTTCACACGGTTTTCACGCACGGTCCGTCACCTTGGTTTTGCAGTCAGTGGCTCTGCCGAACGCCATCTGCCAGAGGCCGTTCGCTCCCGTCTGCAGGCACGCATAGCGGCCAGCGAGTCCCTTCACACGGGGCAAATCCGTATCTATGCGGAGTCTTCCCTGCCCTTGAGCTACCTTTCCCGCAATGCCCCCGCACGCGAGCGTGCGCTGACGCTCTTCGGCAAGTTGCGTGTATGGGACACGGAAGGCAACAACGGCGTTCTGATCTATCTGTTGATGGCAGAGCACGCGATAGAGATCGTTGCCGACAGAGGATTGAACCCGCATGCAACGGCCCGGCACTGGCAGGAGATGATCGCCCAGATGCGGGCTCCGCTGCGTGCTGGGCATTGGGAAGAAGGCCTCGTGCTTGCCATCGATAAGGTCTCCGCACTGCTGGAGTCGCACTTTCCCGCAGAGCCGGGGGACGCGCGCAGCAACGAACTGCCCGATGCCCCCATCATCCGCTAGACCTGCTCCTCCGAGCGCCCATAAAAAAACCGCCTGCAAATGAGGCGGTTTTCCAGTGCGGCAAGGCCGCAATGCCAGATTACTTCTTCTGGCGGTACTTGCGCAAAGCGGCAATCTGCGCCGCCATGATGGCCAGCTCGGACTGGGCACGGGCCAGGTCCAATTCGCCTTTGGCGTTCTTCACGGCCTCTTCGGCGGCCGCCTTCGCGGCATTGGCCTTCTCGTCGTCCAGGTCCTTGCCACGCACGGCCGTATCGGACAGCACTGTGACACAGTCAGGCTGAATTTCGAGAATACCACCCGCCACGAAAACGAACTCTTCGCTGCCGTCGGCCATCTCGATGCGCACCGACCCCGGCTTGATACGGGTAATCAGCGGAGTGTGACGCGGATAGACGCCCAGTTCGCCGGCTTCGCCGGGAAGGGCCACGAAGCGCGCCTCACCGGAGAAGATGGACTCTTCAGCGCTGACAACGTCGACATGAATGGTGTTGGCCATCTGGATTCCTTTGGGACTCTACAAAAAGCGGGAGCAAGCAGGTTGGCGGACACCATGACGGCATCCGCCCGACCCGATTACGCCATCTTCTTGGCTTTCTCGAAGGCTTCGTCGATGGTGCCGACCATGTAGAACGCCTGCTCGGGCAGGTGGTCGCACTCGCCGTTCACGATCATCTTGAAGCCACGGATGGTTTCGGCCAGCGGCACGTACTTGCCGGGCGAGCCCGTGAACACTTCGGCCACGTGAAAAGGCTGCGACAGGAAACGCTGGATCTTCCGGGCGCGGGCCACGGCCAGCTTGTCTTCAGGAGCCAGTTCGTCCATGCCCAGAATGGCGATGATGTCGCGCAGTTCCTTGTAGCGCTGCAGGGTGCCCTGCACCGCGCGGGCCGTGGCGTAGTGGTCTTCGCCCACAACGTTCGGGTCCAACTGGCGGCTGGTGGAGTCCAGGGGGTCCACGGCGGGGTAGATACCCAGCGAAGCAATGTCACGGGACAACACGACGGTGGAGTCCAAGTGGGCAAACGTCGTAGCGGGCGATGGGTCGGTCAAGTCATCCGCTGGCACATACACGGCCTGGATGGAAGTGATCGAGCCGACCTTGGTCGAGGTGATCCGCTCTTGCAGACGGCCCATTTCTTCAGCCAGCGTAGGCTGGTAGCCCACGGCGGAAGGCATACGGCCCAGCAGAGCGGACACTTCGGTACCGGCCAGCGTGTAGCGGTAGATGTTGTCCACGAAGAACAGCACGTCACGGCCTTCGTCACGGAAGGATTCGGCGATGGTCAGGCCGGTCAGCGCCACGCGCAGACGGTTGCCCGGGGGCTCATTCATCTGACCGTAGACCATGGCGACCTTGGAGTCTTCCAGCTTCTCCAGGTTCACCACGCCGGAATCGGCCATTTCATGGTAGAAGTCGTTCCCTTCGCGGGTACGCTCGCCCACACCGGCGAACACCGACAGACCCGAGTGGGCCTTGGCGATGTTATTGATCAGTTCCATCATGTTCACGGTCTTGCCCACGCCGGCGCCACCGAACAGACCCACCTTGCCGCCCTTGGCAAACGGGCACACCAAGTCAATCACCTTGATGCCGGTTTCCAGCAGCTCTTGCGACGGCGACAGTTCGTCGTACGCAGGGGCCTTGCGATGGATGGAGGCCGTCAGGGCCTGGTCCACGGGACCGCGCTCATCGATGGGCGAACCCAGCACGTCCATGATGCGGCCCAGGGTGGCCTTGCCCACGGGCACCGTGATGGCGGCCTCGGTGTTGGACACCATCAGACCACGACGCAGGCCGTCGGAAGAACCCAGCGCGATAGTACGCACCACGCCGTCGCCCAGCTGCTGCTGCACTTCCAGCGTGAGCGCAGAGCCTTCGAGCTTCAGGGCGTCGTAAATCTTGGGCATCTGGTCGCGCGGGAACTCCACGTCCACCACGGCGCCGATACATTGAACAATCTTGCCTTGCACTTGAGCCATTTTTCGCTCCAATAATGTTGTCTGTTGAGCTGCTTAC
>JANJVX010000029.1 GCA_024709845.1 Burkholderiaceae bacterium | reverse complement strand
CGCCGCGACCCGTTCGCCATGCTGCCGTTCTGCGGCTACAACATGAGCGACTACTTCCAGCACTGGCTCGACATGGAGCACAAGCTCGAAGAATCCGGCCACACCCTGCCCAAGATTTTCTGTGTCAACTGGTTCCGCAAGGGCGAGGACGGCAAGTTCGTCTGGCCCGGCTACGGCGACAACATGCGCGTGCTCAAGTGGATGCTCGACCGCATCGAGGGCCAGGCCCAAGGCGAGGAAACCATGTTCGGCATCGCGCCCCAGTACGGCGAGATCAACTGGACCGGCCTGACCTTCACCCCGGAACAGTTCAAGACCGTGACCAGCATCGACAAGGCCGCATGGGCCGAGGAGTTCAAGTCGCACGACGCCCATTTCGAGCTGCTGTCCTACCACATGCCCCAGGAACTGATCGACACCAAGGCTGCACTGGAACAGCGCCTGGCCGCCCTGTAAGCCCCCGAACGGAGCGCCTGCCGCGCGCCCGTCCCCCAGAAGCCGCCCGGCCCGTGCCCGGCGGCTTTTTTTACCGGCGGCGCCGCGCCCGCCCCCACAAAGGGTAGGCCCATGGCAGGTACCGCAGGGTGACGCGGTACGATCCCGGGGTTTGCACGCCCGCCCCGCTTGCTCGTGGGCGCAGCGCCCGCCTGACCCGTTTCCTCTCCCACTGTCCATGCCCTTTGCGCTCCCCATGAACACCACTCTGGCATTCGCCCTGGCCACGGCCGCCTCCTTCACGCTGGCGCCCGCCGCCCTTGCCACCAGCCCCGACAAAGGCCAGGCCCACTTCATCCTGATGAAATCCCGGGACGAGCCCTTTGTGGGGGTGACACTCCGTGGTGCCTGCAAATCGGATGACGGCGCCTTCTTTGGCGGCAAGAAGGTCGAAAGCAAGTGGTCGTGCACCTCCAACGCCGATGGGGTGTGCTCGGCCGAAATCGCCCTGCTGCCCCGGACCGACTCCAGCAAGACCAACGCGTGCAAAGCCACGATGGCGACCGAAATCACCGAACCGGGTGCTGCGGCCGTCAAGAGCAGCTACTTCACGTTCTTCGCCAACGGAGAGCCGCACAACTTCAATCTGCTCCAGAAAATGGGCTCATGGAAGCATGGCGACTACCATTTCAAGTCGCTGGAGAGCAAGGAGTCGTTCGACGCCATCGCCTTGCGGCACGCCCCGGCTTATTACAAGAGCAAGATCGCCATCGAGGACAACCCCGCGCTGGCGGAAATCACCCTCAGCACGGCAGCGGCCCATGTGCCCGAGAGCAAGAGCTATCCCAGCACCGAGTACTTCCGGGCGCGTATCGACCGCAAGACGCTCAAGCCCACGGTGCAGATCGTGGTGAAGGAAACATACATCGATTTCAGCTACCGCAACCAGATGGCCGCCCGGTTTGCGTCGGCCGCGGGCCCCAAGAGCGTTGACATCGTCCGCCTGGACCAGAACATGGTCTGCAACCTGCGGGACCTGCTGGAGCGCAAGTGCACCCACCAGGAGACCGTGGCTTTCGACATCGACATGGATACGCTGCGCCAGGCGGCGGCGGCCTTCAAACCCGGCGAGCGCCGGGCCTGGCCCTTCCAGGTCACCTCCCAGTCCGGGCATGCCCGCGATCTTTCGCTGAGCCATGCCGAGTTCCTGGCCGTGGCTGAAGCCCTTGACGAAATCATCGCCAAGGGCAAGAAGTAGCCGCACCCACCGTCGGCGATGCGCCGCCGTGCACCTGTTGATCCGACGGGCCTTCCGATGAAGATCCAGTTGCTCTCCGACCTGCACCTCGAAGTGCACCCCCAGTTCGCACCCGAGCCCGCGCCGGAGGCAGACCTGCTGGTGCTGGCGGGGGACATCGGCTCGTACCAGAACGATTCGCAGGTCGCGGGCGAGAACTTTGGCCTGGAGCGTTTCTCGCCCCTGCCGCAATGGGGCGGCTGGCCGACCCCGGTGGTTTTCGTGCCCGGCAACCACGAGTACGACACGCAGGACTTCGACGCCGCCCATGACCGCCTGCGACGCACCTGCGACCGGCTCGGGCTGCTCTGGCTGGAGCGCGAGACGCTGGTACTGGACGGGGTGCGCTTCGTGGGGACGACGCTGTGGAGCGACTTTGACGCCCTCGCCGATCACGAGCAGTGCAGCGACCTCACGCGCCGTCTGCGCCTGCGCCAGAAGGCTTTTCGGGCGGCCAATTTCTACCTGGCAAAGACTGGCACCACGCGCGCAGGAGAGCCCTGGCTGGCCGAACCCATGCGTGAACAAGCGCTGGTCTGCCATGCCTGGCTGGAGGAGGCCCTCGCGCAGCCTTTTGACGGCCCCACGGTGGCCGTCACCCACTTTGCCCCCAGCCTGCGCAGTGCCGACCCACGCTATGGCCTGGCCCCTGGCACGGCGGGCTTCTGCAACGCCCTGGATCGTCTGCTGCCCCATGCCAAGCTGTGGCTGCACGGCCACCTGCACGCGCCGAGCGACTACTCCGTGCAGGGCCAGCGGGCCGACGGAACGCCCTGGCGGTGCCGCGTCGTGGCCAACCCGCTGGGCTATGCGCGCAAGAACGAGCAGGTGTCTTTTCTGCCCCAGTGCTGTGTCAACGTATGATGCGTGCAGGTCTGGCGGGTTACCCCAGCCGGTTGTCTATTGCCCTCACCCGGAGAATCGCATGAATATCCTGCTTGCTGTCGATGGCAGCGCCTACACCAAGAAAATGCTGGCCTACCTTGCAACGCATGACGAGTTGCTGGGCGCCACCCACGACTACAGCGTGATCACGGTGCAGGCCGCCCTGCCACCGCGCGCACGCGCTGCGCTGGGCAAGGAGGCGGTGAACCAGTACTACGCCGACGAAGCCGACAAGGTGCTCAACCCGGTGGCCAAGTTCCTCGAACGCCACGGCGTGAGCGCCAAGCGCATCGTCAAGATCGGCCCGGCGGGCGAAACCATCGGCAAGGTGGCCGACGCAGGCAAGTTCCAATTGCTGGTGATGGGCTCGCACGGCCATGGCGCCCTGGCCACACTGGTGATGGGCTCGGTCACCACCCAGGTGCTGGCCCACAGCAAGGTGCCGGTGCTGATCGTGCGCTGAGCAACTGCGCACCGCCCTAAGCCCCTGCCTTTGGACAGGGGCTATTTTTTTGTCAGCGCGCCGCCAGCCCGTCAAAGCATGTGCGCAGCACCAGCTCGACGATTTCGGCATCGCTGTACTGCCCGCCTTCCTTGAGAAAGCCGACCACCGGGTCGCAGGCCCTTGCATACAGGGTGTAGAGCACCACAAGCGGCGGCAGCGAGGCATCGATGCGGCCCTGTGCCTGGGCTTCGGTGATCCAGTGGCCGATCTGGTCGCTCACGGCGATCAGCCCGTCCAGGTACGGCTTGTTGGCCATGAGCACGGCGCGCAGGGATGAGTTGCGGCTGGGCAGCAGGGGCATCTCGTCGCTGATGAGGCGCTCAAGCGACCAGCGCACCAGCGCACGCAGCTTGTCCACCGGCTCCATGGTGGCGGGCAGGCCATGCAGGTAGGCCTGCACACGCTCCAGGATCTGCACCATGGCGGTACAGCACAGCTCTTCCTTGCTGGCGAAATGCTTGTACAGACTGGCCTTGGCGATGCCGACGTCGTTGGCCACGTCGTCCATGGTCATGGCGTCGAAGGCCTTCTCTCCGAGCAGACGGCATGTGGTCTGGAGAATCGCGTTCTCACGCGCCTGATGCATCTGCTCCTTGAAGGAGATCTTGGGGTGTGGCGTCTGCATGCTCTACATCTTATGCACTACAGTTGAAAAATAAATGACCTAGTTGTTTCGCAACCACGGCGTTCATTTTCCGACGGATCACTGATCCGGTACAAGATCAGGCTTCGAGCGTTCTCCCGGCGGCCTCGGTCAGCGCCTGCGTCAGGGTGTCGAGCACCTCGGATTCGAGGTTCCAGCAGTGCCAGTACAACTGGATGGGCAGCACCCGGCCGGGCGCCATGTCCACCAGGGAGCCGTCGGCCAGCCCGGCGCGCACCAGCAGCTCGGGCAGCACGCCCACGGCCCAGCCCGCCCTCACGGCGTGCAACTGCCCCTCGGAACTGGGCACGAACAGCTGGTTGAGCGCCACGCGCTTGAGTCCGAAGGCCCGCGCCACGAACTCGGCCGCCATGTCGTCCTTGCGGTTGAACGACAGGTAGGACACCTCGCGGAAGTTGTGCGCCGTCAGCCCGCCGGGCAGGTGCTTCTCGGCAAACCAGGCCGAGGCCACGGCCACATAGTGCATGGCACCCAGCGGCACCATCTTGCAGCCGCGTAGCGCCTGCTTGAGCGTGGTCACGCAGCCCAGCACCTGCCCCGAGCGCAGCCATTCCTGGGTGAAGTCCTGGTCGTCCGCAATGATCTCCAGCGGCAAGCGCTGGCGCACCAGGTCGTGCAATGCATCGAGCGCCCAGGTGGCGATGCTGTCGGCATTGATGGCGATGGAGATGCGCTCCTCCTCGCGCCCGCCACCATGGGCGCTGGGCGCCAGCTCCTGCAGGTCGCGCTCCAGGTCGGCGCGCAGCAGGCGCAGCTGCTTGGTGTGCTTGAGCAGCAACTGCCCGGCCGAGGTCGGCCGCAGCGGCCGGCTGCGCACGATGAGCACCGAGCCCACCTGCGCTTCGAGCGCGCGCAGGCGCTGCGAGACGGCCGATTGCGTGACATTGAGCCGCTGCGCGGCCCGCTCGAAGCCGCCCTCTTCGACGATGGCGGCAAGACATTCCAGGGCGGCGGGATCGTAGGTGCTCATGGTGCATACCGGGTTCAAGCCGGTCTGAAAATATTAGTGATTCTGATGTTTTTAGACGAAGTTTAATTTCGCTTTTATTGGAACGCAATGTCGCGCACACTGCGTTCCCATGAAAACCATTGTTCTCGGAGCCGGCATCATCGGCATCAGCACGGCGTGGCATCTGCGCGAGCGCGGCCACGAGGTCACTGTGGTCGACCGCCAGCCCGGTGCGGCGCTGGAGACCAGCTTCGCCAACGCGGGGCAGATCTCGGTGAGCTACTGCGAGCCCTGGGCCAACCGCGAGGCGCCGCTCAAGGCGCTCAAGTGGATGCTCGACAAGGAGGCTCCCCTGCTGTTCCGCCCGCAGCTCGACTGGCAGCAATGGCGCTGGGGCCTGAAGTTCCTGGCGCAGTGCAATGATGCCGCTTTCGAGCGCAATGTGCAGCAACTGGTGGCACTGGGCGCCTACAGCCACCGCGCGCTCAAGGAGCTGGTGCGCAGCACCGGCATCGAATACCACCGTCTGGAGCGCGGCATCGCCCATTTCTACGCGGACCAGAAGTCGTTTGATGACGCCGGCCTGGCCGTGGAGCTGATGCGCAAGCACGGCGTGCAGCGCCGCCTGGTGACGCGCGACGAACTGCTCCAGATCGAGCCGGCATTCCGCGCCTACGGCGACCGCATCGTCGGCGGCACCTACACCAGCACCGACGAGAGCGGCGACGCGCGCGCCTTCACCCAGCAACTGGCCGAGCGCTGCGCCGCGCGCGGCGTGCAGTTTCTCTATGGCCACGACGTGCTGCGCCTGAACAAGGTCGGCGGCGCTATCGAATCAGTAGCTGTTCGCGCAAACCAGCCGGACGCTGCAGGCCAAAAAGACCAAATACTCCAGGGTGACGCCATCGTTGTCGCATGCGGCGCTTACAGCGCGCCGCTGCTGCGCAACGTGGGCGTGGACCTGCCGATCTACCCCGGCAAGGGCTACAGCGCCACCTTCCCCATCCTGCGCCCCGAAGACGCTCCCACGGTCTCGGCACTCGACGACGGCCGCAAGATCGCCATCAGCCGCCTGGGCAACCAGCTGCGCGTGGCCGGCACCATCGAGCTGGGCGGCTACGACATGGCGCTCGACACCCCGGTGGCCAAGGCGCGCTGCCACATGCTGTCGCGCCGCATCGAGGAAGTGTTCCCGGGCGTCTGCGACACGCGCACCCCCGAGCAGGGCGGCGACCCGCAGTACTGGACCGGCCTGCGCCCGGCCACGCCGACAAACATCCCGTTCATCGGCCGCACGCGCCTGGGCAAGCTCTGGGTGAACGCCGGCCACGGCACGCTGGGCTGGACGCACGGCGCGGGCTCGGGCCTGGCGCTGGCCGAACTCATCGACGGCGCGCGCCCGGGCATGGATTTCGGCTTCTACGGTTTCGACCGCGCCAGCACCAGCGCCCCCCTGCAACCCGCCCGCGCCTGACGGCGCCCCGCCTGCGCCAAGGCGGCGGGCGGGAACGCACCTGCGGCCCTGAGCAAGGCGCCCCCTCTACGCCACGGGCAGTGCCCAGGCCAGCAGACGCCGTGGAACTGGCTTTGCCAGGCCACTGGCGTCGTCCCCCTTCCCGGCTCGCGCAGCGAGGCGAGAGAAGGGGGAAGGCGCGCAGCGCCACAGGGGGTTGCTTCACTTCTTTCGCTGGACGATGAGGTTGCGCTTGGCGTCCTCGGGGTAGGCGAAGGTCACCGCGCCGTTCTGCACCTTGCCCATCACCAGCATGTTTTCGGTGATGGCGTCCTTGTCATTCAGGCTGAAAGGCCGCTCGTAGGTGGCCACCACACCGTAGTACACGCGCTGAATGTTCTCCAGCGCGAACTTCACGGCCGGGCCGTCGAGCTTGCCATCGCGGATGCCGAACAGCGCGTAGGTCAGCAGGTAGGCGGCGTCGTAGCCCTGCGCGGCCGCCATGGGTACGGCCATGCGCTTGCCGTGCTTGCGGGTGAAGGCGCTAAGGAAGGCGGCCCGGCGCTCGTTGCTGGGCTCGGCAATGAAGGTCTGCGCCATCAGCGCGCCGTCGGCCGCCTCTTTGGCGCCCTCGATGAAGAACGGGAACGACAGCGGCCAGGCGCCCACCTGCGGCACCTTCCAGCCCAGCTCCTTGCGGCCGTTGGCGATGACGGCGTTCTCCTTGCCCACGGTGTAGCTGAAGACCACGTTGGCCCCGGCGTCGCGCGCGGCCTGCAGTTCGGCACGCAGGTCGGTCACGCCCAACGGAAAGCGCGTGACGTGCACGGCCTTGAGCTTGCGCGCCTCCAGCGCCGCCTCCACGTCCTTGAGCCCGGCTTCGCCGTAGCCCGTGGTATCAGCGAAGATGGCCACCTTGTTCCAGCCACGCTTGACGATATCGTTCACCACGAAGGGTGCCTGGATGCTGTCGCGCGCCGACGTGCGGAAGATGTAACTATCGGGCGCAGGGAACCGTGCCGTCAGCGGCGTGCCGGTCGCGCAGGGAATGATCAGCGGAATCCTGGCGTTCTGGAACACATCAAGCGACTTCTGCGCCACCCCCGTATTGCAGAAGCCGATGGTGGCCACCACTTTCTGCGCGGCCAGTTCCTGCGCGGCCTGGAGGCCGGTGTCAGGGTCGCCCCGGTCGTCCTTGACGACCAGCGTCAGTGGCCGCCCGACATAGCCGCCCACGGCATTGATTTCGTCCACGGCCTGCTGAATGCCCTGCAACAGCGGCGTGCCGAAGTCGGACGACGGCCCGCTGAACGGGCCGATCACGCCCAGTTTCAAGGTGTTGCTGCTGTCCTGCTGGGCCTGCAGCAGGGGGGAGGTGGCCAGGGCCGCTGCGCCAAGGGTGGCGGCCAACCATTTGCGAACCGGGGTCATGGGGGTGCTCCTGCAAGGTGAGGGAGCAGCATAGCCACCGGCCCGGCAGACGGAGCACCGCATTTTCCCTGCCCCCGCGGCGCATCGTCAGCAGAGCGTCAGCGCCGCCCGGACCGCCGGACCACCCGCTGCGGGCCACTACCATGGCACCATGACAACGCATCCCCACCACCTTTTTCTCACCACCTCCACGCGCGAACCCGGCATCGTAGGCAACACCGAATGGCTGGCCCGCCAGGCCGCTGCCGCCCTGCCCGCGGGCACCGCGCAGACCTGGCTGTCGCTGGCACGCATGGAGCTGCCGCGCTTCGTGGACCAGCGCCACACCACCGGCAGCTACCCCGCGCCCGAGGGCGACATGAAGACCCTGCTCGACGCCACGCTGGCGGCCGACCACATCGTCTTCGTCGCACCGGTGTACTGGTTCAGCATTCCCGCGCCGCTCAAGACCTACCTGGACCACTGGAGCGCCTGGATGCGCATTCCCGGCGTGCCGTTCAAGGAGCAGATGGCGCGCAAGTCGCTGCAGCTGGTCACCACCAGCGGCGACCGCGCCAAGGCCCAGCCCATGGTCGATTCGGTGCGGCTGTGCGCGCAGTTCCTGGACATGCACTGGGGCGGCGCCCTGTGGGGCAAGGGCGGCCCGCCCGGCGCCGTGCAGGCCGATGCCGAGGCATGCCAGGCGGCAGCTACATTTTTGATAGCTTGAGACGCTTTCCTATAAAGCGTTTCTATCCATTTTCGCTTATTTTTTTGCCTGCCCTGGCGGGCCGTCTTTCAGGAGCCTGGCATCCATCCAGCGCAACAGGTCGCGCCACATGGAGCGCACCTCGGCCTCGGGGGGCAAGCGCAGCGCATGGTCCAGCTCGATGGTGACGACCGGCATGCCCTGCTGCACCCCGCCGTAGTGGCCCAGCGAGCCGGGGAAGACGCCCACGCGGTCCAGGCGCAGGCGCCCCAGGCGCTGCGGCGGCTCGTGCGGGCCGTCGAAGTCGAGCACACCGTAGGGCGCGTGGATACTCACCACCAGCTGCGGGCGGAAGTCGTCCATCTGCGCATGCAGGAACTGCGACTCGGGCTCGGACAGCGCGGCCGGGCCGGGCCAGCGGCGCGGGTCCTTGCGCGTGCGCTTCTCCCAATGGCGCGGCGCGTCGTGCTCCCAGCCGGGGGTGTCGAAATTGCGGTTGAGGTCCACCCCGCGCGCGTTCACGCGGGTGGGCCGCGCCGCCAACAGCCCGTCGGGGTTGAGCACCGGAATGAAGCGCCAGTGCACGGGCTGGCCGGCCGTCTGGGCCAGCGCGATCCAGTGCAGCGCCAGCGAGGCGGAGGTCAGTTCATCCCCGTGCATGGCCCCCACGACCAGCACGCGCAGCGGCGCCGCCGGTGCGGCGGACTCCTGCGGCGGGGCGGCGGGCGGAAGGACATCGCGCCAGTACAAGGGGAGCCCTTTTTGCGACCAGCTGCCGCTGGGCTCCAGCCGGGCGGACCGGCACAGGGCGGGCCCCACGCCAGGCAGGCGGTGCAGGAACAGATCGCAGGCCGCCGCACCCGCCGGGTGGCCGGGCGCCGGGGACACGGGAACCGTGGTGGCCCATGCGGTCTGCGGAGCCGCCAGGGCGCACAGCAGCGCGGCCGCCAGAAGGCGGCCGGTCCTGGCCATGGCCTGCCTTGGATCGGTAGTCAATGCAGCACCCGTGTGGTGGACAGGAAGCCGAGCAACGCGCTGTCAAACCCGTCCGGGTCTTCCAGTTGCGGCCAATGCCCGGCGTGGGGCAGGCACACATGGCGGCCATCGGTCAGCACCTGGGCCAGCGCCTCCACGGCTGCGGGCGGGGTGCAGCGGTCCTGGGCACCGCTGATGAGCAGCGCCGGCATGTGCAGGTGCGCGAAGGCTGCCGCACCGCGATCGAACCCGGCCAGGGCCTCCAGCGCCCGCCGGTAGGCCCCCGGATAGACCTGCGCCAGCGCATGCTCCGCCAGGCGCGCGCCTTCGGGCAGCGCGCCGCTGCCAACGAAGCGGGGCACCAGCTGTTGCGCCGCCTGGGCCATCGTCTGGCCACCGGCCAGCGCCTCCAGGCGGGGCCGGATCCAGTCCTGGCGGGCCTGTTCGTCCAGCGCCGGGCCGCCCGCGCACAGCACCAGACGGTGCACCTGCGCGGGCTGGCGCACGGCCACCTCCAGCGCCAGCATGGCTCCCATGCCATGGCCCACCAGGGTGACAGGGCCGCACTGCAACGCCTCCATCAGCGCGAGGCAGCGTCCGGCCAGGCCTTTGAAGGCATAGGGATCAATGGGCGCGCTGTGGCCATAGCCGGGCATGTCCCAGGCCACGGCACGGTAGCCCGAACCGGCGAGCAGCTCCACCTGGGGCGCGAAGGTGAGATGGCCGCCATCGGCATCGTGCAGCATCAGCACGGTGGGGCCGGAGCCCAGGCAGGAGAATGCAGGAATCAGGGACATGGAACGCGCAGGACAGGCCGCGCGCATGCACAAACCCGTAGAACTGCAAGAGATGGGGACCCGGACGATAATATCCCGCCCGATCTGCCCCTTCCTGTGTTGCGCCCTCTCCAGCCCCGCCCCCCCAGTTTCTCCACGCGTGAATTCCGCACGGCGCTGGGCATGTTTGCCACAGGCGTGACGGTCGTCACGGCGCGCGGGGCCGACGGCCAGCTGGTCGGACTCACGGCCAACTCGTTCAACTCGGTCTCGATGAACCCGCCGCTGGTGCTGTGGAGCCTGGCACTGGTTTCGGCCTCGCTGCCGGTGTTCGCCACCGGGGCGCATTACGCCATCAACGTGCTGGAGGCCGGACAGGTGGCGCTGGCCGAACAGTTCGCCGCGCGCGGCGTGGACCGCTGGGCCGGCGTGGAGCACCACCCGGGCATCAGCGGTGCGCCGCTGCTGGCAGGCGCTGCCGCCACCTTCGAGTGTTTCAACCGCAGCCGCCACGAAGAAGGGGATCATGTGATCTTTGTGGGTGAAGTAGAGCGCTGCAGCCACCGCACCGGCGCCTCGCCCCTGCTCTACCACGGCGGCCGCTTCTACACCGAGCACCCGCTGTGACGCCGTGCCGCCAGGGCGGCGGCACGGATTCGCTTACTGCTTGCCCATGATGAGGTCGGGCAGGAACAGGCTGATCTGGGGAATGTAGGTCACCATCACCAGGAACACCAGCAGCACGGCCAGCCAGGGCAGCGCGGCCCGCGCCACCTGCATCAGGCTCATGCCGGTGACCCCGCTGGTGACGAACAGGTTCAGCCCCACGGGTGGCGTGACCATGCCGATCTCCATGTTCACCACCATGATGATGCCCAGGTGGATGGGGTCGATGCCCAGTTGCGTGGCGATCGGGAAGAAGATGGGCGCCAGGATCAGGATGATGCCGGTGGGCTCCATGAAGTTGCCCGCCACCAGCAGGATGACGTTGACCACGAGCAGGAACATCCACGGCGTCATGCCCATGCCCACAATCTGCTCGGCGATGGTCTGCGGAATGCGCTCGGTGGTCAGCACATGGGCAAACAGCAGGGCGTTGGCCACGATGAACATCAGCATCACCGTGGTGCGGCCCGCCTCCAGGAACACATGGGGCAGGTCCTTGGGCTTGAGGTCGCGGTAGATGAACACCGCCACGCCCAGTGCGTAGACCGCAGACACGGCGGCCGCCTCGGTGGGGGTGAACACCCCGCCGTAGATACCGCCCATGATGATGCCCAGCAGCGCCAGCCCCCACAGGGACTCACGGAAGGTGCGGAACACCTCGCCAAAGCTGGCCTTTGGCGGGGGAGCGGTCTTGAGCTTGCCCGCACGCCACCACACCGCCACCATCAGCATGAGGCCCAGCAGAATGCCAGGCACCACGCCCGCCATGAAGATGCGGCCCACCGACACCTCGGTGACGGCGGCGTACACCACCATCACGATCGAGGGCGGGATCAGGATGCCCAGCGTGCCCGCGTTGCAGATCACGCCCGCGGCGAATTCCTTGGGGTAGCCGTTCTTGACCATGCCCGCGATCACGATGGAGCCAATGGCCACCACCGTGGCCGGGCTGGAGCCCGAGACGGCGGCAAACAGCATGCAGGCCAGGATGGAGGCAATGGCCAGGCCGCCGCGCAGGTGGCCAACGGCCGCGATGGCGAAATTCACCATGCGCCGTGCCACGCCGCCGGTGGACATGAGCACACCGGCGAGCACGAAGAACGGGATCGACATCAGCGTGTAGTGCTCGCTGGTCTCGAACATCTTGATGGACATGCTGGCCAGCGAGTCCTGCGAGAAGAAAACGATGGTGATCAGGCTGGACAGACCCAGGCTGATGGCAATGGGCATGCCGATGGCCATGCAGAAAAACAGGCCGGCAAAGAGGACCAGGGTGTTCATGCTTGCGACTCCTCGCTTTTGAGTTTGAGCGCCTCGGCGGCCTCGTCAGCCAGATCGAGGTGGTCTGCCTTGCCGCTGAGCAGCCTCCACAGCACCTGCATGAAGCGCCAGCCCGTCAGCGCCAGGCCCAGGGGCATGACGGCCAGCACCTGCCAGCGCTCGATGGGCATGTCTTCCAGTTCGATGCCCACCTCTTTCATCTTCAGCACATACTGGCTGGCGCCCGTGAGCACCAGGCCCACGTAGACCAGACTCAGGAGCACGGCCAGGATCGACGCCGCCTTGCGCGGGCCCCGGGGCATCAGCTTGACCAGTGCATCCACGCCGATGTGCGAACCCACGCGCACGCCATACGAGACGCCGGTGAAGATCATGATGGCGAAAAACACCGTGGTCAGTTCCAGCGCCCACGACAGGCCGCTGTTGAACACATAGCGCAGAACGACCTGATAGAACGTCAGGCCGGTCATGGCCAGCAGCATGAGGGAAATGATCCACTCTTCAAGATAGTCGAGGAATTTCATGGCCTTGCTCCAAAAAAAGCCCCGGTCGAGCCGGGGCTGTGGGCTCAGGGGCGGTACAGCGCCTTATTTGTTGGCCCGCAGGGCGGCGTCGATCAGATCCTTGCCGATCTCACCCTCGAACTTCTTCCACACCGGCTGCATGGCGGTGCGCCAGCCATCCAGGTGTTCCTTGCTCATGGGCAGCACCTTGGCCTTGTTGTCGGCGATGACCTTGGCGCGGAAATCGACATCTTCTTCAAAGGCGGCCTTGTTGCCGTACTTGATCGATTCGGCCATGGCTTCGCTCAGGCCCTTCTGGATGTCGGGTGGCAGACCGGCCCACCACTTGGCATTGCCGATGACCATGTAGTCCAGCACGCCGTGGTTGCTCTCCATGATGTACTTCTGCACTTCGTGGAACTTCTTGCTGTAGATGTTGGACCAGGGGTTCTCGGTGCCATCAACCACGCCCGTCTGCAGGGCCTGATAGACCTCGGCGAACGAGATCTTCTGCGGATTGCCGCCCACGGCCTTGAACTGGGCTTCCAGCACATCGGAGGCCTGGATGCGGAACTTCAGGCCCTTGGCATCGGTGGGGCTGCCCAGCGGCACATTGGCCGAGAGCTGCTTCATGCCGTTGTGCATGTAGCCAAAGCCCTTGATGCCCTTCTTTTCCATGGAGTTGAGCAGTGCAACGCCTTCCTTGCTGGCCTGGAACCGGTCCACCGCAGCCAGGTCATTGAACAGGAAGGGCAGATCGAAGATCTGCAGCTGCTTGGTGTACTTGCCAAACTTGGCCAGCGAAGGGGCGATGATCTGCACGTCACCCAGGATCAGGGCTTCCATTTCCTTGCCATCGCCAAACAGCTGGCTGTTGGGGAACACCTGGATTTCCACCTTGCCGGGCAGCTTCTTTTCGGCCAGTTCCTTGAACTTCAGGGCCGCCTTGCCCTTGGGCGTGACGTCGGCCACCACGTGGCTGTACTTGATGACGAGGGGGGCGGCCTGCGCGCCCAGACCGAAGGCCAGCAGCGTGCTGGCAGCCAGGAGTTTCAGTGTCAGTTTCATGGGTGTCTCCAGAGTTGAAAGGCCCTGATGCGGGACTGGCTGAACGATACAAACACCACCGCCCCGGGACAACTGTGGCGTTCAACAGTTGGCAGCTAGGTGTTTTCCCTAGGAATCACCGTGCCCGTGGGTCAGCCCATGGCCTGGAGTGCGTCGCGCAGCCACTGCGGGCCGATGCGCTGGGCCAGCCCGGCATGCACGGGCTCCACCGCCTTGCGCATGAGACCAATCTGCGCCTGCGTGGGCACATGGATGCGCGTCCCCCCGGCCTCGCGCAGGGCGGCCAGGGCCTTGTCGTTCTGGGTGTCGGCAATCTGGTTGCCGAAATGCAGGGCCTCGCGCAAGGCGCTGCCCACCAGTTCGCGGTCGGCTGCGGACAACCCCTCCCAGAAGCGCTGGTTGGCCACGAAGGCATACCCCAGATAGCCATGCGCCGTCAGGCTCAGGTCGTTCTGGACCTCGTGCATGGACTGGGTCCAAAAATTGGAGATCGGGTTTTCGGTGCCATCGACCACGCCCGCCGCCAGCGCGCGCCGGGTTTCGCTGAAGGCCAGCGTCACCGGCCGGGCGCCCAGGGCGCGCATCTGCGCCGCAATCACGCGCGAAGCCTGCACGCGCATGCGCAGCCCCACGAAGTGTGCCGGCTCCAGCAATGGGCGGTTGGCGCTCATGTGTTTGAACCCGTTGTCCATATAGCCCAGCCCCACCAGCCGCTGGCGCGCCAGGCGGTCGAGCATGCGACGCCCCAGGCTGGACTGGGTGATGCGGCGCACGCTGGCCGCGTCCGGAAACAGGTAAGGCAGATCGAACAGTTCGAACTCGGGAAACCCGATGCGCCCGAACTTGGACAGCGAGGGCGCCAGCATTTCCACCGCGCCCAGTTGCAGGGCCTGCATCTCGTCGTGGTCGCCATAGAGCTGGGCATCGGGGTAGACCGCCACCGCGATGCGCCCGCCCGAACGCTGCTGCACCAGGGCCTGGAAGCGGTTGGCGGCCAGGCCCTTGGGGGTGTCTTCAGCCACCACATGCGAGAGCCGGATGGTGAGCGCCGCAGGGGCAGCCCGCGCCAGCCCCGCCGCCGAGCAGGCGGCCGCCGCAATCCCGTGCAGCAGGCGGCGCCTGCCCGCGCCGCAGAATTCTCTGTTGGTTGTCTCCATGGCCGGTATGCTACGGCTGGCACGCGCCCGCCACACTCCGATGCAACCCTCGCCCGACCCTCCGCCGCTGGACTTTGCCCTGTTGCAGCAGACGCCGCTGGGCCAGCCGCCGCGCAACCGCCACACGCTGTGGTGGATGCTGGGTTTCCTGCTGCTCGTGGTGGCCTCGGTGGTCGGCCTGGTCTTGTACCTCCATGCCTTCGAGCGCGAAGAGGAAGAGCGCCGCCGCGTGGCCGACGGCCAGTGGCTGGAGCAAAGTGTACGTTTCCACTTCAACCGCCTGGAGGAAGACCTGCTGATCCTGGCACGCCAGGCGGTGCTGGATTCCGGACGCGCTCCCTCCGCCCGCCAGGCTCCGGCCATGCAGGGCGGGCTGCTGTGGAACGCGCCGGGCGCCATCCTCTGGCACGGCTGGCAGGAACCGGGCCCATCGTCCCTGCCCGCGCGCTGGCACGACGACGACCAGGCCCACCCCGCCAATGCCGAGGCTCTGGCCAGCATGTTCGACATCGCGACCGGCCTGCGCCGCTCGGCCTATGCCGGGCCGATGCGCAAGAGCGATGGCACGCTGACCGACACCCTCTGGCTGACCGTCCCGTTCTTCGAGCGCGGCCAGTTCGTGGGCAACTATGTGGCGGCGCTGTCCATGGACGCCTGCGTGCGCGGCCTGGTGCCCACCTGGTTCCACCAGAACCATGGGGTGCGTCTGGTCACCGAGGGGGCGGACACCACCGCCATCCATGCGGCCGACACGCCCAGCGCCTACCTGGCCCCCATGAACCTGCCCGGCACCGACCTGTTTGTGGAAATCGCCCCGCTCGACGTGCAGCCCGCCATGGTGCCGCGCATCTTCCTGCTGGTGGCGCTGCTGTTTCTGCTGGGCATGCTGGTGAGCCTGCTGGCCCTGCGGCGCGACATCGGTAAACGCCAGCATGTGCAGGCGCTGCTGCAGGCCCAAGTGGCGCTGCGCACGGCCATGGAAAACTCGGTCACCATCGGCCTGCGCGCCTGGGCCCGCAATGGCAAGGTGCTGTACGTGAACGAGGCTTTCTGCCGCATGGTGGGCTACGGCGTTTCGGAGCTGGTGGGCCGCTCGGCCCCCATGCCGTACTGGCCCGCGCACCATGCCGCCGAGCTCAATGTGCTGCACCGCGACATCATCGCCAAGGGCACGCGCGACGAGGGCGTGGAGGTGCAGTTCCAGCACCGCGACGGCCATCTGGTGGACGTGCTGATCCACGAGGCCCCCCTGACCACCGCGCAGGGCGAGCAGGTGGGCTGGATGAGCTCGGTGCTCGACATCAGCGAACGCAAGCGCGCCCAGCGCCTGGCCACGCTGCAGCAGGAAAAGCTCGAAGCCTCGGGCCGGCTGGTGGCGGTGGGCGAGGTGGCCTCCACGCTGGCGCACGAACTCAACCAGCCCCTGGGGGCCCTGAGCAGTTTCGCCAACGGCCTGCTCAACCGCCTGCGCAGCCGCAGCATCGCCCTGGACGACGTGGTGCCGGTGGTTGAACGCATGGCCCGCCTGTCAGACAAGGCCGGGGGCATCATCCAGCGCGTGAATGCCTTTGCGCGCCAACGCGAGCTGTCGTACCAGCGCTTTGAGCTGTCCGGCTTTGTGCACCGCTGCGTGGCCACGCAGACGCCCCCGGACGGCGTCGTCCTGCAGGCGCCCCCCCCCCGGTTCGCCGTGTGGGTGCAGGCCGACGGCCTGCTGCTGGAGCATGTGGTCACCAACCTGGTCGCCAATGCCCTGGGCTGGGCCGCCCGGGGCTCCAGCCAGCCCGGGCAGGTGCGCGTCTGGGTCCAGACGGCGGCCGACGAGCAGCGCATGGCCCAGCTGTGCGTGGCCGACAGCGGCCCGGGCGTACGCGAGGAAGACCGCGAGCACATCTTCACCGCTTTTTTCAGCACCAAGGACGGTGGCATGGGCATGGGGCTGGCCATTTGCCGCTCCATCGTCGAAGCGCACCACGGACGCATCGACGTCCGGCGCGACCCCGGCCTGGGCGGTGCCCTGTTCACCGTCTGGCTGCCACTGGACGGCGCCCCCGCCAGCCCTTCACCGCAGGAGACCCGATGAACCGCGTTGCCATCCACATCGTTGACGACGACCCCGACGTGCGCGACGGGCTGGCCTGGCTGTTTGACTCGCGCGGCTACCGCACGGCCACCTGGGACAGCGGCCCTGCCTTCCTCAAGGCGGCCAGCGCGCGCCAGGACGACTGGGGCCATGCCGTGGTGCTGATGGACATCCGCATGGAACCTCTGTCGGGACTGAGCACTTTCGAGAAGCTCACGCAGCTGGGCTGCCCCTGGCCGGTGCTGTTTCTCACCGGGCATGGCGATGTGGGCATGGCGGTGGCCGCCGTGAAGAACGGCGCCTGGGATTTTCTGGAGAAGCCCTTCCAGGACAACCTGCTGGTGGACCGCGTGGAACAGGCTCTGGCCGCCGCCAGCGCTCAGCAGCAGGCCCACGGCGAGACCCAGCGCCTGCGCGCCGCGCTGGCCAGCCTGAGCCAGCGCGAACGCGAGGTGCTTGACGAGCTCATTCGCGGCCACTACAACAAGACCATCGCCGACCACCTGGGCATCACCCAGCGCACGGTGTAATTCCACCGCGCCAACATCTTCGCCAAGCTGGGGGTGAATTCCGCCATCGAACTGGCGCACCAGCTGGGCCGCCTCCAGGCCGTGCCCGCACCCGGCGGCTCCGACCCTGCCCCGTCCTGACGGCCCGGGCACAAGGCCGCATAAAACGGCGGCGCCTGCAAGCCGGGCACCAAAAACCATGCGAAAAACTGCGAAAAACCGGCCGTTTTGACAAACCTGTCCAAACTGGAAGAATTCCTCGGCTCCCCCACCCTCTCTTTCACGAAACGGAGCCCCATGTCTTTTCTGCGCCGCCTCCCCCCATTTCTGATGCTTCTGGCTTTCTGCCTGGCCGCCATGGCAGGCGCACAGGCGCGCGAAATGGTCAGTGTGCAGCGGGACGAAGTGAATCTGCGGGCTGGTGCCGGAACCCGGCATGAAACCTTGTGGGTACTGTCCCGGGGCTATCCCCTGGAAGTGACGGGCCGCAAGGGCCAATGGCTGCATGTGCGAGACTTCGAAAACGATACCGGCTGGATTTTTCGCCCGCTGGTCGGAAACAGGCCACACCATGTCGTCAAGGGCCAGGTGGTCAATCTGCGCAGCAGCCCGAGCACCCGCACCCGTATCGTGGGCAAGGCCACGCGCGGCGAGGTATTGCGCACCCTGGAGCGGCGCCCGCAATGGGTGAAAGTGCAACAAGACGACGGCCCCCGGGGCTGGGTAGCACGCAGACTGCTGTGGGGCTGGTAAGCCGCTCCATGGCATTGCCCGGCCTGCAATTGCTCAGCGTGAACGTGGGCGTGTGCCAGCGTTTGCGTGCGGGGGAGCGCACTGTGCTCTCGGCGATTGGCAAACGGGCCGTTGCCGGGGCCCTGGGTGTGAACCGCCTGGGCCTGGACGGTGACGAGCAGGCGGACCTGAGCGTGCACGGCGGGCTGGACAAGGCGGTCTATGCCTACCCCGCCGAGCACTACCCGTTCTGGCAGGCGCAGCGCCACGCGCACGGCCTGGACGGCGGGGCCTTGCTGCCGGGTTTCATGGGCGAAAACCTGACAGTCGAGGGCCTGCGGGAGCAGGAGGTCTACGTGGGCGACCGCCTGCATTTTCCCGATTGCGTGCTGCGCGTCACGGCGCCCCGCGAGCCCTGCTACAAATTCAATGCCGTGATGGGTTTTGCCCAGGCGGGGCGCAGCATGGCGCTGGCGGGCTGCTGCGGCTACTACCTGGCCGTGGACCAGCCGGGCTCCCTTGCCGCCGGGCAGCGCGCCTGGCTGGAGCCGGGCCAGCGCGGGCTGAG
Source organism: Burkholderiaceae bacterium (assembly GCA_024709845.1). Classification (GTDB taxonomy): domain Bacteria; phylum Pseudomonadota; class Gammaproteobacteria; order Burkholderiales; family Burkholderiaceae_C; genus Simplicispira. The sequence goes on along the minus strand of JANJVX010000029.1, from coordinate 1,565 downwards.
CATCGCGCAGGCCATCGCAGGCAAATGGGCCAAGCACGCGCGCTAGCGCGGGCTGCCCAAATACTCATGTTTTGATAGCTGTCAGCGCTTTATACACAAGCGCCAGAGCCACTTTTGATGCAGATCAGCGCGCTGCTTCCGGCAGCTCGATCTTGACCTCCAGCACCTCCAGGTTGTCCTGGCGTTCCAGGTGCACCTTGAGGTCTTCGGGGTTGATCTTGACGTATTTGGAGATCACGGCCACCAGTTCGCGCTGCAGCGCGGGCAGGTAGTCGGGCTCGGCGGCGTTGCGGCCGCTGCGCTCGTGCGCCAGGATGATCTGCAGGCGCTCCTTGGCGACGCTGGCGGTCTTTTTCTTTTCACCGAGCAGAAAGGACAGGAAAGATGCCATGGCTTATTTGCTCCCGAACAGGCGCTTGAAGAAACCGGGCTTCTCAGCCTCGATGAAGCGCAGGGGTTTGTCGGTGGCGCCCAGGAAGCGGTCGATCACATCCTTGTAGGCCTCGGATACATCGCTGCCCTGGGCGTGAATGGCGGGCGTGCCCTGGTTGGACGACTGCAGCACCACCTCCGACTCCGGGATCACGCCGATCAGCTTGATGCGCAGGATGTCCTGAATGTCCTCCAGGCTCAGCATCTGGCCGTCTTCCACGCGGCTCGGGTTGTAGCGCGTGATGAGCAGGTGCTCCTTGATGGGCTCGCCGCCCTCGATGGCGCGCTTGGTCTTGCTGCCCAGCATGCCCAGGATGCGGTCGGAGTCGCGCACCGAGGACACCTCGGGGTTGGTCACCAGCAGCGCCTCGTCGGCGAAATGCATGGCCATGAGCGCGCCGCTCTCGATGCCGGCAGGCGAGTCGCAGATGATGTACTCAAAGCCCATCTCGGCGAGGTCCTTGAGGATCTTCTCGACGCCCTCGATGCGCAGCGCATCCTTGTCGCGCGTCTGGCTGGCGGCCAGCACGAACAGGTTGTCGCACTGCTTGTCCTTGATGAGGGCCTGGTTCAGGTTGGCCTCGCCATGGATCACGTTGATGAGGTCGTACACCACGCGGCGCTCGCAGCCCATGATGAGGTCGAGGTTGCGCAGGCCGACGTCAAAGTCGATCACGGCGGTCTTGTGGCCGCGCAGGGCGAGGCCGGTGGCGAAGCTGGCACTGGTGGTGGTCTTGCCCACGCCACCCTTGCCGGAGGTCACGACGACGATTTTGGCCATGTGATGCTGTTTCTCAGTGGGTTGATAGGGAGAGAGTCAGGCGAGCGGCTCGATGAGGAGCTTTTCGCCATCGAGCCGCACCTGGGCCGGCTTGCCGCGCACGCTGTCGGGCAGTTCGGTCTCGGTGGTGCGGTAGATGCCTGCGATGGAGACGAGCTGCGGCTCCATGCAGGTGCAGAAAATGCGGGCGTCCATGTTGCCGCGCGCACCGGCGATGGCGCGGCCGCGCAGCGGCGCATAGACGTGGATGTTGCCGTCGGCGATGACCTCGGCGCCAAAGCTGACCATGGCCATGACGATCAGGTCGGAACCCCGCGCATAGACCTGCTGGCCCGAACGCAGCGGCTTGTCA
>JANJVX010000226.1 GCA_024709845.1 Burkholderiaceae bacterium | reverse complement strand
GTGTGGGCTTGCCGTCGGGCGTGTCCCCGGCCTGCACCGCATCCCCCCGGTGGATATGCACGCGCGTGTTCAGCAGTTCGGCCGGGCGGTTGAAGCCGTTCTGTGCCACGGGTTTGCTGAACAGTTCGGCAAACTGGTGGCTGACCTTGCCCAGCTCGATGCGGTCCTGCGGACGCTTGGGCCCCGCCAGGCTGGGGGTGACGCTGCCGAGGTCGAGCTTGAGCACCTGCGAATAGTCCACCTCGCCCGCCAGCGGCACGCCGAACAGGCCCTGGGCCTTGAAGTAGGCCTCAAAGGCTTCGATCTCGGCCTTGGTGCGGCCCGTGCCCTTGAAGTAGTCGATGGTCTTTTCGTCCACCGGGAAGAAGCCCATGGTGGCGCCGTACTCGGGCGCCATGTTGCCGATGGTGGCGCGGTCGGGCAGCGCCAGGGTGCGCGTGCCTTCACCAAAAAACTCGACAAACTTGCCCACCACCTTGTGCTGGCGCAGGATTTCCGTCACGGTGAGCACCAGGTCGGTGGCCGTCACACCCTCGCGCAGCTGGCCTGTCAGCTCAAAACCCACCACGTCGGGCGTGAGGAAGTACACCGGCTGGCCCAGCATGGCGGCCTCGGCCTCGATGCCGCCCACGCCCCAGCCCACCACGCCAATGCCGTTGATCATGGTGGTGTGGCTGTCGGTGCCCACCAGGGTGTCGGGGTAGTAGACGCCCTCCTTGTTCTTGTGCACGCCGCGCGCCAGGTATTCGAGGTTCACCTGGTGCACGATGCCAAAGCCCGGGGGCACCACGCCAAAGGTGTCGAAGGCCTGCATGCCCCATTTCATGAACTCGTAGCGCTCGCGGTTGCGCTGGAATTCGAGCTTCATGTTGAGGTCGAGCGAGTTCTTCCTGCCATAGTGGTCCACCATGATGGAGTGGTCCACCACCAGGTCCACCGGCACCAGGGGCTCGATCTTCTTGGGGTTCTTGCCCAGGCGGGCGGCCACACTGCGCATGGCAGCCAGGTCGGCCAGCAGCGGCACGCCGGTGAAGTCCTGCAGCACCACGCGCGAGACGACGAAGGGGATCTCGTCGGTGCGCGGGGCATTCGGTGCCCAGTGGGCCAGTTCGCGCACATGTGCGGCTGTGACCTTGCGGCCGTCACAGTTGCGCAGCACCGATTCAAGCACGATGCGAATGGAGACCGGCAACCGCCGAATATGCGGGAACTGGCGCGCCAGCGCGGGCAGGGAATAAAACTGCCCGGTTTTACCCGAGGCCGTCTTGAAACTCTTGAGCGTGGAAGCAAATGCGTGGCGTGCCGGGCCGTGGGTTTTGCGTGCCATGAAGAGACTCCTGGTGTGGGCCAATAGGGCCATTCTGGCATCCCTGCCATCGGTTGCAATGGCCCGCGCCGGTGCATGGACTCTATCGAAGAGCGTCACGCCATTGCCGCGCCCCTTTTTTCTCCTGCCCATGCTGTGCCCAATGCGCATCCGGAGAAAAACCCGGGATTAATGGCGCACACCGTTAAAACCCCAAGCGCGCGCACCGCAACACCCTGCCGTCCAATACCTCTGGTGCGCGATTCTGCGCACTCTCATCGCCAGCGGCCCTGCTCCGGCATTTACATGCAAGCAAAAAAAAGTCCGCCGAAGCGGACTTTTTCAAATGGCGAATTGCGCCCGGTCCTGGTTCTGGATCCATTTGGGGGCCTTGCCGCGTCCCGTCCAGGTCTGGCCCGTGGCAGGGTCGCGGTATTTGGGGGCCACCTTGGTGCCGCTGGAGGCACTGCGGGCGCGCGCGGCAGGAAATACGTCGTCCTGCGCAAGACCATACTCCGCCACCAAAGCGCGCACCTGGGCAATGGCTCCGGCCAGCTCCTGGCGCCGGGCTTCATTGATTTGCTGCTCAAGGGCTTCGCGCTGCTTCAGGAGTTCTTTGTAGCTGGTCATGGTGCAAAAGGGTGGTTGGTGGACAATGCGGATGATTATAGGGGCATTATTATTAATGCGCTGCATATGCGCGCTTTTCTAGGCCGCACAGATATTTTTCTTTCGCATGAGCGCACGCTATGAGGCGGCATCTTCCTTCTGCGCCAGCACCTTGTCGATGCGTTTTCCGTCAAGGTCCAGAATCTCGAATATCCAGCCCGCGCAGGCGATGCGTTCACCCACACCGGGCAAATGCCCCGATTCGGCCATCAATAATCCGGCCAACGTGTTATAGCGGCCCCGCTCTTCCTCGGGCAGGTCCTTAATATCCAGCCGCGCCTTGAGTTCTGCCACGGGCATCAATCCCTCCAGCAGCCACGAACCATCACCGCGCTGCACCGCCCAGGCATCCATGGAGGCACCGGGCTGCAACTCCCCGGTAATGGCTTCCAGCAGATCGTGCGGGGTCATGATGCCCTGCACCACGCCATATTCATCGACCACGAACACCATGCGGCCCAGGCGTGCGCGGAACTGCTCCAGCAATTCCATGCCGCTGAGGGTTTCGGGCAGAAAGGATGCAGGCTGCGCAAATGCCCCGATCGTGCCTTCAGCCTGCCGGCCCAGCTCCAGCAGCCGCGCCACGCTGATGATGCCCACCACCTCATCGAGCGAGCCCCGGCACACGGGATACCAGGAATGCGCGCCCCGCCCCCCTCCCGCGCTGGCCAGTTGCAGGGCCTCGTCCACGCTGTGGCTGGCGTCGAGCCACTGCACGTCGCTGCGCGGCACCATGATGGAGGTGAGTGGCCGGTCGTCAAGGTGGAACACGTTCTGCACCATCTGGTGCTCGTGGTGTTCGATCACACCCGCTTCGCGCCCCTCTTCCAGGCTGGCCGCGATTTCTTCCTCGGTCACGGCACGGCCGGCGGCGTTGTCCACGCGCAGCACGGCCAGCACGCCCTGTGTGGACAGCGACAGCAGCCGCACGAAGGGCTTGGCCACACGGGCCACCCATGCCATGGGGCGTGAAACCAGGCGCGAGACGGTCTCAGGGTAGAGCTGACCGATGCGCTTGGGCACCAGTTCCCCAAAAACGATGGTGATGAAGGTGATGATGGTCACCACCAGGGCCGTGGCCGAGAAGCTGGCGGCGCGCTCGGGCATGCCCAGCGCATGCAGCCACACGGTCAGGTCGTCGCTGAAGGCGGCCTCTCCGATGATGCCGTTGAGCATGCCGATGGAGGTGATGCCCACCTGCACCGAAGAGAGGAACTGCGTCGGATTCTCCAGCAGCGCCAGCGCCGCCTGCGCCCCCTTGTCGCCGCTTTGCGCCATGGCCGTCAGGCGGGCCTTGCGGCTGGATGCCAGGGCCAGTTCGGACATGGCAAACACCCCGTTGAGCAAGGTCAGCAGCGCAATCAGCAGAAAATCCATGGATTGATCATTGAAAAGAACACCATGGCACTTTACTGTATCGGCGATGTGCAGGGCTGCGACGCGGCGCTGCAGCGCCTGCTCGATCTCATCGGCTTCTCGCCCAGCCGCGACACTGCCTTCCTGCTGGGCGACCTGGTCAACCGTGGGCCCGATTCGGCCGCGGTGCTGCGCCGCTGCAGAGCGCACGAGGGCGCGCTGCACTGCCTGCTGGGCAACCACGACCTGCACCTGCTGGCAACGGCCCACGGCGCACGCAAGCCCTCGCGCCGCGACACGCTGGACGGCATCCTGCAGGCCGATGACCGCGACAGCCTGCTCGACTGGCTGCGCCGCCAACCCCTGGCACTGGCGCACGCGCACGGCGGCGAGACACTGCTGATGCTGCACGCGGGCGCCCTGCCCGCCTGGAGCACCGCCGACACGCTGCGCCTGGCCCGCGAGGTGCACGATGTATTGCGCGGCGATGAAATGCCCGCCTTTCTGCACCAGATGTATGGCAACCAGCCCGACCGCTGGAGCGACACCCTGACCGGCACCGGCCGCCTGCGCGTGATCGTGAACGCGCTGACACGGCTGCGCTTTTGCTCGCCCGAGGGGGTGATGGATTTTGAAAGCACGGAAAGCGCCAGCAGCGCCCCGCCCGGCCTGCTGCCCTGGTTCGACGTGCCGGGACGCCGCACGGCAGGCACCCTGCTGGCGTTCGGCCACTGGTCCACGCTGGGCCACATGAGCCGCCCCGACCTGCTGGCGCTGGACACGGGCTGCGTCTGGGGCGGACAGCTCAGCGCAGTGCGCTTTGGCGCCACGCTGGCCGAGCGCGAACTGCTGCAGGTGCAGTGCCCGCAGGCTCAGGCCCCGGGTTAATCATCCTGAAAACCGCAGTTGACCGCTTGTTTTTCTTGGAAAGTCCCTATGGCAGTTGACTTCCTGGGCCTCTTTGCGGCTCACCGTGTGGGTGAAAGCGCTATGCGCCTGCCAGCACCGCGCTCAACGCGCCATGCGGCGTTGCTTCTCCTTGCGCACAGGAGTGCGCTGCGTCGACGCGCCTTGCCTGGCACGCCGATCACGGTACTGGGAGGCACATCCAACTGCGGTTTTTAGGATCATGCGAAATGAATAGCAAAAAGCGCTTGACTGGCAAGCGCTTGAGGCGTTTTAGGCATACAGACCGCCCACGGGCGGCATGCCGGTTCAAGCCACGGTGTCCGAGGCCTTGAACAGCGCCGCCACCTTGCGCTTGGGCTTGATGTTGGGCGAGATGCGGCCCGTGGCGGCGCGCTCGGGCGCTTCCCAGCCGGGCTTGGCCTCGGCAGCCGGTGCCTCGTAGGGCTGGTCGAAGAACGGATCGCGCGGTGCCTGCACCGGGCGGAAGCCACCGCGCTGCGGGCGCTGCGTGCGCTCGCCGCTGGATGCCCGCCCGGATGGCGCGGCGCGGACGGTGCCCTCGTCGGCACCTTCGGCTTCGCGCCAGTGGCGGCGGCCATCGTTGATGCGGCCGCGCGGACGGTCTTCGTCGTATTCGAGGGCTTCGATCTCGATCTTTTTCTTCAGCAGCTTCTCGATATCGGCCACCAGGCGCGCATCGCTGCTGGACACCAGCGTGACCGCCAGGCCCGACGCGCCCGCTCGGCCGGTTCGGCCAATGCGGTGCACATAGTCTTCGGCGTTGAAGGGCACGTCGAAGTTGAACACCGCCGGCACATCCTTGATGTCCAGGCCGCGCGCGGCGACGTCGGTACACACCAGCAGATCGACGGCGCCCTGCTTGAAGGCGTCCAGGGCCTTGAGGCGCTCGTCCTGGCTCTTGTCGCCGTGCAGCGCGGCCGTCTTGAGGCCCTCGCGCTCCAGGCTGCGGGCCAGGCGCGCGCAGCCCAGCTTGCTGTTGACGAAGATGAAGGCCTGCTTGATGCCCCGGGACTTGAGCACCTGGTGGATGGCGTGGCGCTTGCCGTCGTCGTTGGCGCTGTAGAAGTGCTGCTCCACCGTGGACGCCGTCTCGTTGGGCCGCGCCACCTCGATGGTGATGGGGTCCTGCAGGTAGCTGCCTGCCAGGCGTTTGATTTCGGGCGAGAAGGTGGCACTGAACAGCAGCGTGGTGCGCTGCTTGGGCAGGTAGCTCAGGATGCGCTGCAGG
>JANJVX010000208.1 GCA_024709845.1 Burkholderiaceae bacterium | reverse complement strand
GAAGCTGCCGCCGCGCGTGGACACGATGAGCTTGGCCAGCAGCGTGTCGTAGTGCGGCGAGGGCGCGCGGCCCGCGACCGCGTGCGTGTCCACGCGCACGCCTGGCCCCGTGGGCAGCGCCAGCCGCGCGATGGTGCCGCTGCCCGGCTGGGCCTGGCCCTGGGCATCCAGCGTTTCGGCGTTGATGCGCCACTGGATGGCGTGGCCCTGCGCGCGCGGCGGCTGCGCCGGGTCCAGGCCCAGGTCGTACAGCCGGCGGCCGGCGGCCAGGCGCACCTGCGCCTGCACCAGGTCCACGCCCGTCACCTCCTCGGTGATGGTGTGCTCGACCTGCAGGCGCGGGTTGCATTCGATGAAGACGTAGGGCAGGTCGCTGGACGCCAGGTCCACGAGAAACTCGAAGGTGCCCAGGCCCTCGTAGCGCACCTCGCGCGCCATGGCCAGGGCGTCCTGGATGATGCGTTGGCGCAGGCTTTCCGGCAGCGACGGGCTGGGCGCGATCTCCACCAGCTTCTGGAAGCGCCGCTGCAGCGTGCATTCGCGCTCGCCCAGGGCAATCACCTCGGCGCCATCGCCCAGCACCTGCACCTCGATGTGGCGCGCGTTCACCATCAGCCGCTCGACGTACACACCCGCCACGCCGAAGGCCGCCTGCGCCTCGCGCCGGCAGGTTTCGTAGGCAGCAGGCAGCTCGGCCGCCGACTGCACGGCGCGCATGCCGCGCCCGCCGCCGCCGCCAATGGCCTTGATGACGATGCCCGCGCCCGCCCCGCCCGCCTGCTGCGCGTGCCAGAAGGCCTGCACCTCTTCGAGCGTGACCTCGTGCTGCGTGCCCGGCATCAGCGGCACCTTGCAGCGCGCGGCCAGTGCGCGTGCCTGGGCCTTGTCGCCGAACAGCGTGAGCTGCACGGGCGTGGGGCCGATGAAGCGCAGGCCCGCCGCCTCGCAGGCGGCCGCGAAGTCGGCGCGCTCGCTCAGAAAGCCGTAGCCGGGGTGCACGGCATCCACACCGCGTTCGCCCGCCAGCGCGATGATCCCCGCACCGTCGAGGTAAGCCGCCGGGCCCGTGGCGCCGAGCGCGACGGCCTCGGTGGCTGCCTGCACATGGGGCGCACCGGCATCGTCATCGGTGAACACCGCCACGCTGGGAATACCCAGGTCGTGCAAGGCGCGCACGATGCGCAGCGCCACCTCGCCACGGTTGGCGATCAGGACTTTGGAAAAGAACGGCGTGGCCATGGTCTCGCTTCTGTTTTGATAGCTACCACCGCACCAGTGTGCTGCGGTTTATGCCATTTTGATGGGCAAAACCCGCAGCATATGCAGCCCGGCTGCAGAACGCCAGCCAGCGCTATAACCCAGGCGACACGCCGTGTTGGCTCCGCGCAGGCAGGGCGGCACACTCGCCGATACCATGGGCGGCTTCTTCACAAGAGAGACCCCCATGCCCGACTTCCGCAGCGACACCGTCACCCAGCCCACGCCCGCCATGCGCGAGGCCATGTTCAACGCCCCACTGGGGGACGACGTGTTCGGCGACGACCCATCCGTCAACGCTCTGCAGGACCATGCTGCGCAACTGCTGGGCTTCGAGGCCGCGCTGTTCGCGCCCTCGGGCACGCAGACCAACCTGATCGCCCTCATGGGCCATTGCCAGCGCGGCGACGAGGCCATCGTGGGCCAGAGCTGGCACACCTACCGCTGGGAGGGTGGCGGCATGGCGGTGCTGGGCTCCATCCAGCCGCAGCCGGTGGAAACGCAGGGCAACGGGACGCTGCTTCTTTCCGACATCGCCGCCGCCATCAAGCCCGACGACCCACATTTCGCGCGCACCCGCCTCGTGGTGCTGGAGAACACCACCGGCGGCCAGGTGCTGCCCACGCCCTACATCGCCGAAGTGGCGCAACTGGCGCGCTCGCGCGGCCTGGCCTTGCACCTCGATGGCGCACGCCTGTTCAACGCTGCCACGGCCAACGCCGAGGCCCAAGGCACCGACGTGTACGACGAGGCCCGCGCCCTCTGCCAGCACTTTGACACCGTGTCGCTGTGCCTGAGCAAAGGCCTGGGTGCACCGGTGGGGTCGCTGCTGCTGGGCCGCGCCGACTTCATCCGCCAGGCCAAGCGCACGCGCAAGATGCTGGGCGGCGCCATGCGCCAGAGCGGCCTGCTCGCCGCTGCCGGGCAGCACGCGCTGCAACACCATGTGCGGCGCCTCGCCGACGACCACGCCCTGCTGCACCAGCTGGCTGAAGGGCTGGCCGAGGCCGGGCGCAGCCACCCGGTGCTACAGGGCCACCTGGCCGTGGCCTCGGCGCACACCAACATCCTGTTCACCGACGTACACGCCGACATGGCGCCCGCCTTCACCGCCTGGCTGGCACAGCACGGCGTGCGCGTGACCAGCAGCCTGTATGGCGGGCAGACGCGGCTGCGCTGGGTCACGCACCTGGACGTGGGGCCGGAGGATGTGGCGCAGACGCTGGACTGCGTGCGCCGCTTCAGCGCTTGAATGCTATAAATTAAATAGCTGATAGCGCTATTCAGATGGGCCTCAGAGGCCTTTTTTGCCTCAAATCTGCGTCAGGGTGCGGGGCGCGTCCTGCCACCGAAGATGCCCGTGCCCACGCGCACCATGGTGCTGCCGGCCTGGATGGCGGCGTCGAGGTCGGCCGTCATGCCCAGGGACAGGGTATCGAAATGGTCCAGCCCGGCCAGGCCGGAGGCCCGGATCTGCTCGAACACGGCGCGCACGCGCTGGTGCAGCGCGTACTGGGTGGCGTAATCCGGGGCGGGCTCGGGGATGCTCATCACGCCGCGCAGGCACAACTGTGGCAGCGCCGCCACGGCCTGCGCCAGCGCCAAGGCGTCTTCGGGCGGCACGCCGGACTTGGCCAGGCCACCGTCCACGTTGATCTGGATGCAGACCTGCAACGGCGGGAGATGCGCCGGGCGCTGGGCCGCCAGGCGCTCGGCGATCTTGGCGCGGTCCACCGTGTGCATCCAGTCGAAATGCTCGGCCACGAGCCGCGTCTTGTTGCTCTGCACCGGGCCAATGCAGTGCCATTGCAGCGCTGGCGCACCCATCTGGCGCAGCGCGGCCATTTTCTCCACCGCTTCCTGGATGTAGTTCTCGCCAAAGGCGCGCTGCCCGGCCTGCGCGGCGGCCAGCACGGCCTCGGGGCCGAAGGTCTTGGAGACGGCCAGCAATGAAACACTGGCCGGCTCGCGTCCGGCGGCGGCGCAGGCCTGCGCCATCCGGTCACGAACCTGTTGGAGGTTGTCGGCAATCGTGGTCATAATGTTTGCCAAGCGTACCAAACGACCGAGGGAACCGTGGACATTACCCAACTGCTGGCGTTCAGCGTCAAGAACAAGGCCTCCGACCTGCACCTGTCCGCGGGCCTGCCGCCCATGATCCGGGTGCACGGCGACGTGCGGCGCATCAATGTGGACGCGCTGGACCACAAGACGGTGCATGCCATGGTGTACGACATCATGAGCGACTCGCAGCGCAAG
>JANJVX010000201.1 GCA_024709845.1 Burkholderiaceae bacterium | reverse complement strand
AATCGATGTCGCAGATCAGCAAGGCCAGCGACTGGCCACTGCGCTGGGCGCGGCGCCATTCGTGGGACTTGACCTCGTCGAAATGGCGGCGATTGGGCAGACCGGTCAGGGGATCGGTGCGTGCCAGGCTTTGCAGGCGCTCGTTGGCCGCCTGCAGCTCCGCCGTGCGCTCATCGACCAGATGGGCCAGCCGGTCGCGGTGCTCTGCCAGTTCGCGCTCATAGCGCTGCTGCTGCTCCAGGTAGGTCGCCAGGCTGCCCTGCAGGTGGTTCACGCCCGAGACCAGCTGGGTCAGCTCGTCCTGGCTGCGCTCGCTGCGCTGCAGGCCGAGCGCCACACCCAGGTTGCCCGGGCGCACCGTGGCCAGGTGCGCAGCAATGCGCTGCACGTGCACGGTGACCATGCGGTTGAACATCAGCATGATCAGCCCCGCCAGCACCATGGACTGCAGCAGCTGCGCGATGACAATGGTCGCCAGCTCGCTGCGCAGGCGTTGCCACAGCACCCGCTCGTCGCCCTGCAGCAGCAACTCGCCAACCGTTTCACGCGCACCGGGATAGGGCTCGTACTCCAGCACCAGCTGGCGGGTGGGCGCTCTGCCGGGCCCGGCCCAGCCCGCACGGGAGCCTTCAAACTTTTCAGGGGCACTGTGGGCCAGCGTCACCTTCAGCGCGACACGCCCGACCGACGGCACCCCTGCGGCACTGCGCACATGGGCCTGGAGGGCATCGCGGTCCAGCTCCCAGATGGCCTTGGCCAGGGTGCCGCGGTACACCTGCTCGATCTGTGCCAGTTCGGCATCCATGCGCTCACGGCCCGCATTCCAGGCCGAGAGCGTCAGCACCCCGACCGCCACCACGATGAACAGCACACAAAAACCCAGTGTAGCCAGCACCAGCCGCGCGCCCAGCGAGTGCCGGGGGGCCACCGTGCTCTCCGGCCCGCCTTCTGGCACGGTTTTTAGCAAGTCGTCCGGGACTACAGCCATTTGCGCTGCAGCCGGTCGAAGGTGCCATTGCGCTTGATGGCTTCAAGCCCTGTACGAAACAGGGCCACGGTGGCATCGGGTGTGTGCATGCCAAAGGCCATGTAATAGCCGTCGCTGCTCAGTTCGGGAATGCGGTACACCTTGGCCAGGGTCCGCGCCGGATCGTCGCCCGCCTGGCGCGCGAGATAGTTGGCGGTCAGTTCGCTCATGATCCAGAGGTCGATCCGCCCGGCCTTGAGCTTTTCGTAGTTGTGCCCATACTTCACGCTGGACTGCAGGTTGTGCCCCTTCACAAAACCCTGCCCCACCAGAAACTGCTCGCCCACGTCTTCGTTGACGGTACCGATCTGGTACGTTTTGGCCGCCTCCAGTGAATCCACCCGATACGCCTTGCCAGGCTGGCCGTACAAGTAGTACACGGTAGGGGCGATCACGCCGACCCATTTGAAATACTTGTCTCGCTCGGGGGTGCGGCCAATGCTGTAGATCAGCACGCCGGGCGTATTGCGCGCTGTTTCGTAGGCCCGTGCCCAGGGCATGGACTGAATGTGCCCCTGCAGCCCCAGCTCTTTCAACACCGCCTCGACCACCTCGGTCGCCAGCCCGGTGATCTTGCCTTGTGCGGTGTAGTTGTAGGGCGGGAATTCTTCCGTGAGGATGCGCACCGGCCCGTCGGCCATGGCGCCCGCAGCCCCGCCCAGCCAGAGCAGCGCCACCGCACAGGCCAGTCGACGCCTGCGCAAACCGTTGGAGCCGAAAAGCTGCGATAGGTCCATGATCTTTTGGATGCGGAATGCGTGGAGCCGACGATAAACAGCGCGACACATGGGGAAGAGGTCCGTGGCCATACCCCCTCTGGGGGGCCTGGCACTTGCGGACCAGTATCCAATGTCCGGCGTGCAGGGTCAACGATGGGAATCCCGCATCTGCGGCCCGCGAGGATCAGCCTGTCGCCTGCTGCTGCTGCAGCAGCAACTGAACCAGCGGATGCGCCACCTTGCGCTCGGTACTGATGGCGTAGTAGTGCTCCTGCACCCCTTCGCAGGCACCGATCAGCCGCACCTGGCTGCGCTGGCGCAGCCCGTCCTGCGCGGCCACGGCGCCCGGAAATACGCCCAGTCCGGTCCCGCCAAAGGCCTCCAGCAGCGCGTTGTCCTCGAACTCGCCCACCACATGGGGGCGCAGGCTGTTCTGCGCCAGCCACTGGTCGATATGGCTGCGCACGATGGAATGCGTGGTGGGCAGCAGCACCGGCACCTGCTGGAGGCTGTCCGGAAACCCCTCGGCCGCCTGCTCCCACCAGTACGGCGTCCCATACCAGCCCATAGGTGAGGTGCCCAGCGGATGGTTGTGCACTTTCAGGCGCGCATTGAACGGCGCAGGGTGATCGGACAGCACCACGTCGAGCTTGTGCACCGCCAGCTCGGCCAGCAGATCGGCCATTTCGCCCTCATGGCACACCAGCCGCAGATGCTCCACCTGCAGCACCGGCTGCAGCAGGCGCTGCACTTCCAGCTTGGGCAGTCCGTCGGCTATGCCCACCACCAGCCGCACCGCCTGAATCTCGGCGGCACTGCGCACCATGTCGGGCAAGGCCTCGCCGAGCTGGAAGATGTGCTCTGCCTGCCGCAAGGCCACCACACCGGCGTCCGTCAGTTCCAGCCCCCGCCCGGCGGGCCGCAGCAGCTGGCAGCCCAGGTCGCGCTCGAGCTCGCGCACCTGGGTGCTCACCGTCTGGACGGCCATGTCCAGCCGCGCCGCTGCGTTCGACATGCTGCCTTCCTTGGCCACCATCCAGAAGTAGTACAGGTGGCGGTAGTTGAACTGCCGGCTCATATTCAGATATTTAAGAAACGTAATTCATTGATTGTCTTCTTTTTACGATTGAATTACATCGCTACCCTTGTCTTCCTTTCCTCAGTTTTCTGGAGACCCCCATGACCCAACCCGCCATCTACCGGGCCGGCACCGCTCATTCCGGTCTGGGCAGCACCCTCGCGACCCACCGGGTACTGCGCAACACCTACGCCCTTCTGTCCATGACGCTGCTGTTCAGCGCGGCCGTGGCAGGCACTGCCGTGGCCCTGCGCCTGCCCGCACCCGGGCTCATCCTCACGCTGGCCGGTTACTTCGGCCTGCTGTTCCTGATCCACAAGGTACAGAACAGCGGCTGGGCCGTGGGCGCCGTCTTCGCGCTCACCGGCTTCATGGGCTACACCCTGGGCCCGGTGCTGTCGGCCCATCTGGCGCTGCCCGGCGGCGGGCAGACCATTGCCCTGGCGCTGGGCGCCACGGGCGCAACCTTCCTGGCGCTGTCGGGCTATGTGCTGGCCACCCGGCGCGACTTCAGCTTCATGGGCGGTTTCCTGTTCGCCGGGATGGTGATTGCCATTCTGGCCGGGCTGGCGGCCATGTTCTTCCAGATACCCGCGCTGGGTCTGGCGGTTTCCGCCATGGTGGCCCTGCTGTCGGCGGGCCTGATCCTGTTCGAGACCAGCCGCATCGTCAACGGCGGAGAGACCAACTACGTGCTCGCCACCGTGGGCCTGTTTGTCTCGCTGTTCAACCTGTTCACCAGCCTGCTTAGCCTGTTCGGCTTCAGCACCAACGACTGAATTTTTATTTTCGACAAGGACACTCCATGACCACCATTTCCCGTACTGCCGCTGCCGTTATCGCGCTGAGCGTGGCCGCCTTCACCCTGCCCACTTCCGCCCACGCCAAGCGCATGGGCGGCGGCTCGCGCAGCATTCCACCAGCCAGCATTGGCAAGGCGCCCGCAAAACCTGCCGCTCCGGCAGCTCCGGCAGCGCCCGCCGCTCCTTCGGCAGCCGCAGCGCCAGCCCCTGCGGCGGCCACTGCCCCCGCAGCCCGCGGCCCCGGCATGATGGGGACCATGGGCGCCGCCGCCGTCGGCGCCGTGGCAGGCTCCATGGTCGGCAACGCCATGGCTTCCCCCAACAAGGAAGTCACCGCCAAGGAAGCCGAAGCCCAGACCGCCGAAAAGGAAGCCCAGGAGCTGCAACGCAAGGCCGATGAGGCCAAGGCCAAGGCGGAAGCCGCACGCGCTGCGGCCAAGTAAGCGCGCTGGCGCACAGAGGAGTGTTCATGCAGGCCGTGCCATGAACACTCATCGGCCACCCTGGCAGATACCCATAAAACCGGAAATGTAGTTGCATTTGGCGCGCGCGTCCATTACAGTCCCCCCTATGGACCTTGACCAAACCGCTCGCTGCCTGGCCGAACTTGGCAATGTGGCGCGCCTACGCCTCTTTGCGTTGCTGGTGCGTGCCGGTGATCCGGGCCTGACGATCACCGAACTGCGCCAGGCGCTGGACATGCCCGCCTCCACCCTGGCACACCATCTGCGCGGCATGGTGGAAGTGGGTCTGGTGACCCAGGAACGCCAGGGCCGCGAGGTTCGCTGCCGGCCCGACTTCCGCCTGATTGACGCCGCCTGGGGCCATTTCCGCGCCGAATGCTGCCAGGGCGTTCCAGCGCCCGCCCCCGCTGCCACGCCCCCGGGCTGCGACAACCCTGCCTGACCCGTCTGCATTGCACACGGTTTTTTTTGACTCAACACAACCATTTTTCCGGCTTTATGGTTTTATTGGAGAGCACCATGGCAACCACCCCTTCCTGCTGCACGCCGCACACCGCCGAATCACCCACCCCCACGGCAGCGCCCCCGTCCGGCGCACCCTCCTGCGGCAGTCCGCCCGCAGCCTCCGGTGTGGCGCCCCGCTTCTTGCAACGGCTGCGAAACACCGATCGCAGCCTGCTGGCCTTGCTTGCGCTGCTCACCGGCATGGCATGGGCCGCACCAGCGCAACTGGGGCCGTCGCTGCACTTCATGGCCGCCAGTCTGGCGGGCCTGGCACCGGTTCTGGCACTGTCCGTGGCACTGGCTGCAGGCATCCGCGCCAGCGGTGCCGAGTCGCTGATCGGGCGCGCCTTCACGGGCCGCCAGGGGCGCGCCATCGCGCTGGCCGCGCTGGCGGGTGCGCTGTCGCCGTTGTGCTCGTGTGGGGTCGTTCCGCTCATCGCCGGCTTGCTGGCCGGTGGCGTGCCTCTGGCGCCGGTCATGGCGTTCTGGCTGGCCTCCCCCGTGATCGACCCCGCCATGTTCGTGCTGACCGCTGGCGCGATTGATCTGGAATTCGCCGTGGTCAAGACGCTCGCGGCCATCGCGCTGGGCCTGCTGGGGGGCTTTGCAACCTTCGCCCTCGCATCGCTCTACCCCCACCTGGGGCGCGATGTGCTGCGTGCAGAACGTCAGCCCCAGTGCGCCACCGGAAAGCGCGCCCCCATACCAAGCGTGCAGTGGAGCTTCTGGCGCGATGCCACCCGGCGGGCCCAGTTTGGTGCGCAGGCGCTGTCACACCTGCGCCTGCTGGTTCCGCTCATGGCCATTGCGTTCCTGCTTGAAAGCCTGATGGTGGCCTGGCTGCCAGCCAACGCCTTTGCCCAATGGCTGGGAGGACAGCAGGCGTGGGCGGTTCCGGCCGCCGTGCTGCTGGGCATTCCGGCCTACCTGAACGGCACCGCGGCCGTGCCGCTGATGGGCGGGATGATCGGGATGGGTCTGGACCGCCCCGTGGCGCTGGCCTTCATGGTGGCCGGTGGCGTGACCAGCGTTCCAGCCGCCATGGCGGTATGGACGCTGATGAAACCCCGGGTGTTCGCGCAATACCTTGTTCTCGCCCTGCTGGGCTCCACCCTGATCGCCTACGCCTATGCAGCCTGGCTGGGGTTGGGAACATGATCACCGTGCACTGAAACGGCCCCGTGCGAAGCACTGCACTACCATCCACGGCGTGCACTTTTTCTCGCACAGCCAAGGAGCGCCCCATGAGCCTCGCACGCCTTTCCCTGCGACCCCTGATTCCCGCCCTCGCCTGTGCCGGGCTGCTGTACAGCACCACCGCCCTGGCGCAGGACAGCGCCTCACGCATCGCCCGCGTCACGGTCTACCCCGGCGTTGCCACGGTCGAGCGCGTGGCCAAGGTGGCGGCGGGCGCACGCAGCCTCACACTGACCTGCCTGCCCGCCACGCTGGACACGCAAAGCCTGCAGATCCAGGCCGACGCCGCCGTGCGCGTGGGCGAGTTCAGCGTGCTCACCGAGGACCGCGACGTGGCCAGCGCCTGCGCCAGCCCG
>JANJVX010000190.1 GCA_024709845.1 Burkholderiaceae bacterium | reverse complement strand
ATGAACGACGACCCCGCCACCGGCGCCCACCGCTCCTGCGTGGTGCTGACCCTGCCGCACCATGCGCTGGAACCGCTGGCCGACATGGACGAGGCCGCCTTCGGCCAGGACCTCACACGCCGCTTCGACCACCGGCTGGGCGCCATGCACCTGGCCAGCACGCGCCACCTGTACCCGCTGGTCGGCGTGCGGCCGCACCGCCTGGTGGCGCAGCGCTTTGCCTGCGTGGGAGACGCGGCCGTGGGCATGCACCCGGTGACGGCGCACGGCTTCAACTTCGGGCTATTGGGCATCGGCACGCTGGCGGGCCAACTGCGCGCAGCCCAGGCCGCAGGGCAGGACATCGCCGCCCCCGATCTGCTGGCGCGCTATGAACGTGCGCACCGCCACGCCACGCTGCCGCTGTACCTGGCCACCACCTTCGTCGCCCGGCTCTACACCACCGACCACCCGCCCGCCCGCCTGCTGCGTGACGCTGCGCTGCGCCTGGCGCAGAACTTTCCGCCGTTCAAGCGGATGGTGGCGGCGACGCTTTCGGGCAAGCACTGAGTTTGACCCACGACGCCTGAAACCCGCGCGGCCCACGCCAGCAGCCACCGTGCAAGGGCCGCCCCGCCGCACTGGTGGCGTCCCCCTGCCCGCATCGCGCAGCGATGCGAGAGCGGGGGGAAGGCCCGCAGGGCCTCAGGGGGGGTGTCCTACTCCAGGCCCTGGGCCGACATGTACTGCTGGCGCCACTCTTCAAAAGGCAGGGTGTCGGCCGCCTCGATGGCCTGCTGCTGCGCCAGCGACTCGCGCGCCTGCACCTCGCAGCGCGCCTGCTGCTGCTCGCTCCAGGGCAGGGCCAGCAGCGCCTCGCGCGCCAGGGCGGACTGGCTGGTGGAAAACGCCGTGAAGTTGTTGCCGTGCACGGCGGCCATGCGCGCAAGAACGCGGGCCGAGGGGGTATCCTGCGGCGCGGCCACCAGGGTCTGCGCCGCGCGCAGGGCATCGCTGTAATCGCCCGTGGCGTTGCTGGCGTCCAGCGCCGCAGCCAGCGGCACGCACTCCTGCAGGATCTGCGCCGCCCATTCCACCAGGGGCACGCTCTGGCCTGCGCGCTGCAGGCACAGGCCGGGCTCGCGCCCGCGCTCGGCCGTGAGGTGCTGGTTGCGCTTGAGTTCGGTGATCTCTTCGGGCGTGTCAGGTGGGCTGTCGGAGAGCAGACAGTGCAGCAGGAACACGTCGAGCAGGCGCATGGTCTGCGCCGTGATGCCCACCGGCACGAAGGGGTCGAGGTCCATCAGCCGGACCTCGACATATTCCACGCCGCGCTCGCGCAGCGCATGCAGCGGGCGCTCGCCGGTGCGCACCGTGCGCTTGGGGCGGATGGTGCCGTAGAACTCGTTCTCGATCTGCAGCAGGCTGGTGCCCAGCTGGTTGTAGTCGCCGCCGGGGTTGCGCACGCCCACGGCCTCGTAGGCCGGGTAGGGCCTTGTGAGGGCTTCGTGCAACGAATTGGCGTAGCCCTCCAGGCCGTTGTAGCTCACGGCCAGCGTGGCCTGTGCGTCACTCTGGTAGCCCAGGCGCCCCATGCGCAGCGAGGTGGCGTGCGGCAGGTAGAGCGCCTGCCCGCCCAGCGACTGCAGCGCATGCGGCCGGCCCTGGGCGAAGCAGGGGCACAGCGCGGGCGACGCCCCAAACAGGTAGAGCAGCACAAAGGCGTTGCGCCGGAAGTTGCGGATCAGCGCGAAATACTGCTCGCTGTCCACCCCGGGCATCGACCAGTTGTAGTGGATGCCGCTGATGGTCTGCATGCGCCGCCCATAGCGGTGGCCCAGCCCCATGCGGTAGACACTCTTGGCACGCCCGATGTTGGAGCCGCCGTAGCGCGCCAGCGGAATGGTCTCGTCCGTGGGCAGGCCGCAGGGCATGCTGGAGACCCAGAGCATCTCGTCGCCCTCGGCCCGCAGCGTCTGGTAGACGAACTGGTGGATTTCGGTAAGCTCGTCCAGGCAGTCCTGCACCCCCCGGTGCGCCCCGGTGATGAGCTCGATCTGCGACTCGCTGTAGTCGGTGGTGATGTGCGGGTGCGTGAGGGCCGAGCCCAGTGCCAGCGGATGCGGCGTGAGGGCCAGCGCCCCCGAGGGCAGGACGCGCAGGCCCTCTTTCTCGATGCCGCGGCGGATGCCCGCCAGGGCCTCGGGGGGCTGCGCGCCGATGCGTTCCTGCAATGTCGTCATAAATTCAGTACCAATCTGTCGGGATCGGCACGGAACTTAGCATGCTCCGCGCAAGCCTGCCCCGTATCAGGTCATGCCGCCACCGCTCAGCCGCGCGCGGCCATGGCCTTCTGCACCTCGATGGTGCCCTGGGCGGCGCCGCTCTGCGGCACCTGCTCGCCCGCGCGCTCGGTCACCTCGGCCAGTCGGGCAGCGAGCTGCTCGGGCGCGTCGTCGCCCAGGCCGATGTGCACGCCCTGCGTCAACGTGATGTGCGCCGCCTCGAACGAGCCGCCCCCGGCGCACAGGATGGTGCGCGTGGGCGCGCTCTCGTGCGCCAGCACCAGCATGGCGGGCACCACGGCCTCGGGCTTGAGGGCGTCCAGGATCTGCGGCGGGAACAGGGATTCGGTCATGCGCGTGGCCGCCGTGGGCGCCAGGGCATTGACATGGATGTTGTACTTCGCGCCTTCGATGGCCAGCGTCTGCATCAGGCCCACCTGCGCCAGCTTGGCCGCGCC
>JANJVX010000115.1 GCA_024709845.1 Burkholderiaceae bacterium | reverse complement strand
AAAAAGGGAAGCGACTGCTTCCCTTTTCATGGAAATTGGAGCGGGAAAAGAGTCTCGAACTCTCGACCTCAACCTTGGCAAGGTTGCGCTCTACCAACTGAGCTATTCCCGCATTTACCACAGCCGCACATTCTACAACGTTTGCCTGCGATGGAAGAATTGTAGCGCAAATTTTCACCTGCGCCAGAAAAACCGTTCAATGTTTGACAGATTCCGGCGCGGCGACCGTAGCCGACTTGTCAACGGCAGCGACGGCGGCTGCGGCTACCTCTTCGTCGGTCAATGGCACGGGCTTGTGGGTCAGCGCGATCTCGAGCACCTTGTCGATCCACTTGACCGGCACGATCTCCAGGCCGCTTTTCACGTTGTCCGGGATCTCCTGCAGATCCTTGACGTTTTCTTCGGGTATCAACACCGTTTTGATGCCGCCACGCAGCGCTGCCAGGAGCTTTTCCTTGAGGCCGCCAATGGCGGTGACCTCGCCGCGCAGCGTGATCTCACCGGTCATCGCGACATCACCCCGCACCGGAATGCCCGTGAGCGCCGACACAAAAGCCGTGACCATGGCCGCGCCCGCGCTTGGACCATCCTTGGGGGTCGCGCCATCGGGCACATGGATGTGCACATCCTTCTTCTCAAAAGAATCGTCCTTGATGCCCAGCAAACGCGCCCGGCTTCGCACCACGGTGCGCGCCGCCTCGACGGATTCCTTCATCACATCACCCAGCGAACCGGTGCGCGTGATGACGCCCTTGCCCGGCATGGTGACGGCCTCGATGGTCAGCAGGTCACCCCCCACCTCGGTCCAGGCCAGGCCCACGACCTGGCCCACCTGGTTCTGCTCTTCGGCACGGCCATAGGTGTACTTGCGCACCCCCAGATAATCGGGCAGGTTGTCCGCCGTAACGACCACCTGCGGCTCGAGCTTCTTGAGCAGCAGCCCCTTGACCACCTTGCGGCAAATTTTGGACAGTTCGCGTTCCAGCGAGCGCACACCGGCTTCGCGCGTGTAGTAGCGCACCATGTCGCGCACGGCGGCCTCGGTGATCTGCAGCTCTTCTTCCTTCACGCCATTGTTCTTGAGCTGCTTGGGCAGCAGGTACTTCATGGCGATGTTGGTCTTCTCGTCCTCGGTGTAGCCCGACAGGCGGATGACTTCCATGCGGTCGAGCAGCGCCGACGGGATGTTCATCGAGTTCGAGGTCGCCACGAACATCACATCCGACAGGTCGAAATCCACCTCGACGTAGTGATCGCCAAAAGTGTGGTTCTGCTCTGGGTCCAGCACTTCCAGCAGCGCGCTGGAAGGGTCGCCCCGGAAGTCCTGGCCCAGCTTGTCGATTTCGTCGAGCAGGAACAGCGGGTTGCGCGTGCCGATCTTGCCCAGGCTCTGCAGCACCTTGCCCGGCATGGCGCCGATGTAGGTGCGGCGGTGGCCCCGGATTTCTGCCTCGTCGCGCATGCCGCCCAGCGCCATGCGCACGTACTTGCGCCCCGTCGCCTTGGCAATGGACTGGCCCAGCGAAGTCTTGCCCACACCGGGTGGCCCCACCAGGCACAGGATGGGTGCCTTGACCTTGTCCACGCGCTGCTGCACGGCAAGGTATTCAAGGATGCGATCCTTGACCTTGTCCAGGCCGTAATGGTCTTCGTTGAGCACCACCTCGGCGTTGCCCAGGTCGTGCTTGATCTTGGTCTTCTTGCTCCAGGGCAGCGAGACCAGCACGTCGATATAGTTGCGCACCACCGTGGCTTCGGCCGACATGGGCGACATGAGCTTGAGCTTCTTGAGCTCGGCCTCGGCCTTCTTGCGCGCCTCGGCGGGCATCTTGGCGGCCTTGATCTTCTTGTCGATCTCTTCGAGGTCCGCGCCCTCTTCCCCCTCGCCCAACTCCTTCTGGATGGCCTTGACCTGCTCGTTGAGGTAGAAGTCGCGCTGATTCTTCTCCATCTGGCGCTTCACGCGGCCACGGATCTTCTTGTCCACGTTGAGGATGTCCACCTCGCGGTCGAGCTGCTCGAACAGGTTCTCCAGGCGCTCCTTGACGTCCGAAAGATCCAGCACGGCCTGCTTGTTCTCCAGTTTGAGCGGCAGGTGCGCGGCGATGGTGTCGGCCAGGCGGCCCGGGTCATCGATGCTGGCGATCGAGGTCAGGATTTCGGGCGGAATCTTCTTGTTCAGTTTGACGTACTGGTCAAACTGCTGCATCACGGCGCGGCGTAGCGCTTCGATCTCGCTGGGCCGATGCGCATCGGCCTCCGCCTCGACCGGCGTCACCGTGGCCGAAAAATGCGTCTCGGCATCCTCGATGGTGCCCACCAGCGCGCGCTGCTGGCCCTCGACCAGCACCTTCACGGTGCCATCGGGCAGCTTGAGCATCTGCAGGATGGTGGAGATGCAACCCACGTCGAACATGTCATTGACGGAGGGCTCATCCTTGGCGGCCGCCTTCTGGGCGACCAGCATGATGCGGCGGTCGGCCTCCATGGCCAGCTCCAGCGCCTTGATGCTCTTGGGGCGGCCCACGAACAGCTGAATCACCATGTGGGGGAACACGACCACATCGCGCAGCGGCAACCGCGGCAGGGCGACGGGCGTGGGGGGCAAGGGGGTATGTCCGGACATGGGGATCCTCATGAAACTACTGGGCATATGGTCCGCGGGCGGTGAATTTCAACCCGGAATTTCATCCCGGGCTCCCGGCGCCCATGCATCCATGCGCGCGGGGGTCGGACGGCAGCGGCTACCGTGGTGCCAGTAACAGGCGGTCAGGCCTTTTTCGCTGCTTCGCGGTACACCAGCAAAGGCGGCTTGCTTTCGTCGATGGTCGACTCATCCACGACAACCTTCTCCACGTTGGTGGCGTTGGGCAGGTCGAACATGGTGCCGATCAGGGCCTGCTCCAGAATGGAGCGCAGGCCACGGGCGCCCGTCTTGCGCGCCAGCGCCTTGCGGGCGATGGCCTTGAGCGCGGCGGGGCGGATCTCCAGCTCAGCGCCTTCCATGGCAAGCAGCTTGCTGTACTGCTTGACGAGCGCATTCTTGGGCTCGGTCAGGATCTGCACCAAGGCATCCTCGTTCAGCTCGGCCAACGCCGTGACCACGGGCATGCGGCCAACCAGCTCGGGGATGAGGCCGAACTTGATCAGGTCTTCGGGCTCGATTTCCTGGAACACCTCGGAAAGCGAGCGCTGCTTCTTGCTCTTGACAGCAGCGCCAAAACCGATGCCCGAGGCCTCGGTGCGGTTCTCGATGACTTTCTCCAGTCCGGCGAAAGCACCACCGCAGATGAACAGGATGTTGGTCGTGTCGATCTGCAAAAAATCCTGGTTCGGGTGCTTGCGCCCGCCCTGCGGCGGCACGCTGGCCATCGTGCCCTCGATGAGCTTGAGCAGCGCCTGCTGCACGCCCTCGCCCGACACGTCGCGCGTGATGCTGGGGTTGTCGGACTTGCGTGAAATCTTGTCGATTTCGTCGATGTAGACAATGCCGCGCTGGGCGCGCTCCACCTCGTAGTTGCAGCTCTGCAGCAACTTCTGGACGATGTTCTCCACGTCCTCGCCCACGTAGCCGGCCTCGGTCAGCGTGGTTGCGTCGGCCATCACGAAGGGTACGTCGAGCATGCGCGCCAGCGTCTGCGCCAGCAGCGTCTTGCCCGATCCCGTGGGGCCGATCAGCAGGATGTTGCTCTTGGACAGCTCCACTTCGTCCTTCTGCGCCTTGTCTTTATGGCGCAGGCGCTTGTAGTGGTTGTAGACCGCCACCGCCAGGGTGCGCTTGGCAACCTCCTGGCCGATGACGTAGTTGTCCAGATTGGCCTTGATCTCGGCCGGCGTGGGCAGGTCGCTGCGTGCCTCGCGGCCCGCCTCACCCGAGGGAAGCTCGTCCCGGATGACCTCATTGCACAGGTCGATGCACTCGTCGCAGATAAAGACCGACGGACCGGCGATCAGCTTCTTCACCTCGTGCTGGCTCTTGCCACAAAACGAGCAGTAAAGGGTTTTTTCGCTGGAAGAGCCTTTTTTCTCGGCCATGGGGGACTGTGCCTTGTGTTGCTTGGAAAGTTGTCGGGATGATACCCAAATGGAAACCGCAGGAAACGGCGCCCGTTCTCCGGAAAAACGCCGTGTTTCCTGCCTTTGGCGCTCAGGGGCGCTTGGCGATCACCTGGTCGATGATGCCGTAGTCCTTGGCCTCGTCGGCGGTCATGAAATAGTCACGCTCGGTATCGGCCTTCACCTTCTCGATGGGCTGGCCCGTACGCTCGGCCAGGATGCGGTTCATCTGGTCCTTGGTGCGCAGAATATCGCGGGCATGGATTTCGATGTCGGTGGCCTGGCCCCGCGCACCGCCCAGCACCTGGTGGATCATGATCTTGGAGTTAGGCAGCGAAAAACGCTTGCCCTTGGCCCCCGCAGCCAGCAGGAAGGCCCCCATGCTCGCGGCAAAACCGCAACACAGCGTGGAGACATCGGGCTTGATGAACTGCATGGTGTCGTAGATCGCCATGCCCGCCGTAACGCTGCCGCCCGGAGAATTGATGTAGAACGAAATGTCCTTGTCCGGGTTCTCGCTTTCCAGGAACAGCAGCTGCGCCACCACCAGATTGGCCGTCTGGTCATTGACCTCGCCCACCAGGAAGATCACGCGCTCCTTGAGCAGGCGTGAATAGATGTCGTAGGACCGTTCGCCGCGGCCCGACTGCTCGATGACCATGGGGATCATGCCCAAGGCCTGTGTTTCCAGTGCGCTCATGTGAGTTTCTCCATTCAGGCGGGTACTGTACCCAGAAATGAATTGGGGCCTGTGAACACCGTCACAAGCCCCCAAGGGTGCCATGCGCATGCGCGAGGCGCTCCGTGGAGCCGCCTCACGCTGCGGGCAATCAGCCCTGACCGCCCATCAGTTCGTCAAAGGACACAGCCTTGTCGGTCACCTTGGCCTGGCCCAGAACGAACTCGGCGACGTTGCTCTCGATCACCACGGCCTCGACTTCGGCCAGACGCTGACGGTCGCCAAAGTACCAGCGCACCACGTCTTCGGGCTTCTCGTAGCTGGCGGCCAGCTCGTCGATATGGGCCTTGAGCTGCTCGGGCTTGGCATGCAGGCTGTTGGCCTTGACCAGTTCGGCCACCACCAGGCCCAGGCGCACGCGGCGCTCGGCCTGTGCGCGGAAGATGTCGTCGGGAATCTCGGCCTTGTCAGCATCTTTCACGCCGCGCTGTTTCAGGTCGGCGCGTGCGCCTTCCTTCAGGCGGTCGATCTCGGCCTGCACGCTGGCGTTGGGCAGGTCCAGCTCGGCCTTGGCCAGCAGGGCTTCCATCACGGCGGCCTTGTTGCGGGCCAGCAGGCGGAACTTGACTTCGCGCTCCAGGTTCTTCTTGATGTCGGCGCGCAGGCCGGCCACGGTGCCATCGGCAATGCCCAGCGACTTGGCCAGGGCGTCGTTCACTTCGGGCAGATTCGCGGCTTCGATCTTCTTCACGGTCACGAGGAAGTCCGCCGTCTTGCCGGCCACGTCCTTGCCATGGTATTCCTCGGGGAAGGCCAGCGGGAAGGTCTTGCTCTCGCCCACCTTCATGCCACGCACCGCGTCTTCGAATTCCTTGAGCATCTGGCCTTCGCCGACCAGGAACTGGAAGTCCTCGGCCTTGCCGCCCTGGAACACTTCCCCGTCGATCTTGCCCTCGAAGTCCACGGTCACGCGATCGCCGTCCTGTGCGGCAGCATCCATGGCGCGCTGGGCAAAGGTGCGGCGCTGCTTGCGCAGGATGTCCAGGGTCTTGTCGATGGCACCGTCGTTCACTTCAGCGCTCAGCTTCTCCACCTCGGCGCTGGTCAGGTCACCGATCTTGACTTCGGGGAACACTTCGAACACGGCGTCGAAGGTCACTTCGCCTTCGGGCGCGCCCTCTTTTTCGGTGATGCGGGGCTGACCGGCCACGCGCAGGTTGGCTTCGTTGGCAGCCTGGGCAAAGGCCTCGCCCACCTTGTCGTTCAGCACTTCGTACTGCACCGAGTAGCCATAGCGCTGCGACACCACGTTCATCGGCACCTTGCCGGGACGGAAACCGTCCATCTTGACGGTGACCAGGAAGTCGGCCGTCTTGCCGGCCACGTCCTTGCCGTGGTAGTCCTCGGGGAAGGCCAGCGGGAAGGTCTTGCTCTCGCCGGTCTTCATGCCGCGCACGGCGTCCTCGAACTCCTTGAGCATCTGGCCTTCGCCGACCAGGAACTGGAAGTCCTCGGCCTTGCCGCCCTGGAAGGGCTCGCCGTCGATCTTGCCCTCGAAGTCCACGGTGACGCGGTCGCCGTCCTCGGCGGACGCGCCCTGGGCGCGCTGGGCGAAGGTGCGGCGCTGCTTGCGCAGGATGTCCAGGGTCTTGTCGATGGCGGCCTCGGTGACTTCGGCCGAGAGCTTGTCCACCTCGGCGGTGGACAGGTCGCCGATCTTCACCTCGGGGAACACCTCGAACACGGCGTCGAAGGTCACCTGGCCCTCGGGAGCGCCGTCCTTCTCGGTGATGCGCGGCTGGCCCGCCACGCGCAGCTGCGCTTCGTTGGCGGCCAGGGCAAAGGCCTCGCCGACCTTGTCGTTGAGCACCTCGTACTGCACCGAGTAGCCGTAGCGCTGGGCCACCACGCTCATGGGAACCTTGCCGGGACGGAAGCCGTCCATCTTGACGGTGCGCGCCAGGCGCTTCAAGCGTGCGTCCACTTCGCTCTGGATGGTGGTCACAGGCAGGCTCAGCGTGATCTTGCGCTCGAGCTTTTCAAGGGTTTCAACAGTTACGGCCATGGTTGTTCCTAGTGTCGGTATGTGTGCCGGGATGCGCCTCGGTCTTCGCTCGTGGTGCGCGGGGGGGGACTCGAACCCCCACACCATTGCTGGCGTCAGGACCTAAACCTGGTGCGTCTACCAATTTCGCCACCCGCGCTGCTCTTGCCATCCGGCCGACGGGCCTCGTAGCCAGCCGACCGGGTGAATTAGGTAAACCATAGATTTTACCTTGTTGCGCGCGACTACTGCCTGCGCACGCGGAACCAGGCCGCGTACATGGCGGGCAGCGCCAGCAGCGTGAGCACGGTGGCCACGACCAGCCCGCCCATGATGGCCACGGCCATCGGCCCCCAGAACACGCTGCGCGAGAGCGGAATCATGGCCAGCACCGCCGCCGCGGCCGTGAGCACGATGGGGCGCAGGCGCCGCACCGCAGCCTCCACGATGGCGTTCCAGGTGGGCACGCCTGCCGCGCGGTCGAGCTCGATCTGGTCGATCAGGATCACCGAGTTGCGCTGGATCATGCCCATGAGCGCGATCACGCCCAGCAGCGCCACGAAGCCGAACGGCCGGTTCAGGAGCAGCAGCGCCGCCGCCACGCCCGCGATGCCCAGCGGCCCGGTGAGGAACACCAGCACCGAGCGGCTGAAGCTGTGCAGCTGCAGCATGAGCAGCGTGAAGACGATGAACAGCATCACCGGCACCCCCGCCACGATGGAAGCCGAGCCCTTGCTGCTCTCCTCCACCGCGCCCGCCACCTCGATGCGCACGCCGTTGTCGCCCGCCGCGCGCCAGCGCGCCTCCAGCGCGCGCAGCTCGGGCAGCAGCTGGGCGGTGACGGTGGCGCCCTGCAGGCCCTCCACCAGGTCGCCCTGCACGGTGATGGCGTAGTCGCGGCTCCAGCGCCACATCACGCCCGGCTCCCAGGTGAACACGGGCCTGGCGATCTGCGTGAGCGGTATCGAGCGCCCCGAGGCCGTGGGCAGGTAGGCGTTGGCGATGTCGGAGATGGCCTCGCGCTCGTCCTGCGACTGGCGCAGCACGATGTCGATGAGTTTGTCGTTCTCGCGGTACTGGCCCACGGTGGTGCCCGTGAACATGATGCGCGAGGCCTGGGCGATGGACTGGCTGGTCACGCCCAGCGCGCGCGCCTTGTCCTGGTCCACCTCCAGGCGCACCACCTTCACCGACTCGTTCCAGTTGTCGTTCACGCCGACCAGGTTGGCGTTGGCGCGCATCGCGGCCTTGACCTCGTCGGCGCGCAGGCGCAGCGTGGCCGGGTCGCCGCCCAGCACGCGGAACTGCACGGGGTACGGCACCGGCGGCCCGTTGGGCAGCAGCTTGACGCGGCCGCGCACCTCGGGAAACTCCTGAGCCAGCAGGACCGGCAGGGCATTGAGCAAGGCT
>JANJVX010000074.1 GCA_024709845.1 Burkholderiaceae bacterium | reverse complement strand
GCCGCTGTTCGACAAGGCGGGCGGCCGCTACTTCGACCCGGCCAAGCTGCACCGGCTCGACCACCGGGGCAAGCACTACCAGGTGCAGGGCGCGCTGCAGAGCCAGCGCCCGGTGCAGGGCTACCCGGTGATGGTGCAGGCAGGCTCGTCCGAGGACGGGCAGGAACTGGCCGCCGCCACGGCCGAGCTGGTGTTCACCGCGCACCAGTCGGTGGAGGACGCGCGCGCCTTCTACAGCAGCCTCAAGAGCCGCCTGCCGGCGCACGGCCGCGCACCGGATGCGCTCAAGATCCTGCCTGGCGTCTCGCCCGTGGTCGGCCGCACCCAGGCCGAGGCGCAGGAGAAGTACGAGCGCCTGCAGTCGCTGATCGAGCCCTCGGTGGGCCTGGGGCTGCTGTCGAGCTTTGTTGGCGGATTCGACTTCTCGGCCTACCCGCTCGACGGCCCCGTGCCCGACCTGCCGCCCACCGAGGGCTGGCAAAGCCGCCAGGCGCTGTTCCTGGGCCTGGCGCGGCGCGAGAACCTCACGCTGCGCCAGCTCTACCAGCGCGTGGCCACGGCGCGCGGCCACTGGACGGTGGTGGGCACGCCGCAGTCCATCGCCGACGAGCTGGAGCACTGGTTCACCACTGGCGCGGCCGATGGCTTCAACGTGATGGCGCCCACGCTGCCCGACGACCTGCAGGACTTCGTGGCGCTGGTGATTCCGGAGCTGCAGCGGCGCGGCCTGTTCCGCACCGCGTACACCGGCCGCACCCTGCGCGAGCACCTGGGACTGCCCCGGCCGCTGCACCCGGCCCAGGCGCGCCGCCGCACGGCCGCGCAGGCGGGGCAGGGCGCTGCGGTGGCGGCGTGAGGCGCAGCATCGCGGCCTGGGCGCTGGCCCTGGCGCACGGCCTGTGCGCCGCGCAGGCCCCCGCGCCTGCTGCACCGGCCAGCACGGCGGCCCCAGCGCCCGCCACCACTGCGGAAGGCATCTCCTGCGGCCCGGCCGAATAGCCGCAGACCACGAACACACGGAAAGAGGGAGGAAAAGCACATGACGACTTGGAAACGATGGCTGGCCGCTACCGCGCTGGCACCGGCCGCGCTGGCCGCGCAGGCGCAAGGCCAGGAGGCGCAGACGCGCGTTGCCGCCGCGTCCTGCGCGGCCTGCCACGGCACGCAGGGCGCGAGCCTGGGCGGCATCCCGGCCATTGCCGGGGTGGATCAGCGGCAACTGCTGGAGAAGCTGCTGGCCTACAAGAAGGGCGAACTGCCCGCTACGGTGATGCACCAGCACGCCAAGGGCTATTCCGATGCCGAGCTGGCGCAGCTCGCCGACTTCTTCTCCCGACAAAAGCGCTGAGCGCGCAAGGACGACATGATGAATGCATTGAATCGACGCAGCCTGCTGGGCCTGGCGGGCGGTATGGCGGCATTGTCGCTGGCGGGCTGCGCCTCGCCCGCGCGGCCTTCCCAACGCGTGGTGGTGATCGGCGGGGGCTTCGGCGGCGCCACGGCGGCCAAGTACATCCGCCTGTGGGCGCCCGAGATCGAGGTGGTGCTCGTGGAGCGTGAGGCGGCCTTCGTCTCGTGCCCGCTGAGCAACCTGGTGCTCGGCGGCAGCCAGACCATCGAGGGCCTGACTACCGGCTACGGCGCGCTGCAATCGAAATACGGCGTGCGCGTGGTGCGCGACGAGGCTCTGGCCATCGACCCGGACAAGCGCGAGGTGCGCCTGGCGCGCGGCGATGCGCTGCGCTACGACCGGCTCATCGTCTCGCCCGGGGTGGATTTCCTCTACAACGAGGTTCCAGGGTTGGAGAGTGCCGAGGCCCAGGCGCGCGTGCTGCATGCCTGGAAGGCCGGCCCGCAGACCGTGGCCCTGCGCCGGCAGCTCGAAGCCCTGCCCGATGGCGGCGTGTACGCGCTGCACATTCCCAAGGCGCCGTACCGTTGCCCGCCCGGGCCGTATGAGCGCGCCGCGCAGGTGGCGTTCTACTTCCAGCAGCACAAGCCACGCTCCAAGGTCCTGGTGCTCGACGCCAACCCCGACATCGTGAGCAAGAAGGGCCTTTTCCTCAAGGCCTGGAGCGAGCGCTACCAGGGCATCGTGGAGTACCGCCCGAACAGCGCGCTGGTGAGCGTGGATGCGGGGCAGAACCTGATCCAACTACAGGGCGAGAGCGTGCGCGCCGGAGTGCTCAACGTGGTGCCGCCGCAAAAGGCCGGGCGCATTGCCACCGGCGCGGGGCTGCTGTCCGGCGGCAAGAAGTGGGTGGGCGTGGACTACCAGACTTTCGAGTCGCTGGCGGTGCCCGGCATCCATGTGCTGGGCGACGCTACGCTGTCGGCGCCAGGCATGCCCAAGTCGGGCTTCATGGCCAACAACCACGCCAAGGTGGCCGCCGACGCCGTGATCGCCGTGCTCACGGGCCGCGCGCCCAACCCCGTGCCGGTCATCGCCAACACCTGCTACAGCTTCGTCTCCGACACCGACGTGGTGCACGTGGCCTCGGTGCACCGCTACGACCCGGAGAAGAAAACGCTGGTGGTGGTGCCGGGCTCGGGCGGACTCTCCAGTCAGGCCAACGACACCGAAGGCCGATATGCCCGCGCCTGGGCGCGCAACATCTGGGCCGACGCTTTGCTGTGAGCCACGAACCGGCTGGTGCCATGACAGGCATCCGGCCGTTCCGCGGTGAACTGCGTGTGCCTTCGCCTGACGGTGTAATCGGAAAATTTCAGTCGCAGCGTTTGATTTGACATAACTTGTGCTATTGAATAGATAGCTTGCAGCGCTCTATTTGTCTAGTCTGCAGGCCTATTCGGCGTGCCTTCACGACAGGAAGGCCCCGAAAACCCCGGGGAATGCCCCGCTGATTCCGGCAACGGCGTGCGCGTGGCGGACCATAGTGGCTGCATCCGAAGTCAATCCAGGAGCACACCATGAGTACCTGCGACTACGAAATGCGGTTCCAGTCCCTGTTCCAGTCCGGGCGCGCACTCAGTTTCCCGTGCGACGCTCAGGGACATGTCGATCTGGACGAACTCAGTCCCCATGAAATGGAGAACTACCTCTTCGCGCGGGCCACCGTGGGGCGGGACTTCCAGCCGCCCGCCGTGCAGCCTGCCCATCCGCACTGAAGAGGCCGCTGGCCGCGTCAGCCAGCCCGGCGCTGGCGCACGGCGGCGGCCAGGTTTTCCAGCACCGGCACGGTGTCATCGAACGCCAGGCATGCGTCAGTAATGCTTTGGCCGTACACCAGTGGCTGGCCCGTGGCCGCGCTTTGGCTGCCCGCGACCAGATGGCTCTCGATCATGACGCCGATGATCGCTTTCTGGCCAGATGCCACCTGTGCGGCAATGTCGGCGGCCACCAGGGGCTGGCGGTCAAACCGCTTGCTGCTGTTGGCGTGGCTGCAGTCCACCAATATCGCCTCGGGCGCACCGCCTTTGCGCAGCAAATCCCGGGCCTTGGCGATGTGCGCTGCTTCGTAGTTCGGGCCGGTGCTGCCGCCGCGCAGGACGAGGTGGGCGTGCTCGTTGCCTGTCGTGGTCAGCACGGCAGGCATGCCTTCGTGGGTGAGCGAGGGAAACGCGTGGGGATGCTGTGCCGAGCGTATGGCGTCCACCGCCACCTGCAGGTCGCCATCGGTGCGGTTCTTGAAGCCCACGGGCATGGACAGGCCCGAGGCCAGCTCCCGGTGTATCTGGCTCTCGGTGGTGCGCGCGCCGATGGCGCCCCAGGAGATCAGGTCGGCGTAGTACTGGCCCAGCGTGGTGTCCAGAAACTCGGTGGCAATGGGCAGCCCGGTGGCGGTTATATCCAGCAGCAGCTGGCGGGCCAGCCGCAGGCCGCGGTTGATCTGGAAGCTGCCGTCCAGAGCGGGGTCGTTGATGAGCCCCTTCCAGCCCACCACCGTGCGTGGCTTTTCAAAATAGACGCGCATCACCACCAGCAAGTCGTCCTGCAGGCGTTGCGCCACGGGCTGCAACTTGCGCGCGTATTCGCGTGCCGCGTCAGGGTCATGCACCGAGCACGGGCCCACGATGGCCAGCAAGCGTCCGTCCTTGCCGGCCACGATGTTGCCCACCGCGCGGCGCGCCTGCTGCACAAAGGTGGCGCCAGCGTCGGGCAGTGGTAACTCGTCTTCAAGAATGGCGGGGGTGATCAGCGGGCGCACGCTGCGGATGCGGACGTCGGAGGTGTTGGGCATGGCAGGGTTTTCAGGGAGGGGCTGCGTGTTGGGATGGATCGGCCAAAGTGGGCTGATTCTAGGAGCCTGCCCGGCCTGGAACGCCGAAAGCCGTGGCTTCGCCCTCTCGGCACCGGAGCAGCCGACGGTCTGGTCATGGGCTGCATGGATGGGCAAAACAAAAAACCCCTGCACCTTGCGATACAGGGGTTTTCATTTGGTGCCGGAGAGATGAATCGAACACCCGACCTTCTCATTACGAATGATGGGGTAGATGTATTTGTTTCTGTTGATCGATGCTGATAGAATCAATATAAAACAACGACTTATACTTATTGCACTGGATGTGCAAACAGTCTGATTGTTGATTGGTATTCCCCAAAATTGGGGATTTTTGGCTACATGGTGGCTACATGAAACCGCCGTGCAGCCAAACCGACCGGAGCAATCAGCATGGCAAGACCGAAAAAGAGCGAAGCCCCGGACCTGGCAGAACGGGTGAACCTGACCGTTGGTGCAATCGAGCGCCTGACCTGCCCACCCGGTAAGCAGCAGGCATTCATGCGCGACAGTGAAGCACCCGGCCTGCGCGTGCGTGTGACTGCTGCGGGCGCCAAATCGTTTGTCTATGAGTCCAAGCTGAACCGGCAAACCATCCGGCGCACCATCGGGGATGTGAAGGCGTGGAGCATTGAACAGGCCCGCACCGAAGCCCGCCGCCTTGCCGTGGTTCTGGACAGTGGGCAAGACCCCCGAGAGCTTGAGCGCCAGCAGCAGGCAGCCCAGGCCGCAGCAAAGGCCGCAGCGACAGCCCAGGCCCTGACCGTGGGCGATGTATGGCCACTCTATCTGGAGAACGGCAAGCCCAAGCGCCGCGATGCGTGGAAGCCCCGCTACCGTGCCGACCTAGAAGCGATGGCCGCACCCGGTGGCGAGAAGAAAAAGCGAGGGCAGGGGGTGACAAGGCCGGGGCCGCTGTATCCGCTGCTGGCGCTGCCGCTGGCCGCTGTGAACGAGGACACGCTGAAAATCTGGTACGACCGCGAAGCCGTGGCAGGCAAGCACCAAGCCGCCCGAGCCCTGATGATGTTTCGGGGTTTCCTGCGCTGGTGCGCTGCCCGCCCGGAGTATCGGAACCTGACCGACCGCGATGCAGGCAAGGCCGCCGCCATCGTGGAGAGCCTGCCCAGCAACACCCGCCGCACTGACGCCCTGGAAGCCGCCCAGGTGCCCGGCTGGTGGGCTGGTGTGGAGCAGCTGAGCAACTGCACGGCAAGCGTGTATCTGCGTGCCCTGTTGCTGACTGGTGCACGCCGTGAGGAACTGGCCGCTCTGACGTGGGCGAACGTGGATTTTCAGTGGCGCAAGCTGACCATAGCCGACAAGGTGGAAAGCACCCGCACCATTCCCCTGACCCCGTACCTGGCCCAACTGCTTGCAACGCTGCCCAGGCTGGGGCCGTTTGTGTTTGCCAGCACAGGCAAGGCAGGCCGCATTACAGACGCCCGCGCAAGCCATGCCAAGGCCTTGCAAAGCGCCGCAATTGATGGGCTGACGATACATGGCCTGCGCCGTTCGTTTTCTCTGCTGGGAGAGGCTGCCGGGGCACCTGCCGGGGCCATTGCGCAAGTGATGGGGCACAAGCCGAGCGCAACCGCTGAGGGCTACAGGCCGCGCAGTATTGACGCCCTGCGACCGTTTTTGGAACAGATAGAGGCGCACATTCTGGCCCTGGCCGGGGTGCGGTTTGATGCCCAAGCCGAGCTGGGCAAGCTGCGTGTTGTGGCAACCACCTGAAATAACGCAACGACAAATATTCGGTGCAACTTAAATAAACGTAGCTACACTAAACCATGAATGTGACGTTCGACCCGGCCAAAGATGCCGCCAATCTGGCAAAGCATGGTGTCTCACTGACCGAGGTAGCAGGCTTTGAATGGGGTACCGCCGTGGTGTGGCCCGACACGCGCCGGGACTATGGCGAGGCCCGCATGGTGGCGCTGGGGTACATCGGCCTGCGCATCATGGCGCTGGTGTTTGTTGACCGCCCACCAGATGAGCCGACCGAGCGCCGCATCATCA
>JANJVX010000269.1 GCA_024709845.1 Burkholderiaceae bacterium | reverse complement strand
GCGTCCTTGCGCAGGCGCATTGCCGTGCGCCTTCCACTGCCCCCTGTACGGCTTGCCAAACTTCTCTTCGTATTCCTCGTATGCCGCGTAAATCTCCTCCCCGCTCTTGTCCGGGTGATAGTTCAGCGTGAACAGCAGGTTATGGCTGGCCGTGTGGTAGTCCGGCTTCAATGCCAGCGCTCGGCGCAAGGCGGCAATGCCTTCATCCAGCATACCCAGAACGTTGTAGATCCCGCTGATGTAGTTCCAGACCACGGCAGAATCAGGGCGCAATGCCAACGCCCTTTCGAAAGCCTTCCATGCATCCCTAGTGCGCCCGGCCTGGGCAAGGGCCAAACCGAGATTGCTGTGAGCCTCTGCATGCTGCGGGTTCAGTTGAACTACCCGCGTGAGAACCTCAATGGCCTCCTGCCCATGCCCGAATTCGTACAGTGCATTGCCGAGATTGCTTTGCGCCTCCAGATCATCCGGGAGCAGTTGGGCGGCCTTGCGTTTGGCCTGAAGAGCATCCTCGATTCGCCCCAAAGGCTGCAACATGGTTCCTAGCGCTTTCCAGGCAAAACCACTTTCTGGAAACTCCGCCACCATGGATCGCGCCAACCTCTCCCCTTCAGCATAGGCGCCTCGCTGAAATAGGTCGGCCAAAGCTTGCATGGCCTTCCGAGTGGGTGCGCGCGCAATTTCTTTGCTATGAAGAGAGGATTCGCCATGCCCCCCCTCCTCACCCGCCGTCGCTCCACCTTGTTGCAAAGCGGCAATTCGCTCCGACAAAGCGTTGATCATGACCCGCTGGAGTCCAGCCGCCTGCGCCATCGGCAACAACTGCTGGACCATGTCAACATGTCCCACCCGAAGCAACGCGTCGAGATAGCTGAACCAGAATTGAGGATTGGATGCATCGGCATTGAGGGCCGCCTCAAGGAAAGGAAGCGCCTCCTGGGGCTGTAGCAGTTGGACAGCCAACAGAACGCCCAGATTGTGGTTTGCATCAGGGTGACCTGGCTCTTGCGCCAGGAGCTCGCGATAGCACCTCTCGGCGTCGACATACTCCCAAGCCTGATGGTGACCGATAGCACGCGTCAACATTTCGCTGGACATCAACTGGATTTCGCCGACCTCAGAAGAAACCGGCGGCAAAGAGGATTCGGACATCAGCGTAGTAGCGGCATAGTGGTGTATGCCCCGAGAATATGCCCTCACCCAAGGGAATAAAACCAAAGTTGCGGCCTTTTTTACACCTATCTCCCTGCACCATCCCGAGAACCGCCCCACAGAATTCGCACTGGCTGCCCCATTTTGTTGCCCTAAATTTCTGGTGATCCGATACATTGGATGCGTGAAGCATCGTATTGACGCCTCAATCAGGCAGATTTGACCGGCGCTTGTTGACGCTTATTCCTATTACAGACTCTGCCAGAATCACCCCATGTTCGTCATCATCGGTTACATCGTCGTATTCGGATGCATCTTCGGGGTGTACATCCTGCATGGCGGCAACATTGCCGTGATTCTGAAAGCGCTGCCCTTTGAGATCGTCACGATTCTGGGCGGGGCGCTGGGCGCTTTTGTGGTGAACAACCAGCCCAAGGTGCTCAAGGCCACCATGGCGGCCATTCCCATGGCCCTCAAGGGATCCAAATACACCAAAGCACGGTACATGGAGCTTATGGCCATGCTCTATGACATCCTCCAGAAGGCCCGCAAGGAAGGGCTGATGGCCATCGAGAAGGATGTCGAAACACCTCACGAATCAGAAATTTTCAAAAAATATCCCACTGTCGGATCAGACCACCACGTAGTGGAATTCATGACTGACTACCTGCGCATGATGGTGTCTGGCAACCTGAATGCTCATGAAATTGAAGCACTGATGGACAGCGAGATCGACACCCATCATCAAGAAGCCCATGCGCCCGTGGCCGCCTTGGCGCGACTGGCTGGAGCCCTGCCCGCCTTCGGCATCATCGCCGCCGTGTTGGGTGTAGTGAACACGATGGGCTCGGTAGGACAGCCTCCATCGGTACTGGGCGGCATGATCGGTTCGGCACTTGTGGGGACATTCTTGGGCATCCTGCTGGCCTACGGCGTGGTGGAGCCCTTGGGTGGACTTGTCGAGCAGAAATCCGAAGATGCCGCCAAGGAGTTGC
Source organism: Burkholderiaceae bacterium (assembly GCA_024709845.1). Lineage (GTDB taxonomy): Bacteria > Pseudomonadota > Gammaproteobacteria > Burkholderiales > Burkholderiaceae_C > Simplicispira. Next base: position 4,853 of record JANJVX010000269.1, on the reverse strand, counting down.
AGTGCATCAAGTCCACGCTGCTGGCAAGCATGCAAGGCTATAACCCGGCCACCGCCATCGAATTTGGCCGCAAAGTACTGTTCTCAGGTGACCGTCCCAGCTTCACCGAGCTGGAGAACCATGTGAAGGGCAAGAAGTAGGTACGTCCCCCCCATGGCAGAAAAAAAGCTTCAGCCAATCATCGTCAAGCGGGTCAAAAAAGGCGGGCACGCCGTGCATGGCGGCGCTTGGAAGATCGCCTACGCCGACTTCGTGACGGCCATGATGGCCTTCTTCCTGCTGATGTGGCTGCTCGGCTCCACCGCCAAGGGCGAATTACAGGGCATTGCCGACTACTTCAACGCCCCCCTCAAGGTGGCCATGGCCGGGGGCGACGGAGCCGGAAACAGTTCCAGCATCATTCCGGGGGGCGGCAACGATCTGAGCAAAGTGCATGGCCAGGTGCGGCGATCTGATTCCGACATAGACAAACAGCGCCGAATGACCCCCGAGCAGATGCGTGCGGAGATGGCACGGCAAGATGCCGCACGAATCAAAGCCCTCCAGGCCAAGATCGATTCGATCATTACGGCAAGCCCGATACTTAACGAATACCGCTCGCAGATCCGCATGGACGTGACACCCGACGGATTGCAGATTCAGATCGTGGATGAACAAAACCGCCCCATGTTCGACAGTGGCAGTGCCTTGGTCAAACCATATATGCGCGATATTCTGCGTGGCATCGGTGCCTCTCTGACGGAAGTAGAAAATCGCGTCAGCCTCGCGGGCCATACGGACGCTGTTCCCTACGGCAACAGTGATCGCGGCTACAGCAACTGGGAGCTTTCTGCGGACCGTGCCAACGCCTCACGACGGGAACTGGTGGCAGCAGGCATGCCCGATGCAAAGCTTGCGCGGGTCGTAGGACTGGCCGCCAGCGATTTGCTGGACACCCAAAACCCGCGCGCGCCGAGCAATCGGCGCATTACGATCACGGTTCTCACGCGCGAAGCCGAGGCGAGACTTCTGGGCACTAACATCCCAAGTCTCCCTGCGGCACAATCAGCCGAAGAAAAGAGCGAGAATCCTCCCGATGATGGAAAGAGGTAACAACTTGTCACCCGCTCGTCCTTCCATGACAATTCACACAGCTATTTCCGACCGAAAGGGTCCCAAGTGACCACTGCCCTTCGCTTCCTGATCGTTGACGACTTTTCCACGATGCGACGCATTGTCCGCAACCTGCTCAAGGAAAGCGGATTCACCGAGGCCGACGAAGCCGAGGACGGCGTCGCGGCCCTGAACAAGCTGCGGAACAGCAAGTTCGATTTCGTCGTTACCGACATCAACATGCCCAACATGAACGGCTTTCAGTTGCTGGCTGAAATCAAGGCCGATGAAAAGCTCAAGCATCTTCCGGTGCTGATGGTGACAGCCGAGGCCCGCAAGGAGGACATCGTGGCCGCCGCCCAGGGAGGCGCCGCAGGCTACATCGTCAAGCCCTTCACCAAGGCTACGCTGGAAGAGAAAGTGACCTTGATCATCAAAAAAGCCGGGTTGTAGACGCCATGGACACCGACAACACCCTGCCCGAGCCCCTGCCGGATAGCGAAGTCCATCAAAAAATCGGGGCACTCACGCGCCAGCTTCACGATGCACTCAAGGAACTAGGTTACGCTGACCAGTTGCGTGGAACCATGGGCGAGTTGCCCGATGCACAGAGCCGTCTGTCATACATCGCGCGCCTGACAGGCGAGGCGGCCGAGAAGGTGCTGACCCGTGTCGAGCACGCGAAATCCCAGAACGACCACTTGGCGGCCGAATCCCGCAGAATGATCACCGCGCTGGTCAAGGATCCGGTTGCGGCGGTGGCCAAGGGGGAGATCATGAATTTCCTCACGGATGTAGAACAGGTCACCAAGGTGTCCGATGAGCACCTGACGGAAATCATGATGGCCCAGGACTTCCATGACCTGACCGGGCAGGTCATCGCCCGCGTGGTGGCCCTTGCCGCCACCATCGAGCAGCAACTGGTGCAGTTGGTGATTCAGACGGCCCCCCCCAATGCGGTGACGGCCCCCATTGAGCCCCCCCGCGAGCACCTTGCCGGTCCTGTGGTGGATCCGGAGAAAACCCCTGATGTCGTGACCGACCAGTCTCAGGTGGACGATCTGCTCGCCAGTCTCGGCTTTTGAGTCCATTCAGCACAGAATAAGAGCGGGCCGCCCCCGCCTTTTCGGGCTTTAGATTTCGCCCCCCCTCACGACAATGGCATGACACCTCAGGTCATGCCACCATGGAATCCAGCCAAGATCGCAATTTACCCGCCACAGAGCGCAAGCTGCAGAAAGCGCGCACTGACGGGCAGGCTGCGCGTTCACGCGACCTGTCCCATCTCGCCATTCTGGGAACCGGGGCAGCATGCCTGCTGATATTCACCCCGCAGATTTTTGATCAGCTGCTCCGTGCCATGGGCCAGCAACTGGCCTTCGACGCGCACACCGTGCAGGTCCCCGGAAACATGGTTACGCGCCTCCAGGCAATGTCCGCCATTGGGATTCTCGCCAGCGCAGGCTTTTCACTGATGATCATTGCGGCAGCCTTGATCAGCGCGATTGGTGCGGGAGGCTGGATTTTCAGCTTCAAGCCGATTACTCCACAGTTCAACCGCCTCAACCCCATCTCCGGTACCGCCAATCTCTTCTCCAAACAACAGATGGTCAATGTGGCCAAGATGGTGCTGATGACATCCGTCTTGGCCGCTGTCGCCTGGAAGTATCTGGGCAGCAGCATTGATCAGGTCGCATTGCTGGTGCTGCAGCCCTCGCCCGTTGCGATTCGCCATGTGGCCAACTGGCTGACCGCAGGCATGGGACTTTTGCTCTTGGTCGTATTCCTGGTGGCCATGGTGGACGTCCCCCTGCAGGCCTTTTTGTTCAAGGACCGCCTGAAGATGTCCCACCAGGAAGTGAAGCAGGAACACAAGGAATCGGAAGGGAACCCCCAGGTCAAGGGACGCATGCGTCAGCGTCAGCGCGAGATCGCGGACCGTGCCAGCATCACGGCCGTTCCCAAAGCCGATTTCGTGGTGATGAACCCAACCCACTACGCCGTTGCGCTCAAGTACGACGAACAGACCATGAGCGCTCCCCAGGTCATCTCCAAGGGAACCGACCTGATCGCACTGAAGATTCGTGAGCTCGCAAAAGCGCACGAAGTGCCTGTTCTGGAGTCCCCCGTCCTCGCGCGTGCGCTTTATGCCCATGCCGAGCTGGACCAACCCATCCCCGCGACGCTATACACCGCTGTGGCCCAGGTGCTGGCATACGTGTACCGCCTCAAGGCCGCAATGCGAGGCCAGGGCCGCATGCCAGAGACGCTCCCTGAGCCCTTCGTCCCCCCCGAGTTGGACCCCCTGAACAAAACCGCGCATCAAGGTAAGCAGCCATGAACATTTCCATGAAATCCGCCCAGCAATGGGCAGGCACCAATAGCGCTGCAGTTCAGGGCCTCTCGGCCCCGCTGCTGGTGGTTGCCATTCTGGCACTGATGGTGTTGCCTATCCCTCCCTGGATGCTTGACACGTTCTTCACCATCAATATCGCCGTCGCCTTGATGGTGATGATGGTGGCAGCTTACATGCTCAAGCCCTTGGACTTTGCGGCGTTCCCTTCGGTATTGCTGCTGACAACGCTGATGCGCCTGTCGCTGAACGTGGCTTCCACCCGGGTGGTTCTTCTTGAAGGCCATACGGGCCCGGGCGCGGCGGGCGCGGTGATTGAAGCGTTTGGCCATTTCCTCATTGGCGGCAACTTTGCCGTAGGTCTGATCGTCTTTGCCATTCTGGTGGTGATCAACTTTATCGTGATCACCAAGGGCGCCGAACGCATTGCCGAGGTGTCGGCACGCTTCACACTGGACGCCATGCCAGGCAAGCAGATGGCCGTGGATGCCGATCTGAATGCCGGCCTCATCGACGAAACGGAAGCCAAGCGCCGCCGGGCTGAAGTGGGCGAAGAAGCCAACTTTTTTGGTTCCATGGACGGCGCGTCTAAATTCGTCCGCGGCGATGCCATCGCCGGCATCCTGATCCTGCTGATCAACATCGTGGGCGGCTTCGCCATCGGTATGCTGCAACACGGCCTCTCGGCATCCAAAGCGGCAGACACCTACATCCTGATGGCCGTGGGCGACGCCCTGGTTGCCCAGATTCCCGGTCTGCTGATCTCGGTGGCTGCTGCCATGGTGATCTCCCGGGTGGGCAAAGACACCGACATGGGGCACCAGATCGTGCACCAATTGTTCACCTCACCGCGTGTGCTGGGCGTCACGGCCGGTATCCTGATATTCCTGGGTCTCATTCCGGGCATGCCGCATATGGTGTTCCTGGGCATTGGCAGCCTGCTGGGCTACATGGCCTGGGTGCTGATGCAGCGCGCCAAGGCTCCCGCCCCTGTCGAAGCACCACCCGCCCCTGCGAGCGACGGTGAGGCCACCTGGGACGATCTGCAACCGGTGGACCTTCTGGGTCTGGAACTGGGCTACCGCCTTATCGCCCTCGTCGACAAGTCCCGCCAGGGCGACTTGCTCACACGCATCAAGGGCGTGCGGCGCAAGTTCGCGCAGGAAGTGGGCTTCCTTCCCCCTCCCGTGCACGTCCGCGACAACCTGGAGCTCAAGCCCAGCGGCTATCGCATCACACTGCGTGGCGTGGTGGTGGGCGAAGGCGAAGCATTCCCAGGCATGCACCTCGCCATCAATCCGGGGGGCATCACCACGCCACTGATCGGAACCCCCACCACCGACCCAGCCTTTGGTCTGCCCGCGCACTGGATCGACGAACGCCAGAAGGAAGCGGCGCAAATGGCCGG
>JANJVX010000275.1 GCA_024709845.1 Burkholderiaceae bacterium | reverse complement strand
GATCAACAGGCGCGGCCCCGGCGCCAGCGCGCGCGCGATGGCCAGTTGCTGCTGCTGCCCGCCCGAGAGGTCGCCACCGCGCCGGCCCAGCATCTGCCGCAGCACGGGGAACAGTTCGTACAGGTGCGGCGGCACGGGGGTAGCGCCACTTTTGTACGCCAGGCCCATGCGCAAGTTCTCTTCCACGGTAAGGCGGCCGAAGATCTCGCGGCCCTGGGGCACAAAGCCGATGCCTGCGCGGGCGCGGTCGTAGGGGGTGGCTTTGTCGATGGGTTTGCCGTCGAAGCTGACGCTGCCGCTTTTGATGGGCACCAGGCCCATGAGGCTTTTGAGCAGCGTCGTTTTGCCCACGCCGTTGCGGCCGAGCAGCACGGTGACCTTGCCGGGGGCGGCGGTGAGGCTCACGTCACGCAGGATGTGGGAGCCGCCGTAGTACTGGTTGATGTTTTGGACGGTGAGCATGGTGGTACTTTGAGAGTTTTTGACTTCTAGCGCTTATTCATCAAGCGCTAGAAGCTATTATTTTTATAGCATTAGATGGATTCTGGGCGATTTGGCCTGAGCCTGGTCAGGCCTGGTTTGGCTATGGTTGCCACGCGCATGGGTTGAGGGCGGAGGCCGGGAGTCGCCCGGCATGCGAGTAACTTTTTTTCGCGTCGCCGAAAGAAATTCACCAAAGAAAGGGCGACCCTACACGCTGCGTCCCTCCGCTTCGCTGCGGGCAACCTGCGGTGCTCGGACGTGGGGCGCGCTGCGGAACTCTCTACGCGCTGCGCGCTTCGCTCGGACAACCGCAGCGAGTCAGAGCACGAAGCACGGGCGCTCCGACGCCCGTGCCGCCCCACGCCCTGCGCTCCTCGGCGCATCGTGAAGGGAACCCGCGAATCGGACATCCACACGGGCCATTGCTTCGCTGCGCTGCGCTCGGCCGCGCCTGCGCAGCGCGAGGCGCTTGCGCCCGCGATATGGGGCCGAGCGCAGCAATGGCCCGTGTGGCTGTTTGGATGTTCGGCTGCCCAACACCCTGCTGGCTGCGCCTGCGGCGGGGCGGTTGTGGGGTGGCATGGGCGTCGAAGCGCCCATGCTTCGTGAACTGACTCGCCGCAGTTGTCCGAACGGAGCGCTGAAAGCGCGCAGTGAGTTCTGCGGCGCACCCCGCAACCGCCCCGCCGCAGGTTTGCCCCGTAACGCAGCGCAGGGGTCGCAGACTGGGGGGCGCCTTTTCTTTGCTTACTTTCTTTTGGCGAAACAAAAGAAAGTGAGTCGCCTGCCGGGGCGACAACCCGGCCTCCGTCTTCAACCCCAGCACGCCTTCCAAACCAGCACGCCAAGGCTTCAACAGGCTCCTTCAGAACGGACAACAGGCGCCCAGGCTTCGACAAGCTCAGCCCGAACGGATAGCTGACGCTCACAAGTTCATAAGAGCCAGGGCCAAAAACCACCATCACCGCCCCAGATAAACCTCAATCACCCGCTCATCCGCCTGCACCTGGTCCAGCGTCCCTTCAGCCAGCACCGAACCGTCGCACAGCACCGTCACCTTCTCGGAGATCGTGCGGATGAAGCCCATGTCGTGCTCCACCACCATCAGCGAGTGCTTGCCCTTGAGCGTCAGGAACAGCTCTGCCGTGCGCGCTGTCTCTTCATCCGTCATCCCCGCCACCGGCTCATCCAGCAACAACAACTTCGGGTCCTGCATCAGCAGCATGCCGATCTCCAGCCACTGCTTCTGCCCATGGCTCAGGGTGCCTGCCATGCGCGCCACGCTGCCCGCCAGGTGGATGGTGTGCAGCACCTCGGCCAGACGGTCCGACTGCGCGGAATCGAGCCGGAAGAACAGGCTGGACTGCACCCCCTTGTGGGTCTTGAGCGCCAGCTCCAGGTTCTCGAACACGCTGAGCTGCTCGAACACCGTGGGCTTCTGGAACTTGCGGCCTATCCCCAGGCTGGCGATCTCGGGCTCGTTGTGGCGCAACAGGTCGATGGTGCTGCCGAAGAACACGGTGCCGCTGTCCGGGCGCGTCTTGCCGGTGATGATGTCCATCATCGTGGTCTTGCCCGCACCATTGGGGCCGATGATGCAGCGCAGCTCGCCGGGGGCGATGTCCAGGCTCAGGCCGTTGATGGCCTTGAAGCCGTCAAAGCTCACGTGCACGTCTTCGAGGTACAGGATGCGGCCGTGGGTCACGTCCACCTCACCCGGCACCGCCACGCGCGAGAAGCCGGCCGCGCGGCCGCCGGATTCGGTCTGGCCGGTGGCCACGGACGCCCGCGTCTTCTGCAAGCGCCGCGCGCCTTCGTCCATCAGGTCGGGCGTCATTGCGCGGCTCCCTTTTTCTTCATCAGCTTCTTCACCAGACCGACCACACCATCGGGCAGAAACAGCGTAACGGCAATGAACAAGGCGCCAAGGAAGTACAGCCAGAACTCCGGCGCCGTCACCGTGAGCCAGCTCTTGGCACCGTTGACGATGAAGGCGCCCGCGATAGGCCCGATCAGCGTGGCGCGGCCGCCCACGGCCGCCCACACGGCGATCTCGATGGAGTTGGCGGCGCTCATCTCGCCAGGGTTGATGATGCCGACCTGGGGCACATACAGGGCGCCCGCCACGCCACACATCATGGCGCTGATGGTCCAGATGGTGAGCTTGTAGGGCAGCGGCGAATAGCCCGAGAACATGACGCGGCTCTCCGCATCGCGCACGGCCTGCAGCACACGGCCAAACTTGCTGCGCACCAGCCAGCGGGCCAGCAGGAAGAAGCCCAGCAACGCCAGCCCGGTGAGCACAAAGAGCAGCATGCGCATGTTCTGCGTGGCAATGGGCATGCCCAGGATGCGCTTGAAGTCGGTAAAGCCGTTGTTGCCGCCAAAGCCTGTTTCGTTGCGGAAGAACAGCAGCATGGCCGCATACGTCATGGCCTGGGTGATGATGGAGAAGTACACGCCCTTGATGCGCGAGCGGAACGCGAAGTAGCCGAACACAAAGGCAATCACCCCGGGCACGGCCACGATGAGGATCAGCGTGGCGATGAAGCTGTCGGACAGTGCCCAGTGCCAGGGCAGTTCCTTCCAGTCGAGGAACACCATGAAGTCGGGCAGGTCGCTCTGGTAGTTGCCGTCGCGGCCGATCTGGCGCATGAGGTACATGCCCATCACGTAGCCGCCCAGCGCAAAGAACAGGCCGTGGCCCAGGCTCAGGATGCCGGTGTAGCCCCAGATCAGGTCCATGGCCAGCGCGCAGATGGCGTAGCACATGATCTTGCCGAGCAGCGCCACGGCGTAGTCGCTGAGGTGGAATGCGCTGCCTGCGGGCACCCACAGGTTGAGCACAGGCGCCACGGCGCACACCACGATGAGCGCCAGGATGAAGGCCGACCAGCCGCCGCGCGTGAGCAGGGGTGCGGGTGCAGGCAGTTGGATGGAGGAGGAAGTAGGCGTAGTCGTCATGTTCTGTCTCGATCCGCTCAATCAGCGGTACGCCCCTTGACCGCAAAAATGCCCTGCGGCCGCTTCTGGATGAAGATGATGATGAACACCAGCACGGCGATCTTGGCCAGAACGGCGCCCGTCCAGCCTTCGAGGAACTTGTTGAGCACCCCCAGGCCCAGGGCGGCATACACGGTGCCCGCGAGCTGGCCCACGCCGCCCAGCACCACCACCATGAACGAGTCCACGATATAGCCCTGGCCCAGGTCCGGGCCCACGTTGCCCACCTGGCTGAGGGCGCAGCCCGCCAGGCCGGCGATGCCCGAGCCGAGTGCAAACGCATAGGTGTCCACGCGGGCGGTGTTCACCCCCATGCACGAGGCGATGGGGCGGTTCTGCGTGACGCCGCGCACGAACAGGCCCAGCCGTGTCTTGCTGATGAGAAAGGCTACGCCGCCCAGCACCGCCAGCGCAAAGGCCACGATGATCACGCGGTTCCAGGGCAGTTGCAGGTTCTCCATGAGCTGCACGCCGCCGCTCATCCACGCGGGGTTTTCCACGCCCACGTTCTGCGCGCCGAACACGCTGCGCACCAGTTGCTGCAGCACCAGGCTGATACCCCAGGTGGCCAGCAGCGTCTCCAGCGGGCGGCCGTAGAGGAAGCGGATCACGCCACGCTCCAGCACCGCGCCCATGAGGGCAGAGGCCAGGAAGGCGGCGGGCACGGCCGCGGCCAGGTACCAGTCGAACGCACCCGGAAAGTAGCGCTGGAACACGCCCTGCATGACGTAGGTGGCGTAGGCGCCGATCATCATCAGCTCACCATGGGCCATGTTGATCACGCCCATCAGGCCATAGGTGATGGCCAGGCCCAGCGCCACCAAGAGCAGGATGGAGCCCAGGCTGATGCCCGAGAACATGGCCGCCAGGCGCTCGCCCCACTGCAGGCGTTCTTCCACGCTCTTGAGCGCGGCCTGCAGGGCGGCCTTGACCTGGGGATCTTCCTCGCCGCGCAGCTGCTCCAGCAGCACGGTGCGCGTGGCGGGGTTGCCGCTGGCGGCCAGGTGTTGCGCGGCGTCCAGGCGCTTGGCGGCGTCGCCGCTGGCAATCAGGATGCGTGCACGGATGCTCTCCAGGCGGGCCTTCAGTGCGCTGTCCTGCTCGGCGGCCAGCGCCTTCTCGATCAGCGGCAGGCGTGCCTCATCGGTCTCTTCGCGCAGGGCGTCGATGGCCTTGCGCCGCTCGGCGATGTCGGCGGACATGAGCTGCAGCGAGGCGAGCGCCGTGTCGAACTCGCCGCGCATGCGGTTGTTGTTGACGATGTCTTCGGCATCCTCCGGTACGGGCACTTCGCTGCCGCTCACCGGGTCCACGCCTTTGTCGTTCTGAATGACGATGACGCGATCACCCGCGATCTTCACCGCGTCGTCGGCCATGGCGCGGATGAAGGCCACGGTGGCCTCGTCGGGCGTGGCGATGGCCGCCTGCAGCGCGGCGATGCGCTCATCGGTATCGCCCGCCGCCATGGCCCGCGCCGCCTCGGCCGTGAGCGCGTGCGCCTGTGCTGCGGCACAGAGCAGCAGACAGGCGATCAGGCGAGAAAAGAGGGAAACAAACATGACGAAGGTCGTTTGAAAAAGCAGTGGGCCGCAGAGCCCGCGCGATCTAATAGCGAGGGCCGCCGCGCAAGGGCCGCCCCGCCGCGCTGGCGGCGTCCCCCCTCCCGAATCGCACAGCGAATCGAGAGAGGGGGTGAAGGCGCGCTAGCGCCTCAGGGGGGTGTTCCGAACGCCGGGGGTGCTCACATTTTTTCGGGCTCGTCCTTCTTCTTGTCGTTGCCTTCGATAAAGGGAGACCAGGGCTTGGCCTTGACCGGGCCGGGCGTCTTCCACACCACGTTGAACTGGCCGTCGGCCTTGATCTCGCCGATGAACACGCTCTTGTGCAGGTGGTGGTTCTTTTCGTCCATCTTGCTCACGATGCCCGACGGTGCCTTGAAAGTCTGTCCAGCCATGGCGGCAATGACCTTGTCCACGTCGGTGCTCTTGGCCTTCTCGACGGCCTGCTTCCACATGTTCACGCCGATGTAGGTGGCTTCCATGGGGTCGTTGGTGAGTGGCTTGTCCTTGTGGCCGGCGATGTTCTTGGCCTTGGCGTAGTCGGCCCACTTCTTCATGAAGGCGGTGTTCTCGGGGCTCTTGATGGACTGGAAGTAGTTCCACGCTGCCAGGTGGCCCACCAGGGGCTTGGTGTCCACGCCGCGCAGTTCTTCTTCACCCACGCTGAATGCAACCACCGGCACGTCCTTGGCCTTGAGGCCCGCGTTACCCAGTTCCTTGTAGAAGGGCACGTTGGAGTCGCCGTTGATGGTGGACACCACCGCCGTCTTTCCGCCCTGGCTGAACTTCTTGATGTCGGCAACGATGGTCTGGTAGTCAGAGTGGCCGAAGGGGGTGTACTTCTCGTCGATGTCGGAATCCTTCACGCCCTTGGACTTGAGGTAGGCGCGCAGGATCTTGTTGGTGGTGCGGGGGTAGACATAGTCGGTGCCCAGCAGCACCCAGCGCTTGGCCGCGCCGCCGTCCTTGCTCATCAGGTAGTCCACCGCAGGGATGGCCTGCTGGTTGGGCGCGGCGCCGGTGTAGAACACGTTCTTGGACAGCTCTTCGCCCTCGTACTGCACGGGGTAGAACAGCAGGCCGTTCATTTCTTCCACCACGGGCAGCACCGACTTGCGCGACACCGAGGTCCAGCAGCCAAAGATGACCGAAACCTTGTCCTGGCCGAGCAGCTGCTTGGTCTTTTCAGCGAACAGGGGCCAGTTGGAGGCAGGGTCGACCACCACGGGTTCAAGCTTCTTGCCCAGCACACCGCCCTTGGCGTTGATCTCGTCAATGGCCATCAGCACGGTGTCTTTCAACACGGTTTCCGAGATGGCCATGGTGCCCGACAGGCTGTGCAGGATGCCGACCTTGATGGTGTCCTGCGCGTGGGCGGGCAGTGCGGACAGGCCGGCGAGCGTGGCAAGGGCCGCGAGGGCCTTGAGGGAATAACGACGTTGCATGAGGGCTTCTCCAGTGGGGGGTTTCAAACCGCTTCGCCCGATGGCCCCGGAAGAGGCTTTGATCGGTCGATGGAATGGATTCTGGAGATCAGGCCGCGCCGCGAAAATACGCCGGGTGGCGTATGCCGGTGAGGAAACTCAGCCTTCGAACTGCGGGTGCAGCTGGCGCAGGCGGGCCAGCGCCATGGCAGCGGCAGCGGTGCGCGTTTCCACGCCCAGCTTGGCGAACACGCGCTCCAGGTGCTTCTTCACGGTGGCCGGGCTGGCGCCCAGGATGTCGCCGATGTCGCGGTTGATCTTGCCCTTGACCACCCAGTACAGCACCTCGGCCTCGCGCGCGGTGAGCTTGAATGCCAGGCTCATGGACTCGATGACCTTGGCGTCGGACACCTCGCGCATCACGATGAGCCAGTCGCCCCCGCCCTCGCTGTCACCGGCCTGCTGGTGCAGGCGGAAGGTCAGGCGCCGCGCGCCCTGCTCCACGGCCAGGCGCGGCGGCTCGCCCAGCGGCTCGGCCCCGTGCCCGGCCAGCACATGGCGGCGCAGCCAGGTCTGCACGGGCGCGGGCGCCCAGGGGCCGAGGTCGCCGAAGTAGGCCTGCAGCAGCTCGCGCGCGAGCGGCGTCTGCCAGACGATGCGGCCGTCGGCCGTGCGCACGGTGATGCTGGCGTAGCCGAAGGCGTCGAGCGCGTTGCGCGCCTCGCGCGCCTGGCGGGCGTCCTGCCGCGCCCGGCGGGCCGCGCCCAGGTGCACCAGCATGCGCGCCATCACCTCGCGCGGCTTGATGGGCTTGGTGACGTAGTCCACCCCACCCGCATCCAGCGCGGCCACCAGGTGCTCCGTTTCCGTCAGGCCGGTCATGAAGATGATGGGGATGTGCGCCGTGGCGGGCGATGCCTTGAGGCGCCGGGCGACTTCAAAACCGTCCATGCCGGGCATCATGGCGTCGAGCAAAACAACGTCGGGCAGTGCCTGCGCGGCGCGCTGCAGTGCGGCCTCGCCGTGCGTGGCCACCAGCACGGTGTAGCCCGATTCGTCAAGCGCGTCGTGCAGCACGGCCAGGTTGTCGGGCACGTCGTCCACGATCAGCACCACGTCGCTGTCGCTGCGGTCCAACACGGGGGGAGCTGGGGTGGGGGGTGTCAAGGTCGCGGTCATGGGGGGGTGGTCATCATCACGAGGGGGCCTGCTCCAGAATCTGGCCCATGGCGTCGAACTGGAACTCGCGCGCCAGCTGGCGCATGGTGTGCACAAAGGCCTGGTGCGCGGGCTGGCGGCGCTCGATCTCGTCCAGGGTGTTGAGGATGCCCCGGTAGTAGCCCAGCGCCACGGCCTGCGCCAGCGCGGCCAGGGCGGCGGCGTCGGGGTAATTCAGCGGCTCTGGCGCGGCAGGTGCCGGGTGCGGGGGCGGTGGTGCAGTGGGCGGTGCCTGCGCATCACCCTCGTACCACCACTGCAGCCCCAGGCGGCGCTCCAGCCAGTCCAGCAGCTCGGTGTGGCGCACGGGTTTGACGACGAAGTCCTCGGGGCGGATGTCCACATCGTTGTCCAGCGCCTTGTCGAACGCATTGGCGGAGACGATGGCGCACTGGACGTTGGGCAGATGCATCTGCCGCACCCGCCGCAAGGTTTCCCACCCGTCAATGCCGGGCATGGCCAGATCCATGAAGATCGCATGCGGGCGGTAGCCCGTGGCCAGCAGGTCCAGCGCATCGTGGCCGCTGGCGGCCTGGCGCAGCTCGAAGCCCAGGGGTTCGAGCAGTTGCACCAGCAGCTCGCGGTCGGGCTCTTCGTTGTCCACCACCAGGATGCGGCGGCGCTCGCCCACGTAGCCCTTGCGCGCCCGCCGGGCCTGCACGGCCACGGGTGCTGCGGCCTTGCCCAGGGCCTCGGCATGCACCTCGGGCAAGAACAGCTTGACGTGGAACACCGAACCCACACCCGGAGTGCTGCTCACCGTCAGCTCGCCACCCATGAGCGCAGTGAGCATCCGTGCAATGGTCAGCCCCAGGCCCGCGCCGGGGGCCGAGGGCGCACCGGCCGAACCGCCGCGCGCAAAGGGCTCGAAGATGCGCTCGATCTCGCCCGGCGTCAGACCCGGCCCCGTGTCCTGCACCTCGATGCGCGCCATCTCGCGCGCATGGCGCACGCGCAGCGTGACGGTGCCCTGCGCGGTGAACTTGACGGCATTGCCCAGCAGGTTGATGAGGATCTGGCGCAGGCGCTTGTCGTCGGCGCGCACCACCTCCGGGATCACCCCCTGCACATCGAACGTGAACGCCAGGCCCTTGGCGGCGGCCTGCAGCTCGAACAGCGCGGCCATCTCATGCAGGCCGTCGGCAAAGCGCATGGGCGCGACATCGAGCGTGAGCTTGCCGGATTCGATGCGTGCGATGTCGAGCGTGCCCTCAATCAGCGACAGCAAATGCTCGCCCCCGCGCCGGATCACATGCACCGCCTGCTTGCGGTGTGGCGGCACACCTGCGTCCTCACCCATGAGCTGCGCGTAGCCCAGGATGGAGTTGAGCGGCGTGCGGATCTCATGGCTGATGGCGCTGATGTAGCGGCTCTTGGCCTGGTTGGCCTGCTCGGCCACGCGGCGCGCAGTCTGCAGGGCTTCGTCGGTCTGGCGGTGCAGTGCGATCTCGCGCACCAGCAGGCCCGTCTGGCGGTTGGACTCTTCTTGCGCCACCTGGCGGCTTTTGTGCGCCAGCACCAGCCACCAGGCCACGATGCCCGAGATGACGAGCAGCGCGAGATAGGCCTTGAGCAGGCCCGAGCGCAGCGCCACCTCGGGGGCGGCCATCACCTCGGTATCGGTCATGGCCTGGGCAATGGTGTTCAGCTCCTGGTGGTAGAGCAGCCCCATCACGGCCGCCAGCAGCGGCGCAATCACCAGCATCAACAGCAGGAAGTGGCCCAGGCCCGTGTCCAGGTAGCGCCAGATGGCGCGCGGCAGCACCCAGCGCAGCGCTGCCGACCATTGCACGGCCATGCTCGCGTGCGGCTTGCACAGGTCGCCGCAGCGCGCGTCCAGCGTGCAGCACAGCGAGCAGATGGCACCGCGGTAGGCGGGGCACTGGGCCATGTCGGGCGCCTCGTACTCGCGCTCGCAGACCACGCAGCGCTGCACCGTGGGGCGCTGGTAGCTGCCCAGGTCGGCCGCCCGGGCGCCGGGCACGGGGCCTTGCATGGGCACGGCCACGGGTTCGCTCTTCCGTGCGATGTAGTACTTGCCCCGCGTGGCCCAGGCAATGAGGGGCGCCGTGACGAACGCTACCGCCATGGCGATCACCGCCGAGAACGCCTGCGGCAGCGGGCCGAACAACCCCAGGTGCGCGCTGATGGACACGACGGACGCCAGCGCCATCGCCCCCACGCCCACCGGGTTGATGTCGTACAGGTGCGCACGCTTGAACTCGATACCCTTGGGCGACAGGCCCAGCGGCTTGTTGATGACCAGGTCGGCCACCACGGCCATGATCCAGGCGATGGCGATGTTGGAATACAACCCCAGCACCTCGCCCATGGCGCGGAACACGTTCATCTCCATCAGCATGAAGGCGATCAGCGTATTGAACACCACCCACACCACCCGCCCAGGATGGCTGTGCGTGAGGCGCGAGAAGAAGTTGCTCCACGCCAGCGAGCCCGCGTAGGCATTCGTCACGTTGATCTTCATCTGTGACACCACCACAAACAGCGCCGTGGCCGCCACCGCCCAGCCGTAGTGCGGGAAGACATATTCATACGCCACCAGGTACATCTGGTTCGGGTCCACCGCGCGCTCCACGGGCACCATGTGCGTGATGGCCAGCCAGGCCAGCAGCGCGCCGCCCAGCATCTTGAGCACGCCCAGCACCACCCAGCCCGGCCCGCCCGCCAGCACGCCCAGCCACCAGCGCCCGCGCGTGGCCGGTGTGCAGGCGGGCATGAAGCGCAGGTAGTCGGCCTGCTCGCCCATCTGCGTGATGAGCGCAATGCCCACCGTGAGCGCCGCACCAAACAGGGGCAACTCGAAGCGCGCACCCTGCCCCGATTCGCCACCATAGTGCACGACGCCCGCGAACGCACCAGGATCGCGCACCAGCACGTAGGCAAACGGCACCACCAGCATCACCAGCCAGAGCGGCTGCGTCCACACCTGCAGGCGGCTGATGACCGACACCCCGTGCGTGACCAGCGGCACCACCACCACGGCACACACCAGGTAGCCCCAGGTGGGCGGGATGTCCAGCGCCAGCTCCAGCGCATAGGCCATCACGGCGGCCTCCAGCGCGAAGAAGATGAAGGTGAACGAGGCGTAGATGAGCGAGGTGAGCGTGGAGCCGATGTAGCCAAAGCCCGCGCCGCGCGTGAGCAGGTCCATGTCCACCCCGTAGCGCGCCGCATACACGCTGATGGGCAGCCCCGCCAGAAAGATGATGAGCCCCGTGACCACGATGGCCCAGAAGGCGTTGATGAAGCCATACTGCACCAGCAGCGTGGCGCCCACCGCCTCCAATATCAGGAACGACGCCGCGCCAAACGCCGTGTTGGCCACGCGGAACGAAGACCACTTGCGAAAGCGCTGCGGTGTGTAGCGCAGGGCGTAGTCCTCCATGGTCTCGGTGGCCACCCAGCTGTTGTAGTCGCGCCGCACCTTCACCACCTGCTGCGGCGCCTGGGCGCCAGCGTCCTGCCCCAGCGCTGGGGCCGGGGACGCGTCGGGCGGTGCGAGGGAGGCGGTGGAGGGGGACATGGGCTGGAGGCGGCGGCAGCCCTTTCAAGTGCAGTTTCCATGCCACGGTTTGCCTTTCCCTCCCGCGCACCTTCGCCCTCTGGCGTATGGCGGGCACGGGGCTTGCTGCCTATGATGGATTCGCTTCCACTTGCTCACCCGGTACACCATGGAACGAACCCCTCGCGTTCGACCGCTTATGCGGCCGGGCGAGCCATTGACCCCTGCTTTGAGTGAAACGAAATGGAACTGACTCCTCGCGAGAAAGACAAGCTGCTGATCTTCACCGCCGCCCTGCTGGCCGAGCGCCGCAAGGCCCGGGGCCTGAAGCTCAACCACCCCGAGGCCGTGGCGCTGATCAGCGCCGCCGTGATGGAAGGCGCGCGCGACGGCAAGACCGTGGCGCAACTCATGAGCGAGGGCCGCACCGTGCTGACCCGCGCCGACGTGATGGAGGGCATCGCCGAGATGATTCCGGACATCCAGGTCGAGGCCACTTTCCCCGACGGCACCAAGCTCGTCACCGTGCACCAGCCGATCCCATGAACACCCCTTGCACGGCTCGGCGGCCCTTGCGCAGCGGCCCCTGGCCGAGACCACGCCAGTTTTTTTCTTTCAGGAGTCCTTTCGCATGAATCTCTCCCGCATCAAATTCGCTACTTTTTTTATAGCTATTACCGCAATCAGTACGGGCGCCAGCGCCCATACAGGCGCTGAATCCCACATCCACAACAGTTTTCTGAGCGGCTTTGCCCACCCCCTGTTTGGCCTGGACCACCTGGCCGCCATGGTGGCCGTGGGCCTGTGGAGCGCCCTGGCCGCACGCAGCGCCGGGCGCGAACTGCTGTGGGGCCCCGTGGGCTTTGCGGCCATGCTGCTGGCGGGCGCCGTGCTGGGCCTTCAGGGCGTGGCCCTGCCTGCGGTGGAGCCGATGATTGCCGCCTCGCTGCTGGTCACCGGTCTGCTCGTCGTTTCGCGCCTGCGCGTGCCCGGCCTGCTGGCAGCGCTGGGCGTGGGGGTGTTTGCCGTGTTCCATGGCGTGGCCCACGGCGTCGAGCTGGCGGGCAGCGGCAGCGCCTGGCAGACCCTGGCAGGCATGCTGGCCGCCACGGTACTGCTGCATGGCGCGGGGCTGGCCGCAGGCTGGGCGCTGCGCCACCGCCAGGTGTGGCTGGCGCGGGTGGCCGGTGCGGCCGTGGCCGCGTTCGGTGGTGCGCTGCTGCTGCAGGTGGCGTGATGGCAGCAACCCCCTCCATGGACAACCGACCATGACCCCAGGCGAACTTTTTACCGACGCAGGAGAACACCTGCTCAACACCGGCCGCCGCACGCTGACCATCGTCGTGCGCAACACGGGCGACCGGCCTATCCAGGTGGGCTCGCACTACCACTTTGCCGAAACCAACAACGCCCTGGGCTTTGACCGCACCGCCGC
>JANJVX010000236.1 GCA_024709845.1 Burkholderiaceae bacterium | reverse complement strand
ACCCGCAGGCACGAGGGGTTCACCCGTCAACGTCCGCGAGGACACATTCCCGAAGCCCTCGATAGGCATGCTGTCATCGGCGAACAGGGGTTCGGCGGCCGCCTGCGGTGACAGCGACGCATGCAGCGACAGCGGTGCCGTGGGGGCAAACGCCCGCCCCGACGCGGCGGCATCGCCCTGCACGCCCCCTGCGGCGGGGGCCTGGCTGTCGCCCTGGGCGGGGGTGTCGCCCGCCTGCTTGCCCTTCCACCACTGCATCGACATCTGTGCCTCGATCTCGTCGATCTTCTTGATCGTCACGGCACGCTCGTCGGGCGAGGTCAGGCTGCTCTGGAAGAACGAGGGACGGGCCGCGGGATCTTCGGTGCGCTGACCCGACAGGGCATCACGCTGGCGCAGCTTGCGCAGCTGGTCGAACTCGCGGCGCCGCACGAAGTCGTTGCGGCGCTTGCGCTCGATCATCTCCTTGAGCATCTGCTTGCTGTACTGGCTTTCCTTGTCCTCCTGGATGGAGTCGAGGTCGGTCCAGTTGACGGTGGGGTTGCGCACGAACCGCACCATCTTGGACAAGAGTCCGCCGCCAGAAGGGGTGGTTTCTTCCTTGCTCATGGAGGGCTGGTGGTCAGGGGCACCGCTGGGCGACAGATGCTGCCATCCGGTCAGTCACCAAACATCTTCTGCTTGAGCTCGCGGCGCTGCTGCGCTTCGAGCGACAAGGTGGCCGTGGGGCGCGCCAGCAGGCGGCCCACGCCGATGGGCTCGCCGGTTTCGTCGCAGTAGCCATAGTCGCCAGCGTCGATGCGGGCGATGGACTGCTCGATCTTCTTGAGGAGCTTGCGCTCGCGGTCGCGGGTGCGCAGCTCCAGGGCGTGCTCTTCCTCAATGGTGGCGCGGTCGGCCGGATCGGGCACGACCACGGTGTCCTCGCGCAGGTGCTCGGTGGTTTCACCAGCGTTGTTGTGCATGTCCTGCTTGAGCTGCACCAGCTTGCGGCGGAAGAACGCCATCTGCGTGTCGTTCATGTACTCGCTGTCGGGCATGGCCAGCACTTCGGCGTCGGTCAGCTCTTCGAGGGGCTTGGTCTTCCAGTTGTTTGCCAGCTTGGCATCTTTCTTGGTGGAGGCCATGGGAGGCGACACTTGCATGGTGGAGGGCATGGTATTGGTATAGCTCGCTTTGGCGGCGGTTGATGCAACCGACTGCGCCATGGATGGTACGGTCAATTGGGCCAGGCGAGAAGAAGGCCGAGCGCTGCGCAAAGGCATCGGGGTGGCCGCCTGCGGTGGTGCTGCAGGAGCCGCCGGCGCAGGCACCTTGGCAGCCGTCTTGGCGGACACCTTGTCGGCACCTGCCTTGGCCGCTGCCGAAGGGGCTTTGGCAGCCGCCTTGGATTTGCTGGTTTCAGCTTTCACTTCCTGTCTCCTCGCGGTTCGGGCAAGCCGGCAGCCGCATGCTGGGCGTACTGGCGGGTTGGTGAATGGTCAGCCCTTGAAATCACCGGGGCGCGATTGTATCGACACCCGCTGACAGCTACCGCCACGTTGTTAAATATCCACAAGGGTACTCCACAAGCGGCGATGGTGCTCGATTTTTCAGCCCAGACATTGATCCAGGCCCTGTTCCAGAATATCGCGCGGTAGCTCGATGCCGATGAACACCATCTTGCTCTGGCGTGCCTCGCCCTCGGCCCACTGCGGCCCCAGGTCGCTGCCCATGAGCTGGTGCACGCCCTGGAAGATGACCTTGCGGTCGGTGCCCTTCATGTGCAGCACGCCCTTGTAGCGCAGCATGCGCGGGCCATAGATGTTGACGATGGCGCCCAGAAAGTCTTCCAGCTTGGCCGGATCGAACGGACGATCGGCGCGGTAGACAAAGCTCTTGACGTCATCGTCATGGTGGTGATGGCGGCCTTGCTGGTGCGAGGGGTGGTTGCAGTGCTCGCCATGCGCATGATCGTGGTGGTGGTGGTGCCCGTGGTCATGCTCGCACTGCCCGTGGTCATGGTCGCAGTGGCTGTGGTCGTCCTCGTCCTTGAGGAAATCAGGGTCGATGTCCAGCTTGGCATTGAGGTTGAAGCCGCGCAGGTCCAGCACCTCGCTGAGGGGCACCTCGCCGAAATGCACGGCCTTGATCGGCGCGCGCGGGTTCATGTGCTTGAGGCGGTGGGTGAGCGCGTCCACCTCCTGGGCGCCCACCAGGTCGGTCTTGGACAGAAAGATCTGGTCGGCAAAGCCCACCTGGCGGCGCGCCTCCTGGCGGTCGTCGAGCTGCTGCTGGGCGTGCTTGGCGTCCACCAGCGTGATGATGGAGTCGATGAGGTAGGTCTCGGCGATCTCCTCGTCCATGAAGAAAGTCTGCGCCACCGGCCCGGGGTCGGCCAGGCCCGTGGTCTCGATGACCACGCGGTCGAACGCCAGCAGGCCCTTGCGGCGCTTGGCGGCCAGCAGCTGCAGCGTCTCGCGCAGGTCCTCGCGGATGGTGCAGCAGATGCAGCCATTGCTCATCTGGATGATCTGCTCCTTCGTGTCGGCCACGAGGATGTCGTTGTCGATGTTCTCTTCGCCGAACTCGTTCTCGATGACGGCGATCTTCTGGCCATGGGCCTCGGAGAGCAGGCGCTTGAGCAGCGTGGTCTTGCCCGAGCCGAGGAAGCCAGTGAGGATGGTGACGGGAATGAGGGACATGGGAGGCCTTGGAATGAAACGGCGCCGCGGCCGCGCGCGGGTGCGGGCGTGCGGCGGCCACGGCGGAATGGGGATATGGAGACTGTAGCGGAGCTGTCAAGCCCCCTGGCGCGTGAGGGCGCGCGGGATTTCAAGTCTTTTTGGCCGTTCAGCCCACCACTACAGCGGCAATAGCTATTATTTTAATAGCGCATCACCGCCATGATCACGGCTTGCGCATCACCGCCAGCCCCTTCAGGTACTCGCCCTCGGGGAATTCCAGCGTCATCGGATGGTCGGGCGCGCCGCCCAGGCGCTCCAGGATGTAGCCGTCCACCCCCGCATCGGCCCCGGCCGAGGCCACGATCTTGTGGAACAGGTCGGCGCTGATGCCGCCCGAGCACGAGAAGGTGAACAGCACCCCGCCCGGCTCCAGCAACTGCAGGGCGAGGCGGTTGATGTCCTTGTAGGCCCGGGCAGCGCGTTCGGCGTGCGCGGCCG
>JANJVX010000231.1 GCA_024709845.1 Burkholderiaceae bacterium | reverse complement strand
AGGGGCAGCGCTGCACCAGGGTGTGCTGGCGTGCACCATGCTGGGTGGGCCGTGCAAGCGAGTGGTGCGTTGCAACATGCGCCGTGGCATGGAGGCGTGCCACGTAAAAAAGCCCGCGCCGTTTGCACGGTGCGGGCTGGGTGGTACGGCGCCGAAGGGCGCCGCCCTGCAGGGTTTAGCTGCGTTCGCCGATGGCGATCAGGTTGGCCCGGGCAGCCATTACGCCTTCAGAGCGGACGGCGGGGCGCTCGCGGGTGCTTTGAACCAGCGCTGCGCGGTCAGCGATCGGGCCCTTGGCGAATTCGGGCAGGGCTTTCTGGCCTTCGGCGCGCACTTCGGCGCGGGTGCGGGTGGACTGAAAGCGCGATTCGATCTCGGAGCCGTACAGTTCACCATTGGCTTCAAAGGCCTGTGCGCCCATCGAAGCAAAAGCGGCCACGGCGGCAATGGAGAGGATGCGTGCGGTGTTCATGATGGTGTCCTTTCAAACGTACTCTGTAGGTCCGCTGGCCGCAGGAGCCATCGAGTCCTGCGGGGCGGTTTCGGTGAGTCGCCTTAGCGGGTCTGGCTCATCGATGGGTTGAACTGTACGCACTTGGAAGTCATTTAAAAACTACTCAGTCGCGAATTAACTGTTCCAGTATTCGGAATAATCCGGGAGCGATGAGTCCGGGTCGGCCTGCCGATGGGCGCATACAACGTGTTGGTAAAACGCCCTGTTGCGCTGCGGGCGCGGATGGGCTGAAATGGCTTACCGCATGTGCGTGATTGCAGGGAGGTGATTCATGACCGTTGTTGCTGAAATTCTCAAATCCAAACCCGATGCGGTGGTGCACCGCATTGCCCCCACGGACACCGTGTACGAGGGCTTGCGCCTGATGGCCGACAAGGGCATTGGCGCCCTGCTGGTGATGGAGGGCGACGCCATCGTGGGCATCGTCACCGAGCGCGATTACGCCCGCAAGATCGCGCTGATGGGCCGCACCTCGGTCGAGACGCTGGTGCGTGACGTGATGACACCCTCGGTGCTGTGCGTGCATTCCACGCAGACCAGCGAGCAGTGCATGCAGCTGATGACCGGCAAGCGCCTGCGCCACCTGCCCGTGGTGGACGACGGCAAGTTGCTGGGCATGATCTCCATTGGTGACCTGGTCAAGGACATCATCTCCGAGCAGAAATTCATCATCGAGCAGCTGGAGCACTACATCACCGGCCGGGGAAGGTAGGGCAGGGAACAACCCCCTGAGCGGCTACGCCGCTTCCCCCTTCTCTCGCGCTGCGCGCGGGAAGGGGGACTTTGCTCAGCGCGGCGGGGCGGCCCTTGCGCGGCGGCCCTGGCCTGGGCCGCGCCGGTCTCTTGGTCTGTGGGCTCGGTGTTGCGCCTGAAATGCAAAAGGCCCTGGCTGCGTGCAACCAAGGCCTTTGATGCGAGCGCCGGTCAGGCCGCCTTCTCGACGTGGCCCTGCCGGGTGTACAGAAAGTCGATCACCGCCTTGCGGTAGTGCACATAGCGCGGGTCTTCGGCCAGCTCCACGCGCTTGCGAGGGCGGGGCAGATCCACCGCAAGCACCTCGCCAATGGTGGCGGCCGGGCCGTTGGTCATCATCACGATCTTGTCGGACAGCAGCACGGCCTCGTCCACGTCGTGCGTCACCATCACCACGGTGCTGTGCGTGCGCGCCACGATCTCCAGCAGTTCGTCCTGCAGCTTGGCGCGCGTCAGCGCGTCCAGCGCGCCAAAAGGCTCGTCCATCAGCAGCACCTGGGGCTCCATGGAGAGCGCCCGGGCAATGCCCACGCGCTGCTTCATGCCGCCCGAGATCTCGCCGGGGCGCTTCTGGCCCGCGTGCGTCAGGCCCACCAGGGCCAGGGCGGCATCGGTACGCGCCTTCAGTTGCGCCTTGCTCTCCTTGGCGCCAAACACCCGCTCCACGGCCAGGTGGATGTTGTCGAAGCAGGTCAGCCAGGGCAGCAGCGAATGGTTCTGGAACACCACGGCGCGCTCGGGGCCGGGGCCCCGGATCTCCTTGTTGGCGCACAGCAGCGCGCCGTTGGTGGGCGTGGTCAGCCCGGCGATCAGGTTCAGCAGCGTGGACTTGCCGCAGCCCGAGTGGCCGATGAGCGCCACGAACTCGCCCTTGGCGATGGTCAGGTTGATGTCGCGCAATGCGGGGAACAGGCCCTTGGCTGTCTTGAAGGTCTGCTCGACGCCTTGCACTTCGATGAACTTGGTGGACAGCGATGCATTCATGATTTCACCTCTTCGAACGTGAAGGCCGTGGCCAGCTTGACCAGTGCCGCTTCGAGCAGCAGCCCGACGATGCCAATCACGAAGATGGCAATGATGATGTTCTTGACGTTCAGGTTGTTCCACTCGTCCCACACCCAAAAGCCAATGCCCACGCCGCCCGTCAGCATCTCGGCGGCCACGATCACCAGCCACGCGGTGCCCACGGCCAGGCGCACACCCGTCAGCATGTAGGGCAGCACGGCGGGGAAGAGGATCTTGGTGGCGATCTTCCATTCGCTCAGGTTCAGCACGCGGGCCACGTTCATGTAGTCCTGCGGCACGCGCTGCACGCCCACGGCGGTGTTGATGATCATGGGCCAGATGGAGCAGATGAAGATCGTCCAGATGGCGGCCGGGTTGGCGCCCTTGAACACCAGCAGGCCAATGGGCAGCCAGGCCAGCGGCGACACCGGCCGCAACAGGCTGATGAGCGGGTTGAACATGCGCGAGAGGAAGGCAAACCGTCCGATCACGAACCCCGCCGGAATGCCCACCACCGCCGCCAGCCCGAAGCCGATGGCCACGCGCTGCAGCGACGCTAGCACGTTCCAGCCCACGCCCTGGTCGTTGGGACCATTGCTGTAGAAGGGGTTGCTGAACACCTCCAGGGCCTGCAGC
>JANJVX010000182.1 GCA_024709845.1 Burkholderiaceae bacterium | reverse complement strand
CAGGATGGCGCCGGGCTTCATCACGCGGTCGAGTTCCTTGAACACGGCTTCCTTGACGCCGATTTCTTCAAACACGGCCTCGATCACGAGGTCGGCGTCCCGGAGGTCGTCGTAGCTCAGCGTGGTGCTCAGCAGCGCCATGCGCTGCTCGTACTTGTCCTGCTTGAGCTTTTTCTTGGCCACCTGGGCTTCGTAGTTCTTGCGGATGGTGGCGATGCCACGGTCCAGCGCCTCTTGCTTCATCTCCAGCATCTTCACGGGGATGCCGGCATTCAGGAAGTTCATGGCGATGCCGCCACCCATGGTGCCGGCGCCGATCACGGCCACGGCCTTGATATCGCGCTTGGGGGTGTCCGAAGGCACGTCGGGGATCTTGCTCGCGGCGCGCTCGGCCAGGAACAGGTGGCGCAGCGAGCGCGACTCGGCCGTCCACATCAGGTTGATGAAAATCTCGCGCTCGGTGGCCAGGCCATCGGCGAACTTCTTCTTGGTGGCGGCCTCGACAGCGTCCACGCACTTGGCGGGCGCCGGGTAATTTTTGGCCATGCCCTTGACCATGTTGCGTGCGAACTGGAAGTACGCATCGCCTTCGGGGTGCTTGCACGGCAGGTTGCGCACCAGCGGCAGCGGGCGCACATCGGCCACACTCTGCGCAAAGGCCAGCGCCTCGGCGGCCAGCGCTTCGGGCGAATCCACCAGCTTGTCGAACAGCTTCTGGCCGGGCAGCATGGCGAGCATCTCGCTCTTGATGGCTTCGCCGCTCACAATCATGTTCAGGGCGGGCTCGACGCCAATCACGCGCGGCAGGCGCTGCGTGCCGCCGGCGCCGGGCAGAATGCCCAGCTTGACTTCGGGCAGGGCCACGCTGCAGCCGGGGGCGGCCACACGGTAGTGGCAGCCCAGGGCCAGTTCCAGGCCGCCGCCCATCACCACGCTGTGGATGGCCGCGACGACGGGCTTGTCCGAATTTTCCAGGGCCGCGATGACCGAATTGAGGTTGGGCTCCTGCATGGCACGGTCGGTGCCGAATTCCTTGATGTCGGCACCGCCGGAGAACGCGCCCCCGGCACCGGTGATGACGATGGCCTTGACGGTGGCGTCGGCATTGGCCTGGTTCAGGCCCTCGACGATGCCCTGGCGGGTGGACAGGCCCAGGCCGTTCACAGGCGGGTTGGCCAGCGTGATCACGGCGACATTGCCGTGGACTTTGTATTCAGCGGTCATGCTGTTGTTCCTTGGAAAATTGGAAAAAGAACGGTCGTGCGATTTTGATTGTAGAGACTTCTGCCCGCTTTGCCAGTGGGGCTTTGTCTCGCCTGGGACAAAGGCAAAAAAAAGGCGCCCTGCACGTTCGCGCAAGGCGCCAGACTGGCCAGAACGCTGCGGCTCAGACCTCCAGCCACTCCTTGCGCACGTAGCTGTTGGCGCGCAGTTCGTCGGGCGTGCCCTGGAACACGATGCTGCCGTGGCCCATGACGAGCGCGCGGTCGGAAATGTCCATGGCGATGGTCAGCTTCTGCTCGATCAGCAGCACGGAGATGCCGCGCTCCTTGATCTTCTTCAGGTACTGGCCCACCAGTTCGACGATCTTGGGCGCCAGGCCCTCGGTGGGCTCGTCGATGATGATGAGGTCGGGGTCGCCCATGAGGGTGCGGCACAGCGTGAGCATCTGCTGCTCGCCGCCCGACATCACGCCCGCCTCGATGTTGCGGCGCTCGTGCAGACGCGGAAACAGTGCGTACATGTCGTCAAACGACCATCGGCTGCCCTTGCCATTGCCTTTTTGGCCCAGCAGCAGGTTCTGGTGCACCGTGAGGTTGGGAAACACGTCGCGGCTTTCGGGCACGTAGCCCAGGCCCAGGTGGGCGACTTCGTAGGCTTTTTTGCCGTTGAGGTCCTGGCCCTTCCATTGCAGCGTGCCTTCCCAGTCCACCAGGCCCATGATGGCCTTGGCGGTGGTGGAGCGGCCCGAGCCGTTGCGGCCCAGCAGCGCGACGATTTCGCCCGGCTGGACGTCAAAGGCGACGCCATGCAGCACATGGCTTTTGCCGTAGTAAGCGTGGAGGTTGTTGATATGCAGCATGTCAGTGTCCCCCCGCCTGTGCATCGGCCACGGCGGAGCCCAGGTAGGCCTCCTGCACGCGCGCATTGGCGCGCACTTTGTCCGGGGTGTCGAAGGCGATGACCTCACCGTACACCACCACGGCGATCTTGTCGGCCAGGCCGAACACCACGCCCATGTCGTGCTCCACGGTCAGCAGGGTGCGGCCCACGGTCACTTCCTTGATGAGGTGAATGAAACGCGTGGTCTCGCTGCGGCTCATGCCGGCGGTGGGTTCATCGAGCAGGATGACGTTGGCGCCCCCGGCGATGGTGATCCCGATCTCCAGCGCGCGCTGTTCGGCATAGGTGAGGTTCACCGCCAGCGTGTCGCGCTTCTTCTCCAGCTTGATCATCTCCATGAGCTGCTTGGCGCGCTCGTTGGCATCATCGAGCCCCGAGAGAAAGCGCAGGAAGGTGTACTTGTAGCCCATGCTCCAGAGCACACCGCAGCGCAGGTTCTCGAACACGCTGAGATTGGGGAAGATGTTGGTGATCTGGAAGCTTCGGCTCAGCCCCATGCGGTTGATCTCGTAGGGCTTCTTGCCGTCGATGCGCTGGCCGTTGAGGATCACTTCACCGCTGGTGGGCGCAAAGCGCCCGCTGATCAGGTTGAACAGCGTGGACTTGCCCGCACCGTTGGGGCCAATGATGGCCACGCGTTCGCCAGCATTGACCGCCAGATTGGCACCCCGAATGATTTCCGTCTTGCCGAAGCTCTTGCGCAGTTCGCGCAGCTCCAGTGCATAAGTAGCGTCTTGCGCCATGGTTTACAGCGCCTCCCCACGCTTGATTTGGTGCTCGATCTCTTCCTGGATGCGGCTCCATTGCTGCAGGAACTGGCGGCGGCACAGTTCAAACAGCCCCAGCCCGGTCAGCAGCACGAAAATGGACCCGAACCAGCTCGACAATGCCGTGGCATCAAGGGTCGCGCCCAGGAATGTCATGACAGGGCCCAGCGCCGCATTGAGCTGCAGGTGGTAGGTCATCTCGACCATGCACGCCGCGCCCAGCACCGCCACCAGCCCCGTGCCCGCCAGCCCCAGGTAGGACGGCCACAGGCTGCGAAGCTTGCCGAATTTGGCCAGGCGCAGGTTCATCATGATCAGGCTGGCCACGCCACCGGGCGCATACATCACCATGAACAGGAACACCAGGCCCAGGTACAGCAGCCAGGCCTTGGACAGCTCGGACAGCAGCACCGAGGCAAACACCAGCAGCACGGCGCCAATGATGGGGCCGAAGAAGAACGTGGCGCCGCCCAGGAAGGTGAACAGCAGGTAGCCACCCGAACGGATCACGCTGACGCTGTCGGCGGCGGTGATGATCTCGAAGTTGATGGCCGTCAGCCCCCCGCCAATACCGGCAAAGAAGCCGGCGATGATAAAAGCGAAATAGCGCACGCGCTGGGTGTTGTAGCCAATGAACTCCACGCGCTCGGGGTTGTCGCGCACGGCATTCAGAATGCGCCCCAGCGGTGTGCCCGTGAAGGCAAACATGGCGGCCGTGCAGACAAAGCAGTAGGCCGCGATCAGGTAGTACACCTGAATGGCCGGGCCGAAGGTGATGCCCAGGAACGAGCCGCCGTAGACGCGGTCGGTGGTGATGCCGCCCTCGCCGCCGAAGAACTCGGGGAACATCAGCGCCATCGAGGCCACCAGCTCACCGATGCCCAGGGTGATCATGGCGAAGGTGGTACCGGCTTTCTTGGTCGTCACGTAGCCCAGCAGCACGGCAAACAGCATGCCCGCCACGCCGCCAACGAGCGGAATGAGCACCAGCGGAATGGGCAGCGAGCCCTTGCTGGCGAGGTTCATGGCATGGATGGCGATGAACGAGCCCAGCCCGGTGTAGACCGCGTGGCCGAAGCTGAGCATGCCCCCCTGCCCCAGCAGCATGTTGTAGCTCAGGCAGATGATGATGAGGTAGCCGATTTGCGAGAGCATGGTCAGTGCCAGGCTGCTCTTGAACAGCATGGGCGCAACGATCAGCAGCAGCGCGAACAGGCCCCAGACGATGATGCGGCCCACGTTCCAGGGCTTGAACCGGTAGTACGACGTGGTGGTGGATGTGGTGGTGGTCATGGGTTCAGTCCTCCCGCGTGCCCAGAAGGCCCTTCGGGCGGAAGATCAGGATCAGTACCAGGAACAGGTACGGCAGGATGGGAGCCACCTGCGAAACGGTCAGTTTGAGCAGCGGCCAGCCGAAGGTTTCTTCGGTCACCGTCATGCCCAGGGCCTGCAGGCCGGTGGCCAGCGAATGGTCAATGGCCACGGCAAAGGTCTGCACCAGGCCGATGAGTAGCGAGGCCAGGAAGGCGCCCGCCAGCGAGCCCATGCCGCCCACCACCACCACCACGAAAATGATGGAGCCGACCGACGCCGCCATGGCGGGCTCGGTGACGTAGGTGTTGCCGCCAATCACGCCGGCCAGCCCCGCCAGCGCGCAACCACCGCCAAACACCAGCATGAACACGCGCGGCACGTTGTGGCCCAGCGCCTGCACCATCTCGGGGTGCTTGAGCGCGGCCTGGATCACCAGACCGATGCGGGTGCGCGTGAGCAGCAGCCAGACCGACACCAGCATGAGCATGGCCACCAGCATGACGAACGAGCGCGACTTGGGGAACTGCGTGTCATACAGCGTGAACAGGGGGCCCTGCAGCTGCTCGGGCAGGCCATAGGGCACGGTCGAGCGGCCCCAGACGAGCTGCACCAGCTCCAGGATGAGGTAGGACAGGCCGAAGGTCACCAGCAGCTCAGGCACATGGCCGAACTTGTGCACCCGGCGCAGGCTGTAGCGCTCGAACAGCGCCCCCATCGCACCAACGGCCAGCGGCGCCAGCACCAGTGCTGGCCAGAAGCCCACGACGCTGGAGATCGTGTAGGCAAAGTAGGCACCCAGCATGTAGAAGCTGGTGTGCGCGAAATTGAGCACGCCCATCATGCTGAAGATGAGTGTGAGGCCCGAGCTGAGCATGAACAGCAGCAGGCCATAGCTCACGCCGTTGAGCGTGGAGATCACGAAAAATTCAAGACTCATTGAAATTCTTCAGAACGAGGTCAAAAAAAGAGGCCCGAGGGGTGTCGGGCCTCCTGCGTTTACAAAGCTGCCTCAGGAAGGACGCTTCATCTGGCACGAGGTGGGCGTGCTGGCCACGTAGGGCTCGTAGTACTTCACGGGAATGAAGGTGTAGCCCGTGCCTTCAGAGTCGATCGGGTACTTGCCACCGGCCTTGTCCCACTTGGAGATGAACAGACCTTGCTGGAGCTGGTGGTCGGTCTTGCGCATCTCGACCTCGCCATTGAAGCTCTTGAACTTCATGCCTTCCATGGCGGCCGCCACCTTGACGGGGTCC
Source organism: Burkholderiaceae bacterium (assembly GCA_024709845.1). Taxonomy (GTDB): domain Bacteria; phylum Pseudomonadota; class Gammaproteobacteria; order Burkholderiales; family Burkholderiaceae_C; genus Simplicispira. Next base: position 12,884 of record JANJVX010000182.1, on the reverse strand, counting down.
GTGGACTTGGTCTTGACAAAGGCCTCGGTCAACATGGTGAAGGCGTGGTAGACGGCGCCGGTGTACATGTCGTCGCCGAACTTCTTCTTGTAGTCCACCACGATCTGGTGCAGCGGGCCAGGCAGGTTCATGTGGGCATAGGCCACCATGTACACGCGGCCGGCGGCTGCGGGGCCCATGGCGGTGGGGCTGCCCGTGACGGAGCCGTAGTAGGTGTAGAAGTTGACGTTGTTCAGACCGGCGTCGTTGGCAGCCTTGATGAGCAGTGCCAGGTCAGAACCCCAGTTGCCGGTGATCACGCTGTCGGCGCCCGAGGCCTTGATCTTGGCGATGTAGGGCGCGAAATCGCGCACCTGGGCCAGGGGGTGCAGGTCGTCACCCACGAACTGCACGTCGGGGCGCTTGCGCTTCATCATCTCCTTGGCGTTCTTGGAGACCTGGTGGCCGTGCGAGTAGTTCTGGTTGATCAGGTAGACCTTCTTGACATCGGGCAGGTCCTTCATGTAGGTGGTCAGCGCTTCCATCTTCATGGAAGTGTCGGCATCCAGACGGAAGTGCCAGTAACTGCACTTGCTGTTGGTCAGGTCCGGGTCCACGGCGGCGTAGTTCAGGTACACCACTTCCTTGCCCGGGTTGCGGGCGTTGTGCTTTTCCAGGGCATCCATGATGGCCAGCGCCGCACCCGAGCCGTTGCCCTGCACGACGTAGCGCACGCCCTGGTCCATGGCCGAACGCAGCGCGTTGGAGGTTTCCTGGGGGCTGAGTTTGTTGTCGATGCCGATGATCTCGAACTTCACGCCAGCGGCGTTCTTTTTGTTGAACTCCTCGGCGATGAACTGGAAGCTCTTGAGCTGGTTCGTTCCCACGGCGGCCATCAGGCCGGACAGCGGGTCGAGCCAAGCGATCTTGACGGTTTCACCTTGTTGAGCGAAAGCGCCGCCAGCGCTTGCCAGAATTACGGAAGCAGCTACAGCTTTAATAGCAAATTTCATTTTTTCAGTCTCCAGTTGAATCGACATTCGCAGCGTACAGTGTTGCGGTGCGTCATTGCTCAGGGATTGCCCCTAGCACCTATCACACACGCGACTGCTGCGGCACTCCCCAAGCACCGCAGCAGCATGCATTACAGGCCCGGGAGCTTGTAATCCTTGAGCTGCTCGCGCAGCTTTGTCTTGAGCATCTTGCCGGTGGCACCCAGCGGAATGGCGTCCACGAACACCACGTCGTCGGGGATCTGCCACTTGGCGGTCTTGCCTTCGTAGAACTTCAGCAGCTCCTCGCGTGTCACCTCGGCGCCGGGCTTCTTCGTGACCGCCACGATGGGGCGCTCATCCCACTTGGGGTGCGGCATGCCGATGCAGGCGGCCATGGCGATGGCCGGGTGGGCCATGGCGATGTTCTCGATGTCGATGGAGCTGATCCATTCACCGCCGGACTTGATCACGTCCTTGCTGCGGTCGGTGATCTGCATGAAGCCGTCGGCATCGATGGTGGCCACGTCGCCGGTGGGGAACCAGCCCCTGCCCTGCGCGTCCTTGACGAGCGGGCTCTCGCCTTTGTAGTAGGCGTCCAGGATCCAGGGGCCGCGCACCAGCAGGTCGCCGTAGGTCTTGCCGTCCCAGGGCAGCTCGTTGCCCTCCCCGTCGACGATCTTCATGTCCACGCCATAGATGGAGCGCCCCTGCTTCTGGCGGATCTTCATCTGCGCTTGCGCAGGCAGCCCGAGCTGCTTGTTCTTGAGCGTGCACAACGTACCCAGCGGGCTCATTTCGGTCATGCCCCAGGCGTGCAGCACCTCCACGCCGTACTCTTCCTGGAAAGCCGTGATCATTGCGGGCGGGCAGGCCGAGCCGCCAATCACGGTGCGCTTGAGCGAGCTGAACTTCAGGCCGGCCGGTTTCATGTGGCCCAGCATCATCTGCCAGACCGTGGGCACGCCCGCGGCGTAGCTGACCTTCTCGGACTCGATCAGTTCATAGATCGACTTGCCGTCCATGGCCGGGCCGGGGTACACCAGCTTGCAGCCCGTGAGCGCCGCCGAGTACGGGATGCCCCAGGCGTTGACGTGGAACATGGGCACCACGGGCAGCACGGCGTCGCGCGCCGACAGGCACATCACGTCGGGCAGCGCCGCCGCATAGGCGTGCAGCGTGGTCGAGCGGTGGCTGTACAGGGCGGCCTTGGGGTTGCCCGTGGTGCCGCTGGTGTAGCACATGCTCGACGCGGTGTTTTCGTCGAACACCGGCCAGGCGTAGTCGGAGGTCTGGGCACCAATCCAGGTTTCGTAGCTGGTCAGGCCGGGGACACCGCTATCGGCCGGCAGCTTGTCGGCGTCGCACAAGGCCACCCACTTCTTCACCGTGGGGCATTTGGCATGCACGGCCTGCACCAGGGGCAGGAAGGTGAGGTCGAAGCAGAGAATCTGGTCTTCGGCATGGTTCACGATCCAGGCGATCTGCTCGGGATGCAGGCGCGGGTTGATGGTGTGCAGCACGCGGCCCGAGCCGCTCACGCCAAAGTACATCTCCATGTGGCGGTAGCCGTTCCAGGCCAGCGAGGCCACGCGGTCGCTGAACTGCAGGGCTTCGCCAGCCAGGGCATTGGCCAGCTGGCGCGAGCGTGCCGCCAGATCCTTGTAGGTGTAACGGTGGATGTCGCCTTCCACGCGGCGCGAGACGATCTCTCCGTCGCCATGGTGGCGCTCCGCGAACTCGATCAACGAGGAAATCAGCAATGGCTGACTCTGCATCAAACCCAGCATGTGTACTCCTTTAGCAATGCCTGAAAACAAAACAACCCCATCCTAACGGGTGAACTTCTCACCCCTGCCGATGATGGTCAAATCCACAAAACGCGACCCTTGGCGCACACCTTTGCCGTAGTCCACCTCGAAGCCGCCCAGGTCGAAACTGCGAAGGGATTCGAGGGCCTGCAGGAAGCGGGGGCGCGTGAGGTCCTTGCCCGCACGGCGCAGCCCCTCCAGCAGCACCTTGGCGTTCAGGTAGGCCTCCAGGCCGATGAACGATGCGTTGCTCTCGAACCCGCCCTTCTTCAGGGCCGCACGGTATTCGCGCGCCAGCGGCATGCTCTGGCTCCAGGGAAACGGCACCACCGAGGTCACCACCACACCGACACCGTCCTCCCCCAGCGCGCGCAAGGTGGCCTGGGTGCCCATGACGGACAAGGTGTAGAAACGCGCCCCCCGGCTGAGCTTGCGGTAGGTCTTGATGAACGAGACCGTGGGCGCCCCGGCGGTGATCATGATGATGGCGTCCGGTTCACTGGCACCGAGCGCGGTCACGGCCTGCTGCACATCGGACGAATCGGCCTGGATGGGCGCATCCGAATGCACGCGCAGGCCGCGCTTTTCCATGGATTTGCGCACACCGTCGAGGCCGTCCTTGCCAAACCCGTTATTCACCCACAGCACCGAGATGCGCGGCACGCCCAACGTGGTGAGGTGCTGCACCAGCTTCTCGGCCTCGTCAGCGTAGCTGGCGCGGATGTTGAACACATGGTCCAGACCCGGTGCGCGGACCAGGCCAGCCCCCGTGAAGGGCGAAATCAGCGGTACGGGCGGGCTCTCCTTGGCCAGCAGCGGCAGAATGGCCGCCACGTTGGCCGTGCCGGTGAGGTTGCACAGGGCAAACACGCCGTCCTCGGCGATCATCTTGCCCACGTTCTTCACGGTGTTGTCGGGCTTATAGCCGTCATCCAGCGTGACCATGCGAATACGCCGCCCATGCACGCCGCCCTGCGCATTGACGGCATCGAAGAAAACCTTGGTGGCGTTCACCATGTCGGGCGCCATCTCGGCCAGCGGACCGCTCAGGTCCAGCGACTGGCCCAGCACGATTTCATGGTCCGTGACCCCCGGGCTGGCAGCATGCAGCATGCCCCAGGGCGCCCATGCGGCAGCACCCATCGCGCCCAGAAATGCCCTCTTCTTCAGCATGTGCCACTCCTTGATTCAACCCGCCCCGATGCCCGGGCGTCCGTAAGAAAACCGTGGCAGTGTGCGTGGCCGCGGAGCAAACTCCAACACGTGTCGTTTGCTTGACATTTGCCCCGGGTTTTCCCGAGGAAACGCGCCCCGCGCGGCGACAATCGATGCATGTTTGGACCCACCTCCCCCACCGAACGCTTCATTGCGTCCCAGCGCTGGTTCGGCAGCCTGTCGGCCGATCTGCAGGAACAGGTGCGCCGCAGCGTGTACGCCATCGAGGGCGCCAAGGGCGATGTGATGCTGCCCGCAGGCACGGCGGTGGAAGGCTGGCATGCCGTGGTCTCTGGCCTGGTCATGCTGCGCAGCCCCGCATGCCAGGGGCGCGCCTCGGCCTTCATCGGCATCCCGGACGGCGACTGGTTCGGCGAGGGTTCGGCCATGCGGCCCGAGCCACGCAAATACGATGTGGTGGCATTGCGCCCCACGCAGATCCTGTGCCTGCCGCTGCCCCTGTTCACCACCTTGCGTGAAACCAGCCTGGCGTTCAACCAGTTTCTGGTGCTGCTCTTCAACGTGCGGCTGGGCCAGGCCATGACCATCATCGAGGCCGGACGCATGCGCTCGCCAGAGCACCGCGTGGCGCTGTACCTCAGCCGCACATTCTGGCGCAGCACACGCCGCATCAACCTCACGCAGGACGAGTTGGGACAACTGGCTGGGCTGTCGCGCCAGACCGTCAACCGCGTGCTGCGCGCGCTGGAAGCCGCGGGCATCGTTTCGCTGGAGTTCGGCCGCGTGACCATCGTGGATGACGACGGGCTCAGCGCGCACCTGGCGGCCACAGCGGCCCAGTGACAGCACACCCCCGGCCCGTTGAACACGGCACCCGGGGTCATTGAACACTCAGGCGCATGGCCTTCTGGTCCGCATCCAGCAACAGCTTGCCGGGCCAGGGCTGCCAGGCCAGGCCCAGGGTGGCATTGTTGGGGTCGCCGGTGTGCACGAAGGCACGCACGCTGTCCATCATGGCCCGGGACAGCGCCAGGCGCCCCGCCTGGTTGGCCGTGCTGTTGGTCGCTTTGGCAAACACCGAAGGCCCGAAATTGCCGAACACGAACGGCAGGTCAAACGCATGGGCCGCGCCGTAAACATCGTTCCAGGGTGCGGGCTGCTGCGCCCAGTTGAACTGATAGTTCCACACATTGCCTTGCTGGCTCCGCAGGGCGTTGAGCAGGTTGTCGCGGCTCGCACCGATGAACGCATTTCCCAGCATCTGGGTGCGTGCGTTCCAGCCGGTGCCGGGGGTGGTCACTGGCAGGTAGGACGCGTCCAGAATGTCCGCTGCCGTGAGCATGGCGGGCGCGTCGGGGTCAAAGCTTTGCATCATTGCAAAGCGCTCGGCATCGCCGATCTTCATCCCCGGCTTGCCCCCCAGCAGCACCAGGAAGGGTGCAAACAGCTTGCCCTCCTCGGCCGTGTAGCCCGAAAGCACCGGCACCTTCTCATAGCGCCCGGCCGCAATCTCCGTGATGGGATCGAGAGGCACCACCACCCCGTCAGGAATCGGCCCTGAACTGGTCAAGCCTTTGGCCAGCACGGTCTGCAGGATGACCCGCGCATCCTTCCCGCGCAAATAGCTCCCCACCTGGTCCGGCGTCCAGCCAGCCACCAGGCTCTGCGCCTCCGGCAAAGCCGGTGCCAGGCCATCGGCCACCACCAGGTGGGCCAGCAGCATGCCCGCCTGCGCGGCATAGCGGGAGGCCGGGTTGAGCGTGGGAACGGAGCCTGCCGGCAGGTTGGACGCCAGTGAAATGCCGCCGCTGATCGGCAGGATCTTGTGAAACAGCCCCTTGGCCTGCGGCGAGGTCAGCAGGGCCAGCACGTTGATGGCCCCGGCCGACTGTCCCATCAGCGTGACATTGCCCGCATTGCCGCCAAAACGGGTGATGTTCCCCTGGACGAAGCGCAGCGCCTGCACGATGTCCAGCAATGCGTAGTTGCCGGTATAGGGACCGGTGCCCGCATGCAGGGCCGGCAGTTGCAGGTACCCCAGCACATCAAGCCGGTAGTTGGCCGTGACGACAATGGCATTGGCGGCCTTTGCCAGCGCCGCGCCGTCGTACACGGGGTCCGCGGTGTAGCCGGAAATGGCACTGCCGCCATGGATGAAGACCAGCACCGGCAGGTTGTCCTGCGCGGTGGAGGGGCGCCAGATGTTGAGGGTGAGGCAGTCTTCACTGCCAAGGGGCGTGTTCAGCGTCTGGCCAATGGTGTCGTCAAAACGGTTGTTGGCGCCCGGGCCGTAGATGCGCCCCATCTGCAGGCAGGCACTGCCAAACTGGGTGGTGCTGCGCTCGCCCGTCCAGGCTGCAGGCTCGGCCGGGGGGTGCCAGCGCAATGGGCCCACAGGGGGCTTGGCGTAGGGCACCCCTTTCCATGCATAGGTGCCGCTGGCCGCGCTGTCATCCGTGCCCCGGACGACGCCATAACGCGTTTCGCGCAGTTCGGGCAAGGTGCCACCCAAGCCGCCACACGCCGATGTGACCACCGCGGCCAGCACAGCTGCACTCCAGTGCAGACACCGGGAAAAATTAACCATACTTGTCTCCTTCGGGGTTTTCAGGAATGGGTTGCGCCTCTGGAACGCATCACACTTGCGGCAGGGCCTGACCTCGGAGCGCATTGTGTGAACGCCCGGCCTGCAGCCCACTATCGCAACGGCACCAAAACAGTGACTTCACACCACCACCCACGCGTAAACCCTGAGAACCCGACATGCCCGTGACCCCCCTGCAGCAGCGCACCAGCTCGGCCGCCTGGGTGCGCGGCATTGCAGATCTGTTTGCCGCCGAAGGGCTGCCGATTACGGAGCTTTTTGCCCAGGCGGACATCGACCTGGCCAGCCTGCAACACCCCCAGACGCGTGTCGATGTGGACCGCGTCAGCCGGCTTTGGGACGCGGCTGCGGCGCGGTATGACCAGCCCGGGCTCGGCCTGGACCGCCAGCTGGCGGCCCGCTACGGCAACCTGGACCTGGTGGGCCACGCCCTGGCCTCGGGCCCCAACCTGCTCGAAGGCTTCAAGCACCTGGACCGCCACATGGCCCTGATCTCGGACGCCACGACCTTCACGATGGAACGCGAACCGCGCGGGTACTGGCTGGTGCTGAACCATATCGGCGCTTCACGTCCCATCCCCCGCCAGCGGGTCGAATTCGCGGTGCTGACCCTGCTGACGCTGTGCCGCTGGCTGACGCGGCGTGAGCTTGAACCTCTGGCCGTCGATCTGGTCACGCCACCACCGGCCAACGATGCGCGTTACCGCGCAGCCTTCGGTTTGCTGCCGCGCTTTGGCCAGCCCGTCAACCGCTTTCTGATGGCCGGGGCCGACCTGCTGCTGCCCATTCCCACCCACAACCCCAACCTGTGGGCGCTGCACGAAAAGCTGGTGGAAACCGAACTGGGGCAACTGGGCCAGTTACAGGTGAGCCACAAAGTGCGCAACGAAATCGCGCGCATTCTGCACCGGGGGGAACCCCGGCGCGAGGATGTTGCCGCGCACCTGAACCTGACGGACCGCACGCTGCAGCGGCGCCTGCAGGCCGAATCCGTGAGCTACCAGCAGCTGCTGGACGAAACCCGCCGCGAACTGGCACAGCAGTACCTGAGCGACGCGCGCCGGAGCCTGGCCGAGGTGGCCGACCTGCTGGGCTTTGCGGACCAGAGCAACTTCTTTCGTGCCTGCAAGCGCTGGTTCAGCATGCCTCCAGGGCAGTACCGCGCCCATGTGCTGGGCCCCACTCCGGCCACGGCCAGCCAGCGGGCCGCGCCACCGCCGCGATAGCCCTGCGGCCCACGTGCCTTGGGGTCTGCAGGACAATCGCCGCATGAATCTGCCAGCCAACCACGGGGGCCCGGGCGATCCCGGCCTGACTTGGGACAACCGCTTTGCCGCCCTGGGCAGTGCGTTTTACACGCGCCTGGAACCCGTGCCCCTGCCCGCACCCTACTGGGTCGGCACCAGCCCCGGCCTGGCCCGCGAACTGGGGCTGGATGCCCGCTGGCTGGAGTCCGATGCCGCCCTGCACGCTTTCAGTGGCAACACCTCCCTGCCCGGCAGCGAGCCGCTGGCCAGCGTCTACAGTGGCCACCAGTTTGGCGTGTGGGCCGGGCAACTCGGCGACGGCCGGGCCCTCCTGCTGGGCGGGCTGCAAACACCCCAGGGCCCCATGGAGCTGCAGCTCAAAGGCAGCGGCCTGACGCCCTATTCCCGCATGGGCGACGGCCGCGCCGTGCTGCGTTCGAGCATTCGCGAGTTTCTGTGCAGCGAGGCCATGCACGCACTGGGGATTCCCACCACGCGCGCCCTGTGCATCACGGGCTCACCCGAACCGGTGCGGCGCGAGGCTATCGAAACCGCCGCCGTGGTCACCCGCGTGGCCCCCAGCTTCATCCGCTTCGGCCATTTCGAGCATTTCGCGGCGCGCGGACAGTTTGACGAGCTGCGCCAACTGGCCGACCATGTGATCGAGCACTTCTACCCCGAAGCCCTGGAGGGCACGGGCTTTGATGGCAACCGCTACGCCGCGTTGCTGCAGGCGGTAAGCGAACGCACGGCAGCCCTGGTGGCACAGTGGCAGGCCGTGGGTTTCTGCCATGGCGTGCTCAACACCGACAACATGAGCATCCTGGGGCTGACCATCGACTACGGGCCGTTCCAGTTCCTCGACGCCTTCGACCCGGACCATATCTGCAACCACAGCGACCACCAGGGCCGCTACGCGTTCATGCAGCAGCCACCGGTGGTGTACTGGAACCTGTACCGCCTGGGCCAGGCGCTGCAGCCGCTGATTGGCGACCCCGCCGTCGCCATGGCGGCCCTGGAATCGTTCAAGGCGCTCTTTCCTGCTGAATTCATGGCCCGCATGCGCGCCAAGCTGGGGCTGACCACGGCACACGATGACGATGACACCCTGATTGACGGGCTCCTGCACCTGCTGGCCGACAACGCGGTGGATTACCCCATCTTCTGGCGGCGCCTGTCGCACGCGGTGGCCGCTGGCGATTTCGAGCCAGTGCGCGACCTGTTTGCCGATCGGGTCGGCTGGGACCGCTGGATGCTCTCATTTCAAGAGCTGCAAGCGCTTACTGGCAGGGCGCAGGATGCCAATTTGATGCTAAAAATAAATCCCCGTTACGTGCTGCGCAACCACCTGGGTGAGCAGGCCATCCGTGCAGCCCAGGAAGGGAATTATTCCGAAGTGCATGCACTCCAAACCTTGCTGGAGCGCCCGTTCGACGATCACCCCGGTTTCGAGGCGCATGCCGGATTCCCCCCGGATTGGGCCCGGCACATTTCCATCAGTTGCTCTTCATGAACTACCCTCTCCAGAAAACCGACGCGCAGTGGCAGGCTCTATTGCGCGAGAAGGGCGCCGAACCCGGCGCCTTCCAGGTCACGCGCCACGCAGCCACCGAACGCCCGTTCACAGGCAAGTACGAAGCCCACTGGGCGGACGGCAGCTACCACTGCATCTGCTGCGGCCACAAGCTGTTCGACTCCAGCACCAAGTTCGACGCTGGCTGCGGCTGGCCCAGCTTTGCCCAGGCGGTGCCCGGGGCCATCCAGGAAATCACCGACCGCAGCCATGGCATGCTGCGCACCGAAACCGTTTGTGCACAATGCGGGGCGCACCTGGGCCATGTCTTCGAAGACGGCCCGGCTCCTACCGGCCTGCGCTACTGCATGAATTCCGCATCCCTGGACTTCGCCCCCAAGGCTCCCGAACAGGCTTCCGACGCTACGCCATGAAACTGCTGATCGATTTTTTCCCCATCATCCTGTTCTTTGCCGCCTTCAAGGTCTGGGGCATTTATGTGGCCACGGGCGTGGCCATCGTTGCCACCATCGCCCAGATTGCCTACCTTCGTGCCCGGCATGGCAAGGTCGAGCCCATGCAGTGGCTGAGCCTGGGCGTCATCGTGCTGTTCGGTGGCGCCACCCTGCTGGCCCAGAATGACACCTTCATCAAATGGAAGCCCACCGTGCTGTACTGGCTGATGGGCGGCTCGCTGCTCATCGGGCAGCTGTTCTTCCGAAAAAACCTCATCAAGAGCCTGATGGGCGCCCAGATGGAACTGCCCGACGCGGCCTGGCGTGCCATGAACTGGAGCTGGACTGGTTTCTTCACGGTCATGGGCGTGCTCAACCTGTGGGTGGCCTACCACTTTGACACCGACACCTGGGTGAATTTCAAGCTGTTTGGCGGCCTGGGGCTGATGCTCTTGTTTGTGGTGGCGCAGGCGCTGTACCTTAGCCGCTATATCAAGGACACCGACGAAGCAAAGGACCCGCTGGCATGAACACCGAAGCCATCACCGCCCAGAATATGGAACTGTGCCTGCGCGCAAAGCTCCAACCCACCGCGCTTGAAGTGCTGGACGAAAGCTGGCAGCACGAGGGGCACCCGGGAGCCAATGGAACGGGGTTTGGAACCCATTTCCGGGTGCGCATCGCGTCACCTTTGTTTACCGGTTTGCCCCGCGTTCGCCAGCATCGCCTTGTGTATGATGCGCTGCAAGAATTCATTGACCGGGGCGCCCACGCCCTGGCCATTGAAATTCTCTGACCCGGCTCAGGTACATGCCCCCCGGTTTACCGGCCGTCAGCCAGTAAACCATCTCTTTTTTTGGATTTCGAATGAAGAAACAGCTCTTGTCCGGCCTCGTGGCCGCTGCTTTGCTGGGCACCGTTGCCCTTCCCGTGTCTGCCCAGAACCTGGCCATCGTCAACGGTAAAGCCGTCCCCAAGGAGCGCGCCGAGGCGCTCAAGCAACAGGTGGAACGCTCGGGCCGCCCGGTGACGCCTGACCTGGATGCGCAGATCAAGGAAGAAGTCATCGCCCGTGAAATTTTCATGCAGGAAGCGCAAAAGCGCGGCCTGGAAGCATCGCCCGACTACAAGGCCCAGATGGAACTGGCCCGCCAGACCATCCTGATCCGCGAACTCTTCCTCGACCAGCAGAAGAAGGACCCTGTCACCGACGCCGAAATCAAGGCGGAGTATGACAAGTTCGTAGCCGCCAACAGCGGCAAGGAATTCAAGGCCAGCCACATCCTGGTTGAGAAGGAAGAAGAAGCCAAGGCCATCCTTGCTTCGCTGAAGAAGGGCGGCAAGTTCGAAGAAATCGCCAAGAAGCAGTCCAAGGATCCGGGCTCCGGCGCCAAGGGCGGCGACCTGGACTGGGCCACTCCCAGCAGCTATGTGTCGGAATTCACCGAAGCCATGATCAAGCTCGAAAAGGGCCAGACGACCCAGGCGCCCGTAAAGAGCCAGTTTGGCTGGCACATCATCCGCCTGGACGACGTGCGCGAAGCCCAGCTGCCCAAGCTCGACGAAGTCAAGCCCCAGATTTCCCAGCAACTGCAGCAGATGAAGGTCACCAAGTTCCAGGACGACCTGCGCACCAAGGCCAAGGTCGAGTAAACCGCGCCTGCCTCACACTCCGAAAACGCGGCTCCGGCCGCGTTTTTTCATTGGGGACCGCGCCACCATCCCCACGCCAGCAGCAAACCGATGAGCACCGGCTGGTGCAGCATGTAGTAGCTCAGGCTCCACCGGCCCAGTCCTGCCAGGCTCCGCAACACCGAAGGCAGCCGCACCTGCAAACCACGCGGAAAGCGCTCCTGAAGCCAGCGCCCGCTGGCAAGCCCCCACCACATCACGCCCAGCCAGGGCAAAAGCGGCACATAGTCCTCGGTATAGGGCTTGCGCGAAACCAGGCCCAGCCAGTTCAGGGTGCGCGCATTGAAGTGCACGGCCCAATCAACCAGCGGCCCCGACAAGACCCATTGCGCCAGCGAGGGCATGGCCAGCGCAAGCCCTCCCGCAAGCCACAGCCAGCGTCCCCATCCGTAGGTCAGCCGCGCCAGCGGCAGCATGACCGCCATGCCATGCAGCACCCCGAAATAGATGAAGCTGCGCGGGAACATGGCGAACGACCCGGCGCTTACCAGGAGGGCGCAGGCAGCAATCTGCATCCAGCGCCGCCCAAACCGCTCCCAGCCCTGGCCCTGATGGATCGCAATGGCCTGCCCCATGCCGGCACAAAACAGGAACATGCTGACGATGGCCGTGCGCTGGGCGATCCAGACGGGGTCATTGCGGAAATCCTGCGCCCAGTAGCCAAAATGGCTCAGGTCAAAGCAGAAATGGAAAACCGTCATCCACAGCATGGCACTGCCGCGCAGTGCATCCACCGCATCAAAACGCGCCGAAGCCATGGCCGGAGCAGCAAGGGCGTTTTTCACTCTGAACAGGCGTCTGAACATCACAGCGCGATGATGCCATCGCGCGTGCCTCGCGCAGGCTGAAAACAGCATCCCAAAGCAAAAAGGACTTGCAGTGCAAACTGCAAGTCCTTCAAACAATGGTCGGAGCGGCGGGATTCGAACTCGCGACCCTCTGCTCCCAAAGCAGATACAACACCATTTAAAAACAACACCTTACGGGATTTCCGTCTAACGCCAAGTGACAATCTTGTGCCTTATTTTCAGAGGTGCATTGTTGTTTTGTTAGACGGATTGCATCCTCTGTCGAATGTCAAGGTCGGCAGCGCACAAGTCGGATGAGAATGCGGGACCAAGGGAGGTGCTGCAAATGAGAATATGGAAGCGTTTCTTTATCGCCGTGTTGGTGGGGGTGCTGACTGCTTGTGGAGGCGGTGACGATAGCGATCAGACCACTGGCGAAGGCTTGCTTGGGCAAGCCGCACCGGATTTCGCGCTGCTGAGCAACACCGGAGAAACTGTGCGCTTGTCAGACCAACCCGGCAAGGTCGTGATGCTGAACTTCTGGGCTTCCTGGTGTGGCCCATGTCGCAAGGAAATGCCACTCCTCGACGCAATGTATCAACGCTATCGCGCCGCCGGATTCATTC
>JANJVX010000150.1 GCA_024709845.1 Burkholderiaceae bacterium | reverse complement strand
CGGGCAGAAACTGCCAAATCAACATGCGCGCGGAAATGCTGGCGGCTATTAAGTGCAAGCGCCGGCCGATGGGGTCCGGCGCGGGGCGTTGGTACGGGTCGAGATAGGCCATGAGAAGTCTCCTGTTGATGGGCAATCAGCGCCACAGCCCGCTCGGGCGCCAGCGCGGCGGGCGCGGCGTCACAGCGGATTCCGGCAAGAAATGGGGCGCGTGAAACGGCAAGGCTGTTGATGGTCCAGGCGCCAACGTCAGCAGGCGTGAGATGCGATCTTGCGTTGCCGGATGGGTGCGCAACCAGGAAGGCTCGGGATTGCCCCATCCCGGCCACAGCCAGGCACGCCAGGAGCGACTGACCCGCTCGATCTTCGCCAGTGCGGACGCCAGCCCTTGCGGGTCGCCGGTCAGTTCCGCCGCGAGGCGGTCAGCGTCGAACTCACGCACGCGAGACAAGCCGAGCTGTGCGAGCAGGGCCAGCTGGGGCGAGGCGGCCAGCAGAAGCAGTCCAGGCCAATTGACCGCCACCGCGCCGGCCAGCAGTGCGGGCAAGCTGAACACAATAGCGATCTGTCCGACCATAGCCAGCAGGCTCGTGAGGCGACTGACGGAATCCGCCAGCCCCATGACACGCAGATCCTCATTAGCGATGTGCGCGACCTCGTGCGCGAGCACACCCGCCAGTTCGCGCGAACTCAGGTTGCGCAGCAGGCCATCGGTAAGGGCGATCGATGCATGCTGCTTCGAGCCGGTGGCGAAGGCGTTGACGACGGCACTTGGCACGTAGTGCGGCACCGGCGTGGCGGACAAACCGGCACGGGCGGACAGCTCGCGCAACAGGGCCCAAATCTCGGGGGCTTCGTGCGGGTACAAAGCCCGTGCGCGGTACAGGCGCAAGGTCAAGACGGATGCGGCTGCCGTTTCCAGCAACAGCGTGCCTGCAACTGCAAACAGCGTGAGCCACAGGCCGCTTTCCCCGAACAGCAGGCTTCCTGCGGCGGCTGCGATCCCGACCAGGGTCAGGATCAACAGCCCGGTCTGCAGGCGGTTGAGCCAGCGGTGTTGCAACAACGCCGCGCGCGGGTCATTGGGATGATGACGGATCATGCTCAGATGTCTCGGCGGCGCGGTCGTCGCGCTTGCGCAGCAGCCAGTAGGTCGCACCCAGAGCCAGCGTGGCGCCTGCCAGCGCGGCAATCTTTGCGGGGCTCGCCTCGGGGTCGAGGAAAACGAACTTGCGCGCCAGCGCGATCAGGCCGATGAGGATCACTGACTTGACATGGATGATGCTGTCCCGACGCAGCGCCACGCGCACGATGGAATGCTTGAACTCCATCGCGATCAAGAGCGTCATGATCATGCCGAACACACTCTGGAATACCTTGTGATCCAGGGGATTGAAGGCATCGAGGACCAGCAGCGTGAAGACGATGGCGATGAGCTGGAACAGCGACACCACGATGATGACGGCAATTACCGCCGACAGAACGAGGGCGACGACCTGCTCGAAGCGCTCGTAAACCGTCATCAACCGCCACTGGGAGCGCATCTCGTCAAGGGCCGTGTGGCCAGATTCTTTATGCATAAGCGTTGCTCTCTCTTTCAATGAAACGTTAATGGAACGGGGAGTCCGAGAAGACGACTCGATTGCACCTGAATCATCGGGGCAATTGCGAAGCCACCCAGCGCATAATGTCCTGCGCGCCCATGGCGCCCGCCTGACGTGCAACCTCATGTCCCCCTCGGAACAAAATCAGGGTTGGAATGCTGCGAATACCGAACTGGGCGGCCAGGTGAGGCTCGGCCTCGGTATTTACCTTGGCCAACCTCACCTTGGGTTCAAGCAGGGAGGCTGCCTGCTCGAACTGCGGCGCCATCATCTTGCACGGTCCGCACCACGGCGCCCAAAAGTCAACCAGCAGCGGCAGGTCACTGCGCTCCAGATGACGGGCGAAGGTCGCTGTGGTCAGATCAATGGGCTCTCCGGTGAACAGCGGGTGCTGGCACCGCCCGCAATTGGGCTTCTCTGCCAACTTGTTGGCTGGCACGCGATTGATGGATTGGCAGTGTGGGCAGACGATATGAATGCTGTCACTCATGAGGTGGCTCCTTGGGACACAGAGGAAGTAATGGCTCCGGCAGTTGGGCCGCTGTGACATGGGGATTCGAGCTGTAGCCCTTGCGTCAGTTGCCGGATGCTGTATTCATCCAGCGTTTCCCGTGCGAGCAGTTCGCGCGCGCACCGCTCCAGCACTTCTCGGTTAATTTCGAGAATTCGGTATGCACGATCAAACACACCCATCACGATGTCACGGATGGCTTGGTCGATGCGTGTCTGAGTCGATTCGGCTACCCGGCAGCCACCCTGTACCAGTTCAGGCGCATCAAGAAAACGCGGCCTCTGTGCCTCAAAAGCAACGTACCCCAAGCCCTCATCCATGCCGAAGCGCGTAATCATGTCGCGGGCGATGTCGGTGGCCCGCGCGAGATCGTCTGAAGCCCCTGTGGACAGCTCGCCAAACACGAGCTTCTCAGCCGCGCGCCCTCCCAGGAGCACGGCGATCTTGTGCTCCAGGTCGGCACGTGTCATCAGAAATCGGTCTTCGGTGGGCCGCTGCAGGGTGTAGCCGAGTGCACCGATGCCACGCGGAACGATTGAAATCTTGTGTACCGGATCGGTGCCGGGCAGCGCCAGCGCCACCAGCGCATGCCCCATCTCGTGATAGGCCACGGTTTCCCGCTCCTTCGGATTGAGCACACGGTTCTTCCTTTCCAGGCCGGCCACGATGCGCTCGATGGCGGCGGTGAAGTCTTGCAGTTCCACAGCCTGCGCCTTGCGCCGCGTCGCGTTCAGCGCTGCTTCGTTCACGAGATTGGCCAGATCAGCGCCGGAAAAGCCGGTGGTCAACGCCGCCACCTGTTCCAGATCTACACCGTGGGCCAGGGTGATCTTCTTGACATGGACCTTCAGGATATCCAGGCGACCTTTCTTGTCGGGACGGTCCACCAGCACCTGACGGTCGAAGCGACCGGCGCGAAGCAAGGCCTGATCGAGGATCTCCGGCCGGTTGGTAGCTGCAAGGATGATCAGCCCGACCGAGCTGTCGAAGCCATCCATTTCGGTGAGCAGCTGGTTGAGGGTCTGTTCGCGCTCGTCGTGGCCGCCGATGGGCCCGCCGGCGCCGCGCGCGCGGCCCAGTGCATCGAG
>JANJVX010000109.1 GCA_024709845.1 Burkholderiaceae bacterium | reverse complement strand
CGCGCACGATCCAGCGCGCGCCCACGAGCTTGTTGTGCGTGCCATACCAGCCGTTTACATGGATGCTGCTCACGGTGGCCGTCATGCCGGCCGCGCGCATCAGGGCCACGCACTGGTCGATGCCCGCTTGCGGCAGGTGCGTGAACTCGCTGTGGTCGATGGCGATGTCGGTCTCGCGCCCGGCCGAGTCGCGCGCGAGCTGGGCACCGGGCACTTCTTGCAGGATCTGTCGCGCCACCTGCTGCATGCGCGCAAAGTGGACGGCGCGCGTGGCGGCGTCCTGCAGATACCATTTTGATAGCTGCTCGCGCTTGCCTGCATTGGCCTGGAGGCCATTTTTATCTGCATTTTCCGGCGCGCGCAGCAGCGCCACGGCACCGGTCTCGGCCACGATGGCATCGACCGGCCAGCTGGCCGCGAAGGGCGCGCTCCAGCCCGCCGGCCGGCCCGTGATGGCGATCACGCGAAGGCCTGCGGCGCGCAGCGCGGCCAGCGCATCGAGCGCGTCCTGCGTGATGGCGCCCTCGGTGGTGAGGGTGTCGTCGATGTCGGTGAGGATGCCGTGCAGGCCCGCGCACACGCTGGCGGGGAATTGGCCCAGCGCCTGCAGCGGATCAGCCGGCATTGCCCAGGCTCAGCCCCGCGTGCTCGCGCAGCGGGTGGAAGTGGATCTTGGGAAAGCGCTCCTGCGCCAGGCGCACGTCGTAGGGGCTGGTGCACAGGTAGGCCAGGGTGTTGGCTGCGTCGTGCGCCAGGCGCAGCGGGTAGGCGTGCTCGAACTCGCGCAGCTCGGCCGGGGTGTCGGCCGTGATCCAGCGGGCGCCGGTGTACTGGCAGCTCTCCAGGCGCACGTCGCAGTCGTACTCGGTTTTCAGGCGGTGCTGCACCACTTCGAACTGCAGCTGGCCCACAGCGCCCAGCAGCATGTTGCCGCCGGCGTCGGGCTTGAAGACCTGGATGGCACCTTCCTCGCCCAGCTCCATCAGGCCTTGCTGCAACTGCTTGGAGCGCAGCGGGTTCTTCAGCACCACGGTCATGAACATCTCGGGCGCGAAGAAGGGCAGGCCGGTGAACTGCAGGTTGGGCCCGTCGGTGATGGTGTCGCCCAGCTGCACGCCGCCGTGCGTGGTGAAGCCGATGATGTCGCCCGCGTAGGCCTCATCGACCGCCTCGCGCCGCTGGCTCATGAAGGTGACCACGCTGGTGGGGCGCAGCTCCTTGGCCGTGCGCTGCACGCGCATCTTCATGCCGGGGGTGAACTTGCCCGAGGCCACGCGCACGAAGGCGATGCGGTCGCGGTGGTTGCTGTCCATGTTGGCCTGCACCTTGAAGACCACGCCCGAGAAGCTTTCGTCCTCGGGCTGGATGGTCTTTTCTTCGCGCTGGCGGTTCACTTCCTGGTAGGCGATGCGTGGGCCCGGCGGAGGCGACATGTCCACCACGGCGTTGAGTACTTCCATGACACCGAAGTTGTTCACGCCCGAGCCAAAGAACACCGGGGTGAGCTTGGCCGCGAGGAACTGCTCGTGGCTCCACGAGGTGGAGGCGCCCACGGCCAGTTCCATGCTCTCCAGGGCGTCGTCGAAGGCCCGGCCGAAGCGTGCGCGCAGCCGGTCCTGGTCGCTCAGGGGAATGGTCTCGAAGTCCTGCGGGCGCTTCTCGCTGCCGGGCTCGAACACCGTCATGCTCTGCGTGCGCAGGTCGATGATGCCGCCGAACGATTTGCCCTGGCCCACCGGCCAGGTCATGGGGCAGCAGGGCATGCCGAGTTCGCGCTCCACTTCGTCGAGGATGTCCAGCGGGTCGCGCACTTCGCGGTCCATCTTGTTGACGAAGGTGATGATGGGCGTGTCGCGCTGGCGGCAGACCTCGATCAGGCGGCGCGTCTGCGCTTCCACACCGTTGGCCGCGTCGATCACCATCAGCGCCGAGTCCACGGCCGTGAGCACGCGGTAGGTGTCTTCGGAGAAGTCCTTGTGGCCGGGGGTGTCGAGCAGATTGATGACGTGGTCGCGGTACAGCATCTGCATGACCGATGAGGCCACCGAGATGCCGCGCTGCTTTTCGATTTCCATCCAGTCGGAGGTGGCGTGGCGGCTGGCCTTGCGGCCCTTGACGGCGCCGGCGATCTGGATCGCGCCCGAGAACAGCAGCAGCTTTTCCGTCAGCGTCGTTTTACCCGCGTCGGGGTGGGAAATGATGGCAAAGGTGCGGCGGCGCCGTGTTTCGGGGGCGTAGGACACAAAGGATTCCAGAGGTGGGCTGCGGGGCAGGCGCCCTGCGGCAGGCTGCTGCGGCAGGGGCGCGGAAGGCGCCGAGCCCGCCGCTGCGCGCGGCGGCGCAGGTGCGCCGGACAACCTGCGATTTTACCGGTGCCTGTGGTGCGGGGCGCGGCAGCCCTCTCAGAACGTATTTACGATCTCCCAGGGGGCGCGCAGCGGTTTTTGCGGGATGGGTTCTCAGAGATCCTGCGCGTGCCGGGCGTGCATCTTCTGCATACCGCCGATCCAGCGCTCGTAGTCCTGCCCCTTGTTGCGGAAATACTGCGCCACCTCGGGGTGCGGCAGCACGAGGAACTGGCCGCTGTGCATGGCCTGCACCACATCGTCGGCCACTTTTTCCGGAGGCAGGATGCCATCGTGCCCGGCCGAGCTGCCGTCGCCCGTGACCATGGCCGTCTGCACCGCCTGCGGGCACAGGCAGGCCACCTGCAGGCCGCGCCGGCCGTAGGCGATGCGCAGCCATTCGGCAAAAGCCACGGCCGCGTGCTTGGTCACGGCGTAGGGGGCGGACTCGACGATGGTGAGCAGCCCGGCCGCCGAGGCCGTGACCAGGAAGAAGCCCTCGCCGCGCTCCACCATCTCGGGCACCACGGCGCGCGCCGCCCACACATGGGCCATGCCGTGGATGTGCCACATGGCCTCCCACAGCGGGTCGTCCAGTTCCAGCCCGCCCTTGCGGCCCAGAATGCCGGCGTTCGAAAGGTAGGCATCCACACGGCCATAGTGTTGCCGGGTGGTGGCCACCAGGGCCTGGATGTCGGCCTCCTTCGAGACGTCGCAGCGCACGGCCAGGCCGCCGATTTCGTGGGCCACGGCCTGCGCCTGCTCCAGGTGCAGGTCGGCCACGACCACGGCGCGGACGCCCTCTGCGGCATACCGGCGGGCCAGGCTGCGGCCGATGCCGCTGGCGCCCCCGGTGACGATGACGACTTTGTTGCGAATGTCCATGGGTGCTCCTGTGTGGAGCGCCGGAGTTTCAGTCCTGGCGTGGCGC
Source organism: Burkholderiaceae bacterium (assembly GCA_024709845.1). Taxonomy (GTDB): domain Bacteria; phylum Pseudomonadota; class Gammaproteobacteria; order Burkholderiales; family Burkholderiaceae_C; genus Simplicispira. The sequence continues at coordinate 9,945 of JANJVX010000109.1, read as the reverse complement.
AGGTCTGCCACCCATGCGACAGGCCTCGGGCGGGTGGGTGCCGACCTGGGGCGGCGCGGCGGCCAGACAGCACAGGCGCTCCATCTCCAGGGCCCAGTCGCGCAGTGGCGGCGGGGCCATGTGCAGCTGGAGGGCATAGCGCCGCCCGCCCCACAGCGCCAGTTGCAGGGCCTGCACGGTGGCGGGCGCGGGCCGAGCGGGCAGGTCGGTGCAGGCCTCGAAGACGCGCTGCCAGATGCCGGAGAGTTCCTGTTGCGCGCGCTGGTAGTGCTTGGGCTCGGCGATCTGGGCTTCCAGTGCGAGCATGTCCGGGTGGAACCAGGGCAGTTCCGGTGCGTCGATGCCGCATGACAGCCGCACCAGTACTTGAATGCGCTGCCGCCAGGGCAGGTGGGCGGGCTGCACGGCCTGCCGGTCGATGGCCTGCACCAGCGACTCCACGCAATGGCGCACATAGCCCGACAGCAGGGCCGTTTTTCCGGGGAAATAGTCGTACAGCGTGCCGACGGAAATGCCGGTCTCCAGGGCCACCGCGCGGGTGGTCAGGCGGTCCCAGCCATCGCGCTGCCAAATCCGAACAAATGCGTCATAGATGGCTTGCACCGTGAACTTGGCACGCGCCTGCGTGGGGCGTTTGAGCGGTTTGGCCCGGGCCGCCACCGCCGGGCGCCTCATGCCACGGCCTTTCCGAACCCGTGGCGCGGAGCCCGGCCATACAGTTCTTGCACACCCTTCTTCCAGATTTCCAGGAGCTGTTGCATGACCCTTCTCACCCGTCTGCTGACCGACAAGGCCGCATTGAATCACACACGCATCACCCAGGAGCCGCTGGCGCCGCTGCAGGCGGGCGAGGTGCTGTTGAAGATCGATCGCGTGGCGGTGACCACCAACAACATCACCTACGCCGCTTTCGGGGATGCCATGCAGTACTGGAATTTTTTCCCGGCGCCGGAGCCGGGGTGGGGCCACATGCCGGTATGGGGCTTTGCCGATGTGGTGGCCTCGGATGTCGACGGTGTTGCCGTGGGCGAGCGCTTCTATGGCTACTGGCCCATCGCCAGCCATCTGCGCGTGCGGCCGGTGCGCGTCACGCAACGCGGCTTCTACGACGGCGCAGCGCACCGGCAGGCGCTGGTCTCGGCCTACAACCAGTACACCCGCGTGAGCGCCGACCCGGCCTATTGCGCCCAGGACGAGGACTACCAGATGCTGTTGCGGCCCCTGTTCATCACGTCCTTCATGCTTGCGGACTTTCTGCAGGACAACGCTTTCTTCGGCGCCGCGCAACTGGTGTTCTCGAGTGCGTCGAGCAAGACGGCCTATGGCACGGCGTTCTGTCTGGCCGAATTTCCACGCGTGGAGCGGGTGGGCCTGACCTCGGAGCGCAACCGCCTTTTCGTGGAGGGGCTGGGTTGCTACCAGCGCACGGCCGGGTATGAGGGGCTGGAGGCACTTGATGCCAGCGTCCCGGCGGTGTACGTGGATTTCTCCGGTGACGAGGCGCTGCGCGCCCGGGTGCATCAGCACTTTGGCGCCCAGCTGCGCTACGACTGCTATGCGGGATCGGCGCAGAACACGCAATTCCTGCGCGCTGCCGGTCTGCCGGGGCCCGCGCCGCAGGCTTACTTCGCGCCCGATCAGATTCGCAAGCGCAATGCCGACTGGGGTCCCGCCGCAGTGAACCAGAAGTTCAACGCGGCGCAAGCGGCCTTCATCGCCCGCGTGCGTGATGGGGAACAGCCCTGGATGCGGGTGCAGCCGCATGCCGGCTTCGCGCAAGCCCAGGCGTTGATCGAGGCGCTGTGCGCGGGCCGTGTCGATCCCCAGTGCGGGCATGTCGTTCTGCTGGGGTGAGCGGAGCGTGGGGCGGTGCGCGGTGCAGGCGGGCCGTACCTTCGTATAATCGGGCCTTCCGAGGAGCGTTGCAGTCCACACCACCGTGGACGAGGCTCGGACCGCGTGATGGAGTTGACCCCATTCCATTCACCGCATTAACGGCGCTCACCCACTGTACTGGTTGGTGAGCCTCGTTCCCAGGTTTTCCGGCAGGCAGTGGTTGTTCATTACCGTATTGAATCAACCAAGGAGTCCGCCATGAGCGCTGCCGCCACCCCCTCCAAAGATTGCATCATCGCCGACATCGGCCTGGCCGACTGGGGCCGCAAAGAGATCCGCATCGCTGAAACCGAGATGCCCGGCCTGATGGCCATCCGCGAGGAATTCGCGCCCAAGCAGCCGCTCAAGGGCGCCCGCATCACCGGCTCGTTGCACATGACCATCCAGACGGCCGTGCTGATCGAAACGCTGCAAGCCCTGGGCGCCGACGTGCGCTGGGCCTCGTGCAACATCTTCTCCACGCAGGACCACGCCGCCGCCGCCATCGCAGCCACCGGCACGCCGGTGTTCGCCGTCAAGGGCGAGACGCTGGTGGACTACTGGGACTACACCCACCGCATCTTCGACTTCGGCCCCAAGGGCAGCGAAGGCGAAGGCCCGAACATGATCCTGGACGACGGCGGTGACGCCACGCTGCTCATGCACCTGGGCAAGCGTGCCGAAAAGGACGCTTCCGTGCTGGCCAACCCCGGCAGCGATGAAGAGCGCATCCTGTTCGCCGCCATCAAGGCCAAGCTGGCCGAAGACAGCACCTGGTACAGCCGCAAGAGCGCCCAGATCATCGGCGTGACCGAAGAGACCACCACGGGCGTGCACCGCCTCAAGGAAATGTCGGCCAAGGGCACGCTGATGTTCCGCGCCATCAACGTGAACGACTCGGTGACCAAGAGCAAGTTCGACAACCTGTACGGCTGCCGCGAGTCGCTGGTGGACGGCATCAAGCGCGCCACCGACGTGATGATCGCCGGCAAGGTGGCCTGCGTGGCGGGCTACGGCGACGTGGGCAAGGGCAGCGCTCAGGCGCTGCGCGCGCTGTCGGCCCAGGTCTGGGTGACCGAGATCGACCCCATCAACGCCCTGCAGGCCGCCATGGAAGGCTTCAAGGTCGTGACCATGGAATACGCCGCCGACAAGGCCGACATCTTCGTGACCACCACGGGCAACCGCGACGTCATCACCTTCGAGCACATGAAGGCGATGAAGGACCAGTCCATCGTCTGCAACATCGGGCACTTCGACAACGAAATCCAGGTCGCCAAGCTGGAAGAGCACTGCCAGTGGGAAGAGATCAAGCCCCAGGTGGACCACGTGATCTTCCCGGACGGCAAGCGCATCATCCTGCTGGCCAAGGGCCGCCTGGTGAACCTGGGCTGTGGCACGGGCCACCCGAGCTTCGTGATGTCCAACTCGTTCGCCAACCAGACCATCGCGCAGATCGAACTGTTCACCCACAGCGACTACTACGAGAACGGCAAGGTCTACGTGCTGCCCAAGCACCTGGACGAAAAGGTGGCGCGCCTGCACCTGAAGAAGGTGGGTGCGATGCTGACCGAACTGACGGACGAGCAGGCTGCCTACATTGGCGTGCCCAAGCAGGGCCCCTACAAGCCCGACACTTACCGCTACTGAGCACGGTTGCTTCTTTATTGATAGCTGCTGGCGCATGCTGCATGCGCCGCACAGCCCATTTTGACTAGAGAACGCAATGCGTGCTGATGTATTTCTGGTGGAGTCCGGCCACGCGAGCACCCGCTCGCAGGCCCAGCGCCTGATCGGCTCCGGCGTGGAATGGCGCCTCGGCCCTGGCGCGCCCTGGACCAAGGTGCTGAAGAACGGCGACGATATTCCGGCGGGCTCCGAGCTGCGCCTGCTCGACGCGGCCGAGGCGCGCTTTGTCTCGCGCGGCGGCCTCAAGCTCGACGGCGCGCTGGAATCCCTGGGCCTGGCGGTGCAGGGACTGCAGTGCCTGGACGTGGGTCAGTCCACCGGCGGCTTCACGCACTGCCTGCTGGAGCGTGGCGCGCGCCGCGTGGTGGGCGTGGACGTGGGCCACGGCCAGCTGCACGCGCAGTTGCGCCAGGACCCGCGTGTGGTCTGTCTCGAAGGCATCAACGCCCGCGCGCTGACGCCCGAGGCGCTGCAGGCAGCCTGGGAGGACGCCTGGTCCGAGCCATCCGCCGCGGCCGCGGAAGACGATGCCGAGCCCGACAGCCCGTACCGCTGGATGTCTGGCGACGGCGAGGTGACCGACTACGACGACAGCGACGATGTGAGTGATGACGACGTGGAGGCCGATCTGGCGCGCGAGCGCGAGGCCGCTGTGCCCTCCATGGAGCCCGCCACCCGCCGCCGCCTCAAGGCCTGGGCGGGCGAGAGCACCGTGCCGCTGTTCGAGCTGGTCACGGGCGACCTGTCGTTCATCTCGCTCACGCTGGTGCTGCCTGCGCTGGTGCCGCTGCTGGCGCCGGGCGGCCACCTGCTGATGCTGGTCAAGCCGCAGTTCGAGCTGCAGCCCGGCCAGGTGGGCAAGGGCGGCATCGTGCGCGATGCCGCGCTCTACCCCGTGGTCGAGCAGCGCATTCGCGACTGCTGCGCCAGCCTCGGGCTGGTGGTGTGCGCGTGGATGAACAGCCCCATCAGCGGCGGCGACGGCAACCAGGAATTTTTTGTCTATGCGAGGAGGTCTGCATGAACGCAGCCAACACCGCACCGGCCGCCGTGCCGGTCAGTTTCGAGTTTTTCCCGCCCAAGACGCCCGAGGGCATCGAGAAGCTGCGCGCCGTGCGCCAGCAGCTCTATGCCCTGCAGCCCCAGTTTTGCTCGGTGACCTACGGCGCGGGGGGCTCCACGCAGGACGGCACCTTGCAGGCCGTGCAGGCAATTCTGGACGAAGGGCAGCAGGGGGCTTCGCATTTCACCTGCGTCGGTGCTTCGCGCGATTCGGTGCGCGAGAAGCTGGCGCTGTTCCAGTCCATGGGCGTGCGCCGGCTGGTGGCACTGCGTGGTGACCTGCCCAGCGGCTACGGCAGCATGGGCGAATTCCGCTATGCCGCCGATCTGGTGGCCTTCATCCGCGCCGAGACGGGCGATCACTTCCATCTGGAGGTGGCCGCCTACCCGGAGATGCATCCGCAGGCCCGTTCCCCCGAGGCCGACCTGCAGGCCTATGCAGCCAAGGTCAGGGCCGGAGCCAACTCGGCGATCACGCAGTTCTTCTTCAGCACCGACGCCTACTTCCGCTTCGTGGACGAGGCACGCAAGCTGGGCGCCGACGTGCCGGTGGTGCCGGGCATCATGCCCATCATCAACGCCAGCGGCCTGTTGCGCTTTGCCGACAGCTGTGGGGCCGAAGTGCCGCGCTGGATTCGCCTGCGCCTGCAGGCGTTCGGCGACGACATGGCCTCGATTCGCGCGTTCGGCCTGGAGGTGGTCACGGGGCTGTGCGAGCAGCTCGTGGCGGCGGGTGTGCCGGGGCTGCATTTCTACACCATGAACCAGAGCGCGGCGACGCTGGAAATCTGCCGCCGTCTCGGCCTTCCGGCCATCAAACGACAGTAATATGCCGGTTTTTCTTGTTGGGGGGGTGGCATGAAACGGGTGTTTTCCTTGGTGGTGGCGGTGTGCGGTGTCCTGTGGGTTTCAGGCGTTGGCGCGCAGACGCGCTACCACTGCCGGGATGCCAGTGGCAACTCTTTCGTGTTGTCCCGGCCCTGTCCAGCCGATACCCGCACGACGGCCGCTGTGGCAGGCCCTGTGCCTTCGTACCAGTCGTCGTATGCGCGCAGTTCCCCGGCGACGGTGCGTGTCCAGCCGGAGGCGCCCGCGCACCACCAATACATGAGTGCACGCTGCCGCTCGCTGGATGACAACATCCGCACGGCCTATTCGCGCCGCATCGCAGCCGACGTGGTGGCGGGCATGCGCCGTGAATACCAGCGTGATTGCCGTGACCAGGAGAGCGAGGCCTATTCGCAGATATCCTCCGAGCGCCGCAGCCGCGAGAAGGAGCGCCGGGAGGAAGAAAAGACGGCCCAACTGACGGAGCAGGCGAACCGGGAGCAGGAGGAGCGCTTTCTTCAGCAATGTGCGGAATCGCGCCGCATTCTGAATGCCAAGCGCGCGCGCACCGATCTCACCGAAGGGGAGCGAAACGACCTGCGGCGCTTCGAGGAAAACTTCATCGCGCGCTGCAAGCGCTGAAATGTCCCGCCGCCCGGGCGACGCTCAGCCGCCTGCTTCGAGTGTGTGGGTGGCGTTGCGGTCCTGGCCCAGCAGTTCCACCATCTGCGGCAGCGCCGCTTGCAACGCCGCCTTGAGCGTGTGGGGCGGGTTGATCAGAAACATGCCGCTGGCAGGCAGTCCCGGGCGTTTGGTCTGGCCCTGGGCGGTTTCCGTGATCTTGCTGGATTTCACCGTGAGGGTGGCGTGCAGCCAGCTCTTGCCTGCCTTCTGGGCCATGGTCTTGAGACGGCGCGGCAGGTCATGTGCCTCGGGGCGCGGAATGATCGGATACCAGACCGCATAGGTGCCGGTGGCAAACCGCTTGAGTGCGTCCTGCACCATGTCCAGCACCTTGCCGTAGTCGCTCTTCATTTCATAGCTGGGATCGCACAGCACCAGAGCGCGGCGGGCCGGTGGAGGCAAAAATTTCTTGATGCCTTCAAAACCATCCTCATGCAGCACGGCCACCTGGCGACCGGCATCGAGCTGGGCCACGTTGCCGGCCAGCGCGCGCAGGTCGGTGGGGTGCAGTTCGAACAGTTTGAGTTTGTCGTGCGAGCGCAGCAGCCGCTGGATGATGAAGGGCGAGCCGGGATAGACTTTGGTGCCTGTGCCCTGGTTGAAGGCGCGGACCATGTCCACGTACTCCTGCAGCATCGGGGTCAGCGTGGTGCCGGGCGCACCGCCAGCGGTCAGCTTCAGGATGCCCTCGCTGGCTTCTCCGCTGGTGCGTGCGTAGTCGCCGTCGAGCCGGTACAGGCCGGCGCCGGCGTGGGTGTCCAGCACGGTCAGGGCGGCGTCCTTCTCGGTCAGGTATTGCAGGGTGGCAATCAGCACGGCGTGCTTGAGCACGTCGGCATGGTTGCCCGCATGGAAGGCGTGGCGGTAACTGAACATGCCGCTATGGTAACCATGCGCAAGCCGGGCCCGGCTGGGGCAGGAGACGGCGCTGGCCGGTGCACAATCGGAAAAATTGCGCATGTCGTGAGGTTTTTTTGCCTTGCGGGTGCATTTTTGGTGCCCCAGCGGCCCCTTGGGTGGATGATGGCGCCTTTTGATCAATCTCCTGCGGCGGAGTTTCCGAGCGCATGATTTCTGCGGTTTCTCACCATGACTGAAAGTTCCAGCTCCGCACCCGCGAAGGGCGCGCTCCATGTCGACGCGCTGCCGGCCGGTTCCCGTCTGGGAGAGTTCGAAGTCCTTTCTCTTCTGGGGGTGGGTGGCTTTGGCATGGTGTACAAGGCGTTTGACCACTCGCTGCACCGGGCCGTCGCCATCAAGGAGTTCATGCCCGCAGCCTTGGCGGTGCGTTCTGGCGATGGCTCGCTGCTGACACGCTCGCCTGCAGACCAGACCGCTTTCATGGCGGGGCTGCGTTCGTTTGTCGGAGAGGCCCGCCTGCTGGCCCAGTTCGACCATCCCTCACTGGTCAAGGTGTTTCGTTTCTGGGAGGCAAACAACACGGCGTACATGGTCATGCCCCTCTACAGTGGCATGACCTTCAAGCAGGCGCGGGCCCAGATGCGCACCCCGCCGCCGGAAGCGTGGCTGAGAAAGGTGCTGTGGAGCGTGCTGGGCGCCTTGCGGGTGCTGCACGGCGGGCAGACGCTGCACCGCGATGTATCCCCCGACAATATTTTCCTGCAGGATTTCGGCCCCCCGGTATTGCTGGATCTGGGCGCCGCGCGGCATGCCATCAACGACCGGGACCGCAAGCACACGGCGGTGTTGAAGGTCAATTACGCCCCGATCGAGCAGTACGCCGACGGGGATGCCGAGCTGGCCCAGGGGCCCTGGAGCGATCTGTACTCCCTGGCGGCCGTGGTGCACGGCTGTCTGTGCAACGACACGCCACTGCCGTCCACGCTGCGTTCGATCCGGGACCGCATGGTTCCCTTTGCGCGGGTTGCGAAGACGGTGCGGCGGCAGTTCGGGCAGGAGTATTCGCCCGCATTCGTTGCCGCCATCTCGCAGTCCCTGTCCTTGCGCCCCGAAGACCGGCCCCAGAGCATCGACGCCTTCCTGCTCGCCATGGAAATGACGGCGCCACCGGAAGGGGTGGAGCACTTCGACTTTCGCGCGGAACTCGGGGACATCTGGGTCGAGCCCACGGACCAGCCCGGGCCAGGGGTGGTGGTCCCGACCGTGGATGTCACATCCGAAATGATGGGACGGCTCAAGAGCACATCAATGCCCTTGGCCGCCGTCCCCGCCCCCATTGCCGCGTCCTCCACGGAAGACAAGGGCCCGCAGGCGGGGGCTGCTTCGCCAGCCGCTCCGGCGCAAAGCCCGGCCCCGAATCCGGGGCGTCCTGCGCCGGAATCCTTCGAGGCGGGTGATACGGTGTTTCTCGACGCGGGCGACACGGTGGCCATGGAGGATGTTCCCGACAGTTGCTTCGTCGATCCTGCGCCTGCCGTGGAGCTGGAGTCTGAACGCGTCAGGCATGGCCGGGGCCGTTCCCATAAACCGGCGGCGCGTTCCGTGGGGGCCGCCGACCGAACCGGGGGCAAAGGCCAGGGAAAGACCTTGGCCCTTCCCTGGCTGGCCATGGGGGCTGCGGCCTGCGTCATTGCAGCCGTGGCGGGGGTCTACAGCTGGCGCAGCCGTGCACCGCAGCCTGTGGACAACATCATTACGGAAATGGCCGAGGCCGCCTCGGTGGCGGGCCCTGCGGTGGCGGTGGCGTCCGAGCCGGACACGGTGCAGGCCATGGGGGCGGACGAGACCGCCAGTGCGCCGGCGGAGGGTGCGCCTGCGGCATCCGTGCCCGCCCCGGCCTTCGTGGTGGCGTCCGATCCTCGTGCGGCTTCCAGGGTGCGCCGGCCGCCGCCAGCGCCTGCGGCGCCCCTGGCGGCGGCGCCGCCCCCTGCGGTCGAGCCCGCACCACTCCCGCCGCCGCAGCCCGAGCCCCAGCCCGCACCGCCTCCGCCAAGGCCGGCCCCACCCGTGCGGTTGTGCGAAAACACCAATGTCCTGACGCACAGCATGTGCATGCGCGAGGAGTGCCGCAAGCCCGCCTTCGCGGCACTTCCCGCCTGCGTGGAGTTCCGCCGCCGCATGGAACCGCTGGAGCGGCAGCAACTGGCCAATTGATCTGGCGCACGGGAGGCGTTGCTTTGCGCCGGGTATCGTTGGTATCGGATTTTGAAAATATTTGTATAATGCTTGGCTTCGCAGCGCTTGCGTGCTCCGCGGCGAAGTGTAAAAAAGGTCTTCGAGCCTGTTTTGCAAGTACCACCTAAGAGGTTTCCGCTTCAAGAGAAACACCGACCGTGGAAAAGAGTGCCAAGGACACCGGCCCCTTCTTTTGGCCGGTCAAACCCTCGAAAGAGTAATCTCATGTCTACATTCAGCGCAAAGCCCGCTGAGGTCGTGCACGAGTGGTTTGTGATTGACGCCACCGATAAGGTGCTCGGCCGGGTAGCCAGCGAAGTTGCCCTCCGTCTGCGCGGCAAACACAAAGCCATTTACACGCCTCACGTTGATACCGGTGACTTCATCGTCATCATCAACGCAGCGAAACTCAAGGTCACCGGCACCAAGTCCATCGACAAGGTGTACTACCGCCACTCGGGTTACCCCGGCGGCATCACGGCCACCAACTTCCGCGACATGCAATCCAAGCACCCCGGCCGCGCGCTGGAGAAGGCCGTCAAGGGCATGCTGCCCAAGGGCCCGCTGGGTTACGCCATGATCAAGAAACTCAAGGTGTACGGTGGTGCAGAGCATCCCCACACCGCCCAACAGCCCAAAGTGCTGGAACTGTAAGGAGCCTTGAGATGATTGGTGAATGGAACAATGGCACCGGCCGTCGCAAGTCCAGCG
>JANJVX010000100.1 GCA_024709845.1 Burkholderiaceae bacterium | reverse complement strand
AGGAGCTATTGGCGCTTGCTGGTTGGGTGTTTTGGCCTGATTTTGCTTGAAGTTTGTGCCCCCGCTCTCCAGCGATTGGGACAGTTGCGCCAGCAGCGCGGCCACGTCGCGGGTGACCTGGGCGCTGATGCGCGCGGGGTTCAGGCTGTCGGGGTAGAGCCAGATGCGGCGCAGGCGCTCGCGTACCTCGGGGCGGGCCAGGTCGCTGAGTGCCAGGCGGTGGCTGCGCGGGTCGGGGTAGGGGGTGTAGGTGCCGCCGGTCTGGCTGAATTCGGCATACACCTCGATGACTGTGCCCACGTCCACCACCAGCACAAAGGGCGGGCGGCCTTCGCCAGCGGGCAGGGCGCGGGCATAGGCTTCGCCCTGGCTGCGGGCGCGCAGCAGGCCGACGTCAAAACCCTTGGGATGGCTGCCGGCCGTGAGCTTTTGGGCCTCCAGCACGAAGTGGCCGCGCCGTTAGCAGTCAATGCGCCCGGCGCTGGTGCTGCCGTCGCCGTGGGCAAAGGTGACGGGGCGCTCGAACATGTAGCTTTGCTCGGGCGTGGGGTGGGGCTTGTCCACACCGAGCAGCTGGCACAGGTCGATGACGAAGCTTTGCGCGGTGGGCAGTTCGCTGGCGGTGGTGCCGCTCCAGCGCTGGATGAAGGCGTGGGCGGCGGCGGTGTCTTCGGGCGTATGGGTGCCCGTGGCGGTGTGGTTGTCTCCCATGCGGGGGATGATAGCGGGGCACCCTGTGCCGCCGTGCCGTCAGCTACGCGCTGCGCAGTGCTGGCGCAGCCAGGCGGCAAAGGCTTCCTCGGAAAGCTCGCCTGCGGCGACGCTGAGCATGGTGATGGTGGTGTCGGCCTGGCTGGCCGTGAGCCGATAGCCGTTGATGTAGAGGAACAGGCCGGTGGCCAGGAGCGCTGCGCGCTTGTTGCCGTCCACAAACGGGTGGTTCTTGGCGACTCCGACGCCGTAGCTTGCCGCCAGTTCCGCGAAGTCGGGGTCGCCATAGGCCACCAGGTTTTGCGGGCGGGCCAGAGCGGAGTCCAACAAGCCCTCGTTGCGCATGCCTTGGCCGCCGCCGTGCTCTGCCAGGCTTTCTGCGTGCAGCAGCAGCAGCGCCTGTTTGCTGATCCAGCGCCAGTTTTTCATTTGGCCAACTGGTGGAAGGTGTCGCGGTATTCGCGCATGAACTCCCGGCCTGCGGTGATCTCTTCTTCCAGCGTGGGGTCGTAGGGCGTGAGGATGAAGCCTTCCGCGCACTCGGTTAGAAAGACCGATTCGCCTTTTTGCAGCTTCAAACGGGCCAACGCTTCCTTGGGCAGGATGACGCCTACGGAATTACCGATCTGGGTGAGTTTGAGGGTGTGCATGGCAACTCTTTAGGATGTTATTACGTTCGTAATACTAGCACTCTGCTGCTTTTGATCAAGAGGCCTATACCTTTTGCTTTCTGAGTCCGCAGCCCGTTGATAGACTGGATTACGGCTTGTTTCAGAAAGGGCTTTTCATGCTGCGATCTTTGTCTTTGGTGGCTTTGGCTTTGTGGGCGGGAGGTGTGTCCGCCGCGCCGCGTGTGACCTGGTACAACGCGGAGTGCCAGGGGTGTGGTGAAAAGCGGGTTCAGATGGGCAGCCACAGTTTCTGCGCACTGTCGTATGTGCACAGCGGGGGCTTCAACAGCTACTGCGCTGTGGGCGGGAATCCCAAATCGTCGTGGTGGCTGCTGGCCAAAGACCCTGATGGGGGCGAAACACAGGCCTGTGGCGCCGTGTGCATGGATTTGGACGACTCCTCCGGGGGCTCTGATGCGGTGGTGGCACCCCCACCACCGCCGCCGGTTTCGCGTCCGGCGCCACCGCCCGCGCCCCGCCCCGATCCGGCACCCGGTGGGGTGCCCGACACGTTCGGCCCCTACCAGACAGGGTTCGGAACCTTGACGATGCAGCGCAATGGCAACCGGGTTACGGGCAGCTACACCCACAAGGGTGGCCGCGTGGAGGGCACGCTCAGTGGTAACACTCTGACCGGGCGCTGGACTCAGACCAACGGCGAGGGCCGTCTAGTGTTCCGCTTCAATCCTGACTTTTCCGGTTTTTCCGGTGTCTGGAGCTATGGCGATGCGGTGCCCAACCAGGAGTGGAACGGTCACCGCTAGGGCCAATTTGCCGCCGACGATTCACGAGTCCGGCAGGCTCCTGGGCGTCAGGCGTAGGTATTGAGCTGCGTCCCCAGCGTGCCCGAGGAGGCCAGTTCGGGCTGGGGCACGGACTGCACCATGGCTTCGAGCAGGGTGTCGGCGGCGGCTTCCTGCACGTCGAGTGCTTTTTTCAGCATGGTGATGTTGACGGCGTCGGATGCCTTTGCGCTGGCCATGGCGGTGGCGGTGTTGACGATTTGGCTGGTGAGGGATACGTCCATGGCGGGCTCCGGGCAGGGGATGCGGTTTTATCGGCAGACCCCGGGGTTTCTGAAGCCCTTTGGCTCAGGCGGGTGCGTCTTCCCAGCCCACACGTCCCTGTCCGATGTCGTTGATGCGCTGCACGAAGGCGGCGGCTTGCGCCTCGGGCAAGCGCAGGCGCAGGGTGACCAGGGTGCCGTGCTGTACCTGAACCAGTTCGGCACCGGCGGCGTCGATCTCGCGGCGCAGCAGGCCTTCTTGCGCGTAGGGCACCAGGCATTGCAGGGTCTTCATGCGCTGCAGCGGCACCTTGGGCGCGGTGAGCAGGGCCTGGGCCACGGTGTCGGTGTAGGCGCGCACCAGGCCGCCCGCGCCCAGCTTGACGCCGCCAAAGTAACGCACCACGGTGGCCAGCACGCCTTCGAGGTCCTGGTGGCGCAGCACGTCGAGCATGGGGCGCCCGGCCGTGCCGCCGGGCTCGCCGTCGTCCACGGCGGCAGACTGGCCGCCCGCCAGCAGCGCCCAGCAGATGTGGGCGGCGCCGGGGTGTTCTTTCCACAGTGCATCGACATGCGCCTGGGCGCTGGCGCGGTCGGGCAGGGGCTGCACGCAGCCGATGAAGCGGCTTTTCTTGATGATGAGTTCGCTGTGCGCGGGGGCGGCCAGGGTGTGGGGCATGGGGGCGATAGCTTACCCCCACTGCCGTGCAGCGCTCAGCGTGGCGCTGCGTTGGCCAGGATGCCGCGCACCATGTTGCGGCTGTGCGCGCCAAAGTTGCGCATCAGCGTGGCGATGGTGGACTCCAGCACCTGGCGCTGTGCTTCGCCCTGGCTGGCGACCTCGGCCACCAGGTCGATGGCCTTGGCGTGCACGCCGAAGTCGAAGCCGGGGTCGTTGACGTAACCGGGTTGAACGCTGGCCAGCATCTGCTCGGTCACGGTGGGGCCCAGGGCGTGGGCCTCACGGGCCACGGTGTCGCGTGCATAGCTGGCGCTCCAGGTGCCGTGGCTGGCGTCGGTGCTGGTGTCGCGCAGGGCCTGGTCCACGCTGCCGCTCTGGCGGGCCTGGGCGCTGGCCTGGATCATCTGGCTCTCATAGCGCTCCAGCACGAAGTGGCGGTTGGACAGCAGGATGACCATGTCGTTCTTGGCGCCGGGCATGCCCAGCATGGACAGCAGGTTGATGCCGATGAGCCGCGCGGATGAGAAGCCCGGTGCCAGGCTGGCGTGGTAGGGCTGGGTCAGGTCCTGCAGATAGTGCAGCGCCAGCCCGGCAAAGCGCCAGCCCCAGTAGGGGTGCCCGGTGCGAAAGGCCAGCTCTGACAGCCCTGCGTACTGGTGGATGCGCAGCAGCGGGTAGGTGCGCTTGAGAAAGCCCGCCGCCATGTAGATGACCGGGGACTCGTGGTAGTAGCCCATGTGAAAGGGCGCCTGGGTGGAGAAGTCCAGGTTGGGGTTGCCGAAGGGGATTTTGCCGAAGCCGTAGCGTTGGCCCCAGTCGGAGGGGCTGTCTTCCCACAGGTTCAGGTCCATGCCGTAATCGGGCTCGTCGCTGGCCGATGCCAGCACGGCCAGGGGCGCCACCATCTCGCCTGCGCGCAGCGCCACGAAGTGGTGGCCGCCGCCGTCCTTGTCGCGCGCTGGCAGGGCGCTGACGAGGTCGTGCGCCATGCGTTCGGCCTGCGGCGGCGCGGCCCAGGGGTCGGGCTGCACGTACAGCGCAAACCGGCTTTGGGGCGAGATGCGCAGTG
>JANJVX010000068.1 GCA_024709845.1 Burkholderiaceae bacterium | reverse complement strand
GGCGCGCCCTCTCCTTGGGCCAGCTGCACCACGCCTTGTTGGGCCCGGCGGCCGTGGCCATGGGCACCGCCGCCGCCCTCCCCGGCCCGCTGGTGACTCGCGCGGCCGGCGGCGGCACGCCCAACGCCGTGGTGTTCGGCCACCCCTCGGGCACTCTGCGCGTGGGCGCCGAGGCCGCGCAGGTGGGCGGCCAGTGGCAGGTCACCAAGGCCCTCATGAGCCGCAGCGCCCGCATCCTCATGGAAGGCTGGGTCAGAGTGCCATCCCCCTGAGCGGCTACGCCGCTTCCCCCTTCTCTCGCCTCGCTGCGCGACGCGGGAAGGGGGACACCGCCAGCGCGGCGGGGCGGCCCTTGCGCGGCGGCCGCTGGCCTGGACCGCGCCGTTTTCAGCCAAACGGGCCACACCCGCGCAAAGCACCCACCAACAAGGAAAGAACCATGCAAACCACCAAGCAACAACTCAAGGCCCTGGCCCACGCCCGCCGGGGCGTCATTGTGCCGGGCGCGTTCAACGCCCTCTCAGCCCGCGTGGTGGCCGACCTGGGCTTCGAGGCCCTCTACGTCACCGGCGCGGGCGTGACGAACATGTGGTTCGGCCTGCCGGACCAGGCCTTCATGGGCCTCACCGACATCGCCGACCACACGGCCCGCATCCGCGACGCCGTGGAGCTGCCGCTGATCGTGGACGCCGACACCGGCTTTGGCAACGCCCTCAACACCTACCACGCCGTGCGCACCCTGGAGCGCGCGGGCGCCGACTGCATCCAGCTCGAAGACCAGGTCAGCCCCAAGCGCTGCGGCCACTTCGCCGGCAAGGACGTGGTGCAGGCCAGCGAAATGATCGGCAAGATCAAGGCCGCCTGCGACGCACGGCGCGACAAGGATTTGCTCATCATGGCCCGCACCGACGCCGCCGCAGTGCACGGCTTCAACGCCGCCGTTGAGCGCGCCCAAGCCTACGCCGAGGCGGGGGCAGACCTGCTGTTCGTCGAGGCCGTGACGGAGCTGGAGCATGTGCGCGCCCTGCCCCAGCGCCTGGGCACGCCCCAGCTCATGAACATGGTCATCGGCGGCAAAACCCCCATCACCAGCGCCCAGGAACTGGGCCAGCTCGGCTACGGCCTGGTACTGTATGCCAACGCCGCGCTGCAGGGCGCGCTGGCGGGCATGCAGCGCACGCTGACGCAGTTGCGGGAGACGCAGCGCATTGATGAAGACCCGGCGCTGGTCACGCCGTTCGCGGAAAGGCAGCGGCTGGTGGGCAAAACGGTTTGGGATGGGTTGGAGAAAAAGTATGTGGGGTGAGGTCAGCGGTTGCTGCGCGGAACGGCCGGTTGAATCCACCAACCCAAGCGGCCATCGTTCGACCATCGCTCATGGCAGGCTTGCGGACCGCAGGAAACCCTGCACGTGCCGTACCCAAGCCATCTGGTGTGGCGATTCGCAGGGGAACCGGTCGCGCTCACATGACACTGATGACGACCTTGCCCTTGGCCCGGCCTGACTCGACGTAGGCCAGGGCCTCGTTGGTGGAATCGAAAGGAAAGACCTTGTCGATCACGGGATGGATCGCGCCCGCCTCAATGAGGCGCGTGATGTCGCGCAACTGGCTGCCGCTGGCCTTCATGAAGAGGAAGCTGTAGTCGATACCCAGCCTGCGTGCCCTGCGCAGCACACCGATGCTCAGCAACCGGATGACCAGCCTGACGAAACCCGGTGCCGCGATCTGCTGACCAAATGCCGGATCAGCGGGACCGGAGATGGAGACGAGCTTCCCGCCCCGCTTGAGCACGCGCAGGGACTTTTCCAGTGCGGCGCTGTCCTGGCTGTGCAATACCACGTCGTAGTCGCGCAGCACGTCTTCAAAATCTTGCGTCTTGTAGTCGATGACGACATCGGCGCCCAGGCGCTTCACGAGCGCAACGTTGGCCGTGCTCGTGGTCGTCGCGACGGTGGCGCCCAGGTGCTTGGCCAGTTGAATGGCGAAGGTGCCCACGCCGCCCGAGCCGGCCTGGATGAAGACCTTTTGCCCCTTCTTCAACTGGGCCACCTCGACCAAGGCCTGCCACGCGGTCAGACCCACCAGAGGGATGGAGGCCGCTTCTTCCATCGTGAGGCTCTGGGGCTTGTGCGCCAGCGAAGCCTCCTTGACCGGAACCAACTCGGCGAAGCTGCCAATCCGGAAGTCATCGGCCCGCGCATAGACCGCATCCCCCGGCTTGAACTGCCGCACGCGCGCGCCCACCCGGACCACCACACCGGCCACATCGTGCCCCAGGATCAGCGGCATGCGATAGGGCAGGATGAGCTTGAATTCCCCATTCCGAATCTTGGCATCCAGCAAATTCACGCCAGCGGCATGCACCTGCACCAGGACTTCGTCGTCGCGCAATTCCGGGTCGGGGACTTCTGCCGAACGCAATGCGCGCTTCTTCCCATAACCGTCGAGAACAAATGCTTTCATGGTGATTCCTTGTGGTTAAACGGGAAGACGGAGATCCTTGCGCACCCCTGCGTCCAGCACGCTGGCGGGTGCGAATCGGCGCAGCAGCTGCATGCGCTTGGCAAGTCCGGGGGTGTAGTGCATCTTGGGGCGGCCGGCCTGGGCGGCAGTCAGCACCATCTCGGCCACCACCTCGGGGCCGTCGGCGTTTACCAGCACCTCTTTGACCCGCTTTTCGACCCCAATGCAGATGTCGCGGTACACGTCCAGCGGAGCGTCGGGCGCCATCAGGTTCGCCTCGAACGGTGTGTTGATGTAGGCGGGCTCCACCACCACGGCGCGAATGCCCAGGGTGCGCAGCTCATGGTCCAGAGCCTCCGTGTAGCCCGCCACCGCGTGCTTGGTGGCCGAGTACAAGGCCATGTAAGGCATGGGCAAAAAGCCCAGCACCGAGCCGATGTTGATGATGCGTCCGCTGCCCTTGCGGCGCATGTGCGGCACGACGGCGCGCGTCATGCGGATGATGCCGAAGAAGTTGGTGTCGAAGATGGCCCGCGCCTGGTCCAGCGAGCTCTCCTCGGCAGCGGCGGGGGCGACCCCAAAGCCCGCGTTGTTGACGAGCAGGTCGATGCGGCCTTCGCGTGCCATCAACTGCTCAACGGCGGCATCGACCGAGGCGTCGCTGGTCACGTCCAGCGCCAGCATCTCAAACGACGCCCCTTTGACGGTGCCGCCGCGCCGGCTGGTGCCGTAGACCTTGTAGCCGGCTTGGGCCAGCCGCTGGGCAGTAGCCAGGCCAATGCCCGATGAGGCACCGGTCACCAGTGCGATTTTCTGTTTCATGTTCATGGTGTTTTCTCTGTCCAAGTAGTTTGGTCAAACAAACTGGCGTCAGCAGTTATTCAAATGATGATCGTCATATTTAATGACAAAAAAATGAGGCAGCCACCTCGATAAAGTCAAGAAGCCGGGGGAAGCAGGTGCTTGACGGCGGCCTCGCGCAGGCTATCGGACAGGGCCGGATCATCCACGGCGCGCGCCAGCAGCAAGGCGCCCACCATGGTGGCCACGGTCACCAGTGCGCGTTCATGGGCCGCAGGCTGGCCCCAGTCTGGCGATTGCCGGGCCGCGAGGTCCACCATTTCCTTGATGTGGCGCGTGGTGACACGGCGCACTTCGGGCGCCTGGCGCGAGGTTTCGGAACCCAGCGCAGCCAAGGGGCAGCCCCCCTCCACTTGCGCACAATGCTCTTTCGACAGATAGGCGCGCACCATGGCCTTCAAAGTCCTGTCGGGCGGCACACCGGCCACGACCTCGGCGACGGCGGCGGCAGACTCGGCACAGGCCCGTCCGGCCGCTTCGGCCAGCATGGCATCACGTGAAGCGAAATGGGAATAGAAACCGCCATGGGTCAGGCCAGCTTCCTTCATGATGTCCGCAACACCCGTTCCGTCGTAGCCACTGCGACGGATGGCCCGCGCGGCAACGGACACGATTCGCTCGTGCGTTTCTTCTTTGGCTGCGGCTCTGGCACTGACGACGTTTTTTCGCATGACGTTCATCATACCACAATGCACAACTACGCCGTTGATCCACTCCGGATCTCGGTTTCACGCGGCGCGAAACGGAAACATCGCCGTGCAAACACGAGTTGAAATTCCGGCATCCGAAGACGCGCTCACTCCCACATAGGCACTGATCGGCTTCAATCGGCCTGACGCAGCCAGTTCAGCCGATCCAAAAGGCACTTCATATGAGCGCATCGCTGGCAGGCGGTCATGATGGGCCGACATCCACCAATGGCCGAGCCAAAATGGCCATAAAAGCACAGTCCCTGCGCTACCATTTCAGACGAACATCTCTTTTCCCTGGCCTGCCATGACCACCACCCACCTCACCCTGGACATGCCCACCCCCACCGGCGACCAACTCAAGGCCGCGCGCGTGGCCGCCGGCCTGAGCCAGGCGCAGGCCGCCGAGTTGATGGGTTACCCGCTGCAGACCGGCAGTCGGGGTGGCGTGCAGTCGCGCACCTGGCAGGCGCTGGAGAGCACGACGGACGAACGCAACATGCAGGGGCCGGTGTTCGCCATGTTTTTGCTGCTGACGGGGCAGCACCCGGGGTACACGCTGGTGCCCAAACAGGCGCCACAGCCCTGATCACCACGCAGCGGGCAAAAAGCAGCCCGGTGGGCGTTATCAGGCGGCCGCCCGTTCCCGCACCAGCTGCACCAGGGCATCGACAGGAACCGGGCGGCTCATCAGGTAGCCCTGCCAGGCGTGGCAGTGGTGCCGCTCCAGAAAATCGCGCTGCGCCTCGGTCTCCACGCCTTCGGCGATCACCTGCAAGCCCAGCCCCACCCCCAGTGCCAGGATGGTGCGCACGATGGAAGCGTCGTTGGGATCGGTCAGCACATCGCGCACAAAGCTCTGGTCGATCTTGAGCTGGTCGAGCGGCAGGCTCTTGAGGTAGGCCAGCGACGAGTACCCGGTGCCGAAATCGTCGAGCGAGAAGCCCACGCCGTACGATTGCAGTTCGTTCATGCGCGCCACCGATTCGTCGATGTCCTGCAGCAGCAGGCTTTCGGTCAGTTCCAGCTTGAGGCGACGGGCCGACGCCCCGGTGGTGGCCAGCGTGCCCAGCACCTGCTGCACAAAGCCTTCCTGCAGGAACTGACGCGGGCTGACGTTGACCGCCAGGGTCAGTTCGGCCAGCAGCGGGTCTTGGGCCCAAGCGGCCAGGGTGGCGCAGGCCTGTTCCAGCACCCATTGGCCGAGCGGCAGGATGAGGCCGCTTTCTTCGGCCACCGGTATGAACTGGGCGGGCGACACATAACCGTCGCGCGGGTGGTGCCAGCGCAGCAGGGCTTCGGCCCCGGTGATGCGGCCGTGGTCGATCTGCGGCTGGAAGAAGATTTCAAACTGGTGCTGCTCCAGCCCCGCCCGCATGTTTTCTTCGAGCGCCGCCCGCGCCATGGCCACGGCCTGCATGTGGGGGTCGAAAAACTGCAGGGTGTTGCGCCCGGCGGCCTTGGCCTGGTACATGGCCAGTTCGCTGCGCTTGAACAGGTCGTCCACGCTGTCCTGCCCGCCGCCAAACACCGTGATGCCGATGCTCATGGTGCTGTGGTGCGCTTCGCCGTCGAGCAGGTAGGGTTCGCGCAAGGCGGCCAGAATTTTCTGGCCCATCTCTTCGCTCTGCGCGGCAGCCTCTTCGGGGGTGTCGCCCAGGTCTTCCAGCAGCACCGCGAACTCGTCGCCGCCCGGCCGTGCCACGGTGTCGTCCACATGCACGCATTCCTGCAGGCGGCAGGCCACCTGCACGAGCAGGGCGTCGCCCTTGTCGTGGCCCCGGGTGTCGTTGAGCGATTTGAAATTGTCCAGATCCAGGATGAGCAGCGCCCCATGGCGCCGGTGCCGCCTGGCCGTGGCCAGCGCCTGCTGCATGCGGTCGACCAGCAGGCGGCGGTTGGGCAGCTGCGTGAGCATGTCGTAGAAGGCCAGGGTCTTGATCTCTTCCTCGGCGGCCTTGCGCTGGGTCAGGTCGATCAGGGTGACGAGCAGGTCGTCGCCCACCATGGCGCCCGCAATGTCCACGCTGCGGTCCTGGCCGTCCTTGCAGCGGATGCGGTATTCCACGGGTGGAATGGGCGACTTCTCGGCCACGGCCTTGCGGCGCGCGGCCATCCAGCGAGCATGCGAACGGCGGCGGTATTCGGGATCGGGGTAGGCCCGCTGCCACCATTCGGCCGAGGTGGGCACATCGCCCTCGGTGTAACCGGTGAGCTGCTCGAAATACTCGTTGCGGTTCGTCATGCGCCCATCGGGGCGCACCAGGAACACGCCCACCGGCAGACGCTGCAGCATGTCGCGCAGGCGCATTTCGCTGCTTCGCAACTCGTCCTGCATGCGCTTGCGTTCGGTGATGTCCTGCACCACGACGATATGGTGCGTGTGGCGCGCTCCTTCCAGGTGCATGGAGGACACCGTGCGCTCCAGCCAGACGGTCTGCCCGTCCGGCCGGTTGCAGCGCAGTTCCAGGGCGAATTCGCCCTGCTCGCCGCCCTGAAAGCGGGCCATCTGCGCGTCATCCTCGGCGGCGTCGCGGGGGTCACGCCAGTCGGCCAGCCCCGCCGCGCGCAGGTCTTGGGCCGTGCGGCCCATCACGTCGCAGAACTTCTGGTTCACATCCACCAGGCGGCCGCTGCCTGTTTCCACCAGCGCCACGCCCACGGCGGCCTGGTTGAACAGCGTGTGAAAGCGGTTCTCGCTCTCGGCGCGCGCAGCGTCGGAGGCATGCACACGCAGCAGTGCCTGCGCGCGCTGGCGTGCCAGCAGGGTCACCACGGCACCCAGCAGCAGCGCGGCGAGGCCGGAGACCAGAACGGACACCAGTTGCAAACGGTCCTCCGCGGGCGAGAGAAAGCCGCCCGTCGGCTTGAAGCTCAGTTGCCAGCGCCGATCATGCACCGCCAGCGTGCGCTGTACCGTGGCCGGGCCCTCCAGCGCATCGAATTTTTCGCTCTGGAACACCGCCCGGGCGGGTTCGGCCGCAGCCCCCGGACGCACCGTGCCCATGTCGGAAATCGAAACGGCCAGCCCGTCCATGCGACCTTCGCGGGCGATGTCCATCACCATGTCGTAAATGCGGGCCGTGGCGGTTACGGTTCCGACAAACTGGCGCCTGCCGTCATCGGCACTGCGGGCAAACACCGGCACCCGGATGACAAAGCCCAGCTTGTGCTCCGTTTCCTGCAGCAGCTCGAATGGCGCCGATGCCACGACCTTGCCGCTGTCGCGGCTGTAGTGCATGGACGCCAGATTGATGGGCTGGGAGCTGATGTCCAGGCCCATGATGCGCTCATTGCCCTCGTAGGGCCAAAGGTAGTCGGCCACGAAATACTCGGGGCGTTCGCCTGCGGGGTGAATGGCGAAACCGGGGTAGCCCTCGGGCCGCAGCGAGGTATCGGCCCGCACCCGCGCCTCGAAAGCCTCGCGCTCGTCGGCCAGCACCAGGCGGGTGAACGACAGGTTCTTGAGGCCGGGGTAGCGCGAAGCCACGTCCAGCTCGCGCACGGCCTGGTCGAATGCGGCACGCCCCATGCCGGGTTGCGAGATGAACAGCCCGCGCAGACCGAAGATGATTTCGGTGTAGGCCGCTACATGCTGCTCGAGCGCGTCGGCAAACTCGACCGACCGTTGCTCGAAGCGCGCCTGCCCGGTGGCCGCCAGGGACGAGCGCTGCAGCTCGTACAGCCAGCCGCTGGCCAGCAGCCCCGCCAAAGCCACGGCCAGGCCAAGCAGCCAGGGCCATAGCGAGAGCTTGCGCGGGGAATCGGTCACGTTCAGACAGGCAGGAAAAATGGTGGGCGCACGGCAGCGCCCATGAAACAGGCCCGAAGCATAACGCGCCCGTGATCCATTTGTGACAAATTGCGTTTCCCCCCGGACTATTGCGCCGGGTTCGCCGGGGATTCGTCTCGCAGCGACAACAGCATGCCCTGCTGCTGCTGCACGGTCTCGCGCACCAGCGTCCAGGTGGCCTGCATGCGGGCCAGGTGCCGGGATTCTTCGGGCATGGACATCCAGAAGGTGCGCGTGAACCGTGCCACGCCGGGCAGCACGCGCACCAGATCGGGGTCGCGGTCGGCGATGAAGGCGGGCAGCACCGCCAGGCCGGCGCCGCAGCGCGTGGCCTCATGCTGCGCCAGAATGCTGGTGCTGCGCAGCGCGTAGTGCTCGGGCCGGTGCAGCTCGCCCAGCAACTGCAGCTCCTTGCTGAACAGCAGGTCGTCGATGTAGCTGATAAAGGTATGGCCGCGCAGGTCCTCGCGCGAGGTGATCGGCCCGTGCGCCTGCAGGTAGCTGCGCGCGGCGTAGAGCTGCAGCACGTAGTCGGTCAACCGGATGGCCACCACCGCGCCGCGCGCCGGGCGCTCCAGCGAGACCACGATGTCGGCCTCGCGGCGCGAGAGGTGCACCAGCCGGGGCAGTGCCAGCAGGTCGATGACCAGCCCCGGGTGCGTGCTGGCAAAGCGCGCCAGGTGCGGCGCGAGCACCGCCGTGCCAAAGCCCTCGGGCGTGCCGATGCGCACCACGCCCGTCAGCCCGCCCGGCGTGCCCGGCGCCACGCTTTGCACGGCCTGGAAGGCGCTCTCCATCGCCTCGACCTGCGGCAACAGCTGGCGCCCGGCCTCGGTCAGACGGTGGCCACCGGCCTCGCGCGCGAACAGGGCGGCGTCCATCTGCTTTTCCAGCGCCTGGATGCGCCGTGCCACCGTGGTGTGGTCCACCTCCAGGCGCCGCGCCGCGCCCACCAGGGTGCCGGCGCGGGCCAGTTCGAGGAAATAACGCAGGTTGTCCCAGTCCATGGTGGTCTCCGTGCGGTTGACTGTGCAAATTTGCAAATCTCAGGTGCGATATTGTCTCTTGTGCTGATAATTTCGCACAGCTACCATGCGTGCCAGTCGGCATTGTTGCCGCCCCCGTTTAATACAGGAGACAGTTCCATGGACGCATCCACCGCCGTCAAGGCCCCCACCGTCAAGCTGCTGATCAACGGCCAGTTCGTTGAATCCCAAACCACCGAATGGCGCGACGTGGTCAACCCCGCCACGCAGCAGGTGCTGGCGCGCGTGCCGTTTGCCACGCAGGACGAAATCAACGCCGCCGTGGCCTCGGCCAAGGAAGCGTTCAAGACCTGGAAGAAGACCCCCATCGGCGCGCGCGCCCGCGTCTTCCTCAAGCTGCAGCAACTGATCCGCGAAAACATGGGCGAGCTGGCCGCCATGCTGACCGCCGAACAGGGCAAGACCCTGCCCGACGCCGAGGGCGACGTGTTCCGTGGCCTCGAAGTGGTCGAGCATGCCGCCAGCATCGGCAACCTGCAGCTCGGCGAGCTGGCCAACAACGTGGCCGGCGGCGTGGACACCTACACCCTGCTGCAGCCCCTGGGCGTGTGCGCCGGCATCACCCCGTTCAACTTCCCCGCCATGATCCCGCTGTGGATGTTCCCCATGGCCATCGCCACGGGCAACACCTTCGTGCTCAAGCCCTCCGAGCAGGACCCCATGGTCACCATGCGCCTGTGCGAGCTGGCGCTCGAAGCCGGCGTGCCGCCCGGCGTGCTGAACGTGATCCACGGCGGCGAAATGGCCGTGAACGCCATCTGCGACCACCCGGACATCAAGGCCATCAGCTTTGTTGGCTCCACCAAGGTGGGCACGCATGTGTACAACCGCGCCACCCTCAACGGCAAGCGCGCGCAGTGCATGATGGGCGCGAAGAACCACGCCATCATCCTGCCCGACGCCAACAAGGAGCAGACCCTCAACGCCATCGCCGGTGCCTCGTTCGGCGCCGCGGGCCAGCGCTGCATGGCCCTGCCCGTGGTGGTGCTGGTGGGCGAGGCCCAGCAGTGGATTCCCGACCTGGTGGCCAAGGCCAAGACGCTCAAGGTGTCCGGCGGCACCGAAAAGGGCACGGACGTGGGCCCCGTCATCTCCTGCGCGGCGCTCTCGCGCATCGAGGGCCTGATCGAGCGCGGCATTGCCGACGGCGCCACGCTGGAACTCGACGGCCGCAAGCCCAACGTGCCCGGCTACGAGAAGGGCAACTTCGTCGGCCCGACGATCTTCAGCGGCGTCAAGCCAGGCATGGCCATCTATGACCAGGAAATCTTCGGCCCCGTGCTGAGCCTGGTGGGCGCCGCCAACCTGGACGAGGCCATCGAGTTCATCAACGCCAACCCCAACGGCAACGGCACCGCCGTGTTCACGCAAAGTGGCGCCGCCGCGCGCAAGTTCCAGGAAGAGATCGACGTGGGCCAGGTCGGCATCAACGTGCCCGTGCCCGTGCCCGTGCCGCTGTTCTCGTTCTCGGGCTCGCGCGCTTCCAAGCTCGGCGACCTGGGCCCCTACGGCAAGCAGGTCATCCTGTTCTACACGCAGACCAAGACGGTCACGGCGCGCTGGTTTGATGACAGCACCGCTGGGCAAGGCGTGAACACCACCATCAGCTTGAAGTAACTCCCCCCTGAGGCGCTGCGCGCCTTCCCCCCTCTCTCGCATCGCTGCGCGCTGCGGGAGGGGGGACGCCTCCAGTGCGGCGTGGCGGCCCTTGCACGGTGGCCCTGGCCTGGGGCAGCGCCCGTTCTATGCGACGCGCTCGCAGGAAGAATTTCAAGAAAAATCGGCTCCAGCGCTTGTCAGACAAGCGCCATCAGCTATAAAAACAAAAGCACAACCGATCTGGAGACCAGCCCATGGACTTTGAACTGACCGAAGACCAGCGCGCCTTTGCCGACACCGCGCGCCAATTCGCCCAAGCGGAGCTGGCCCCGCACGCCGCGCACTGGGATGCCGAGGGCATCTTCCCGAAAGACGCGATCACCAAGGCCGGTGAACTCGGTTTTTGCGGCCTGTATGCGCCTGAGGCCGCTGGCGGCCTGGCCTTGCCCCGGCTTGACGCCACGCTGGTGTTCGAGGAAATGGCGGCCGTGGACCCCTCCACCACCGCCTTCATCACCATCCACAACATGGCGACCTGGATGCTCGGCACCTGGGCCCAGCCCGAGGTGCGCGACCACTGGGGCCCGCTGCTGACCAGCGGTCAGAAGCTGGCCTCCTACTGCCTGACCGAGCCCGGCGCGGGTTCGGACGCCGCCTCGCTCAAGACGCGCGCCGAACTGGTAGGCCACGAATACGTCATCAACGGCTCCAAGGCCTTCATCTCCGGCGCGGGCAGCACCGACGTGCTGGTGCTCATGGCCCGCACGGGCGACGCCAGCTCGGGCGCGGCGGGCATCAGCGCCTTCGCCGTGCCGGCCGACGCACCGGGCATCAGCTACGGCAAGAAGGAAGAAAAAATGGGCTGGAACAGCCAGCCCACGCGCCAGATCAGTTTCGACAACGTGCGCATCCCCGCCAACCACCTGCTGGGCCGCGAGGGCGAAGGCTTCAAGATCGCCATGAAGGGCCTGGACGGCGGGCGCATCAACATCGCCACCTGCTCGGTGGGCGCGGCCCAAGGCGCGCTCAAGCAGGCCCAGCAGTACATGCACGACCGCAAGCAGTTCGGCAAGCCCATCGCCAGCTTCCAGGCGCTGCAGTTCAAGCTGGCCGACATGGCCACCGAACTCGTCGCCGCGCGCCAGATGGTGCGCCTGGCCGCCAGCAAGCTCGACGCCGGCGCGCCCGACGCCAGCACCTACTGCGCCATGGCCAAGCGCTTCGCCACCGACGCGGGCTTCAACGTCTGCAACGAGGCGCTGCAACTGCACGGCGGCTACGGCTACATCCGCGAATACCCGCTGGAGCGCCTGATGCGCGACGCGCGCGTGCACCAGATCCTGGAAGGCACGAACGAGATCATGCGCGTCATCATCGCCCGGCGCATGCTCGACGGTGACGCACCGGACGCGATTCGCTAGGTTTTTGATAGCTACTGGCGCTTTACCAACGGGCGCTAGCAGCCAATTCAATCCAAAACCCCACCCGCCATGCCCGCCCGTCCCCTGGCCGACGAAACCCTGCACCTCATCGCCGCGGTGCGGGACGCGCTGGCCGAGCGCCTGGGCGTGGACGCCACGGTGGAGGAGCGCCCGCTCTTCGGCTGCCACGCCTTCATGGTGGACGGCAAGCTGTGCCTGGCCGTCAAGGGCGAAGACCTGCTGGTGCGCCTGCCGCCGC
>JANJVX010000050.1 GCA_024709845.1 Burkholderiaceae bacterium | reverse complement strand
GCACAAGCTCAAGGTCGATCAGTCGTTCGTGCGCCATATCGGCGGTGAGGATGGCAACGGCCTGCACATCGTGCGCGCCATCGTGGGCCTGGCGCAGAGCCTGGGGCTGGAGTCCATCGCCGAGGGCGTGGAGACCCCCGCTCAGGCGCAGGCCCTGGCAGGGATCGGCTGCGAAACGGGCCAGGGCTACCACTTCAGCCGCCCCGTGCCGGCGGAGCAGATTGCACCGTGGCTGGAGAGGCCTGTCTTGGCCTAGCCATGAACAAAAAGCCCCGGAGCCAGGGGCACCGAGGCTTGTGAGGAGATTTAGACTATTTTTGGCTTCCAGCGCTTGATGGTCAAGCGCTGGAAGCTATCAAAATTATAGCAAAATGCCGTCGGCTCAGCGTGGGGCGAGGCGGATGGCGCCGTCCAGGCGAATCACCTCGCCGTTGAGCATGTCGTTCTCGAAGATGTGCTGCACGAGCTTGGCGTAGTCCTGCGGGGTGCCCAGCCGGCTGGGGAAGGGTACACCGGCGGCCAGGGCGTCCTGCACCTCTTTGGGCATGCCGAACAGCATGGGCGTGCCGAAGATGCCGGGGGCGATGGTCATGTTGCGGATGCCGTTGCGCGCCAGATCGCGCGCGATGGGCAGCGTCATGCCCACCACGCCACCCTTGGAGGCGCTGTAGGCGGCCTGGCCGATCTGGCCGTCGTAGGCAGCCACGCTGGCGGTGGAGATCATCACGCCGCGCTCGCCCGTGGCCTCGGGCTCGTTCTTGCACATGGCTTCGGCCGCCAGGCGGATCATGTTGAAGCTGCCGATCAGGTTGACGGTGATGGTCTTGCTGAAAACCGACAGCGCGTGCGCGCCGTTCTTGCCCACGGTCTTTTCCGCAGGGGCGATGCCGGCGCAGTTCACCAGGCCCATGAGCTTGCCCATGGACACGGCTTGCGCCACCACGGCCTGGCCGTCGGCTTCGCTGCTGACATCGCACTTCACGAAGGCACCACCAATCTCCTTGGCTACGGCCTCGCCTTTTTCCGCCTGCATGTCGGCAACGACCACCTTGCCGCCCTGTGCCGCCAGCATGCGCGCCGTGCCTTCGCCCAGCCCGGACGCACCGCCGGTCACGATGAATACCTTGCCCTTGATTTCCATGTTCTGTCTCCAATAGATGACGTTGACGTAAACGTCAATTATGACCGATGTGGTCCACCATGAAAAATGCCCGGCACGGGCCGGGCATTGGCTGGGGGCAGGCGGTTTACTTGAAGCCCACGCGATCCAGCATTTGCTGGACCTTGGTCACATTGGCGCCCACGGCACTGATCGGAATGGTTTCGCTCTTGAATGGCGCGTTGCCGGTCATGGCCTTGAGCGCGGGGTTGTCCACGTTCACGCCCTTGGCCGTGGGCCATTCGTTGTTACCGTTGGCGAAGTAATTCTGCGCCTCGGCGCTGGCGAGGTATTCAAGGAAGCGGACGGCGTTGGCCTGGTTCTTGGCATGGCGTGCCACGGCGCCGCCAGCGATGTTCATGTGCGTTCCCCAGGACTGCTGGTTGGGAAACACCACGCCGACCTTGTTGACGACGGCCGTGTCCTCGGGCTTGGTCGAGCGCATCATGCGCGCCAGGTAGTAGCTGTTGGTGACGGCGATGTCGCATTCACCCGAAGCCACGGCTTTGATCTGGTCGGTATCGCCGCCCTTGGGTGCGCGCGCCAGGTTGTCCACAACGCCCTTGAGCCAGGTCTCGGCCTTTTGCTCGCCCAGGTGCTCGGTCACTGCGCCGAACAGGCTCAGGTTGTAGGGGTGCGAACCCGAACGAATGCAGAGCTTGCCCTTGTTTTTGGGGTCGCCCAGCTCCTCGTAGGTGTCCACGTCTTCCTTCTGGACCTTGATTTTGTTGTACACGATCACCCGGGCGCGGGTGGACAGACCGAACCAGGCGATGCCGCTATCGGCTGCCGGCGCGCTGCGCAGGTTGGCCGGAATGGCGTCGTTCAGCACCTTGGATTGGATGGGCTGAAACAGGCCGTCGATTTCGCCCTTGTACAGGCGGGCGGCGTCGACCAGGAGGATCACGTCGGCGGGGGAGGCGCTGCCATCGGCCTTCAGGCGGGCCCGGATGCCGGCGTCGTCGGCATCCACGCGGTTGATCTTGATGCCGGTGGCCTTGGTGAAGTTGCTGTAGAGCGCCTCATCGGTGGAATAGTGGCGGGCCGAGTAGAGGTTCACCACCTGTTCCTGGGCCAGGGCCGTTGTCACGGAGCTGGCCAGAACGCAGCAGGACAACAGGGCTTTCACGGTCTTCGACATGGAATGCATCTTTCGCTGGATTGGAAGATTGCGATGATAAAACAAACACGAACCATTCGCAATAAAAACATGAGATCGTCTGGTGCCGATGGCTCTGCAGAAGCGGGGGCAGTTGCGAAGAACAAAAAAAAGCCCGGTGAAAACCGGGCTTTGAAAGGATCCAGGAAACGGGGGTTTCGCGAGGATCCAAGGAGACAACTGGAGATCTCTGATGCCTCAGAGATGCACGGGCCAATTCTAAGGGTAATCCCTTGCCGCAGTCTAGAGACGGGTCTCCAGACCGCAAAGGCTCAGCGCTTGCGCGGGGCGGCCGTTTTTGCGGCGTCGGCAGCGGTGGCTGCGACAGCGTTGAAGTTGGCTTCGGCCGCGTCGGTGGCCTGCTTGACAGCCTTCTGCACCGATTCAAAAGCGTTGTTGGCGGCCGACACGGCGCTCTTCATCACGGCCACGGCGGTTTCAGAACCGGCGGGAGCGTTCTTGGCGGCGGTGTCCACCAGGCTGGTGAAAGCCTTCTGGGCTTCGGCGGTCTTGCTTTCGACAGCCTTGGTGAATTCTCCACCGGTGCCGGAAGCAATGTCGAACAGATGGCGGCTGTAGGAAGCGGTCTTTTCGGCCAGGGGCTGGAACAGACCAGCCTGCAGGGCCATCAACTCTTGCACGTCCTTGACGCTCAGCACGGCCTGGGTATGGTTGGCGGCTTCGTTCAGGGCAGCGCGCGAGGCGGTCACATTCAACTCGACGAGCTTTTCGACGCCTTCGAAAGCCTTGCTGGTCAGGCCAAAGAGGGTTTCGATGTTGGCCTTGTGGGCGGCCAGGATTTGTTCGGTAGTCAGCGACATGTCATATCTCCTAAAAAATGGGTGCCTGAAATCAATCAGGGTTACAGACATCTGCGCTGACCATGCTCTCAAGAATCATGTTGCAGTGCAGCATATGGCGAATTCTACGGCCTTTCACCGTGAATACAAGTCTTTTGTTGCATTGCAGCAATTTAGAGAGGGTGCTTTACAGACTGTTGCGCTTTGGAGGGGTGGGACAAGAGGTTCACAAAGGTGACTGCGGGTGCTGTGATGGAAAGAGAGGCGCAGGCAAAATGGTCAACCATGGACACTCCCGCCTCGACCCGCCCAGCGCCCCAGCCGCGCATCGCCTACCGCGCCTTTCGATCCATCAGCACCCGCTGGATGGACAACGATGTGTACGGTCATGTGAACAATGTTGTGTACTACAGCTGGTTCGACACGGCGGTGAATGCCCATCTGATCGAGCAGGGTGTGCTGGACATCCATGCAGGCGAAACCATTGGCCTGGTGATCGAAACGCAGTGCAACTACTTCGCTCCGCTCGCGTTTCCGCAGATGGTGGAGGCGGGGATTCGCGTGGCACGCATTGGTTCTTCGAGTGTGCGCTACGAAGTAGGGCTGTTTGCTGCAGGCGAGGCTCATTCGGCGGCAGCGGGGCATTTCGTGCACGTCTATGTGGACCGGGAAACGCGCCGCCCAGTGCCGGTGCCTGCAACCTTGCGCGGTGTTCTTGAGTCTTTGCTGGTGACCAGATGAGGCAGCGGCCGGTTTGATGGCTCTTGGGCGCTGTTTGGGCGCCGTTGAACAAGGGCATCGCCTGAAGCCATGGGGCAGAACGGT
>JANJVX010000021.1 GCA_024709845.1 Burkholderiaceae bacterium | reverse complement strand
CAGATGGAGAAGGTGGGCGTGATGGTGATGTAGGGCAGCCGAAAGCGCGTGAGTGCGCGGCGCACCAGCTCGCGGCAGGCCGCACCGCTGGAGACGCGCTCGCCCATGTACAGGTGCAGCACGGTGCCGCCGGTGTATTTGGTTTGCAGTTCTTCCTGGCGGGCCAGGGCCTCGAAGGGGTCGTCCGTCCAGCCCACGGGCAGTTGCGAGGAGTTGGTGTAGTACGGCTGGCTGGCGGTGCCTGCCTGGGCGATGGCGGGCCAGCGCTTTTTGTCTTCTTTGGCAAAACGGTAGGTGGTGCCTTCGGCGGGGGTGGCCTCCAGGTTGTAGAGGTGGCCGGTTTCTTCCTGAAACTGCACGATGCGCGCGCGCACGTGGTCCAGCAGGCGCACGGCAAACTGGTGGCCCTGGGGGCTGGTGATGTCGTGCGCGTCGCCGGTAAAGTTGCGCACCATTTCGTTGATGCCGTTCACGCCCAGCGTGCTGAAGTGGTTGCGCAGCGTGCCCAGGTAGCGCTTGCTGTAGGGGAACAGGCCCTGGTCCATGAGGCGCTGGATGAGCTTGCGCTTGACCTCCAGGCTTTGCTTGCCCAGCTCCAGCAGGCGGTCGAGCGCGGCCAGCAGCGCGGCCTCGTTGCCCGCGTGCAGGTAGCCCAGGCGCGCGCAGTTGATGGTGACCACGCCGATGCTGCCGGTCTGCTCGGCGCTGCCGAACAGGCCGTTGCCGCGCTTGAGCAGCTCGCGCAAATCGAGCTGCAGGCGGCAGCACATGGAGCGCACCATGTTGGGCTCCAGCTCGGAGTTCACAAAGTTCTGGAAGTACGGCAGGCCGTACTTGGCGGTCATCTCGAACAAGGCGGCGGCGTTGTCGCTCTCCCAGGGGAAGTCTTTGGTGATGTTGTACGTGGGGATGGGGAAGGTGAACACGCGGCCCTTGGCATCGCCCGTGGTCATCACATCAATGTAGGCGCGGTTGATGAGGTCCATCTCGGCCTGCAGCTCGCCGTAGCAAAAGGGCATTTCCACGCCGCCGATCACGGGCACCTGCTCGCGCAGGTCTTCGGGGCAGGTCCAGTCGAAGGTGAGGTTGGTGAAGGGCGTTTGCGTGCCCCAGCGCGAGGGCACGTTGAGGTTGTAGATCAGCTCCTGAATGCACTGGCGCACGGCGGCGTAGTCCATGCCGTCCTTGCGCACAAAGGGCGCCATGTAGGTGTCGAAGGACGAGAAGGCCTGCGCACCGGCCCACTCGTTCTGCAGCGTGCCCAAAAAGTTGACGATCTGCCCCACGGCAGAGCTCATGTGCTTGGGCGGGCCTGCCTCCACCTTACCGGGCACGCCATTCAGCCCCTCGTGCAGCAGCGTGCGCAGCGACCAGCCCGCGCAGTAGCCGCTGAGCATGTCGAGGTCGTGGATGTGCAGGTCGCCGTTGCGGTGGGCCTCGCCGATTTCGGGCGCGTACACGTGCGAGAGCCAGTAGTTGGCCGTGACCTTGCCCGCCACGTTGAGGATGAGCCCGCCGAGCGAGTAGCCCTGGTTGGCGTTGGCGTTCACGCGCCAGTCGGCACGCGTGAGGTATTCGTTGATGGAGCTTTCCACGTCCACCAGCGTCTGCTTGTCGGCGCGCAGTTGGGCGCGGCGGTCGCGGTAGGCGATGTAGGCGCGGGCCGTGTGCAGGTGGTTGGCGGAGATGAGCGTTTGCTCCACCACGTCCTGGATTTGCTCGATGCCGGGCGCCGCACCGTGGAATCGGTGGATCAGCACCTTGCCCACCTGGGCGGCCAGCAACTGCGCCTCGTCCGCCCCGAATTCGCCTGTGGCGGCCCCGGCGCGCTCGATGGCCGAGCGGATCTTGCGCGCATCGAACGCGGCGCGCTCGCCGCTGCGCTTCTTGACCTCGCGGGGCAGGACGGTGACTGTGGCTTCCATGGATTGCTTCCTCGTTCTCTTGTTCAAACACTACATATAGCGTTCAGTATTAATTTAAAACACTATAGGTAGTTTGATGGAGAACAAGAAACCGGCCACCCCGACGCGCGCGAAGCTCTGCCCACGCAGGCGCACGAAGGCCCAAGCAGAGCGGCGTGGCAGCAAAAATGCTGCGTCTGCGCAGGATTTACGGTATTGTTTTTGTTTGTGACTATTTGTGACCCCATGCACTCCACCCTCGCAGCGGCAACCTCTCACGCCCCCGGCATGCACGGTGGCCTGTTGCACTGGGTGCGCCAGCCCGTGGCCTGGTTCGCGCTGTGGGCTGTCTGGTGTTTGCTGGCGCTGGGGTATTTCGCCTATTGGGATGCGCTGGACGGACTGATCTGCCGGGCTGCACCGTGATCCGCCGCCTGCTCGCCGCCGAGGCCGTCCACGACGGGCTGCTGCACCCCTACCGTGTTCGCGCCGACCGGATCATGGTCGGCATGAACCTGTTTCTGCTGCTGGTGTGCATGGCGCTGGCGCCTGTGCGCTCCACCTACGGGTCCGTGGCAGCGGTCGGCCTGCCCACGGTGGCGCTGGCCTGGGTGCTGGCCCGCACCCGGCCGGGCCAGTTGCTCACCCGTGTGTTCATGGGCTGTGCGTTCATGGCCTTCACCGGGCTGATCATTCACCAGTCGGGCGGCGAGATCGAAGGACACTTTGCCGCCTTCGGTCTCATCGGGGTGCTGCTGTACTACCGCGACTGGCGCACCATCATTGCGGCCACGGTGTTCATCTACCTGCACCACCTGGTGCTGGGCTATGCGCAGACCCTGGGCCTGCCGGTCTACGTGTTC
Source organism: Burkholderiaceae bacterium (assembly GCA_024709845.1). Lineage (GTDB taxonomy): Bacteria > Pseudomonadota > Gammaproteobacteria > Burkholderiales > Burkholderiaceae_C > Simplicispira. Next base: position 4,093 of record JANJVX010000021.1, on the reverse strand, counting down.
TACGACGACCGGTTCTGGTTCCGCTTTGTGGTGCATGTGGCCTATTTCCTGCCCTTCATCGCCATGATGGCCTACCTCTCGGTATGGCTGCGGCGCGAAGGCTACGAATCCATGCACGTCATCGCGCTGGCGCAGCGCATCGTGCAGGGCAACCTGGTGGAAGAGGTTGCCCCCTCCGAGCGCTCTGGCGGCCCGGACATGCCGCTGGTGGCGGCAGTGCAGCTGATGAAGAACCGCCTGCTCGACCTGCTGCGCGTCATGCCGGTGGCGGCGGCCGTGGTGCGCATCGATACAGGCACCATCGTCAGCGTAAACGAGGCCTGGGAGCGCAGCATCGGCCCGCTGGAAGCGCGCCACGAGAGCATCGGCACATCACCGATCTGGGCAGACCCCGACACCTGGACCACCCTGATGGCCCGGATTCGGGTGGCCTCGGAAAAGCTCATCAACAAGACCGAGGTCATGCTGCGCAAGAACGACGGTACGCCCATCCTCTGCGAGCTGTCGATCATCCTGCACGAAGACGTGACACCGGTCATGGCCATCCTCACTGTCGAGGACATCACCCTGCGCCGCAAGGCCGAGGAGACCATGCAGCGCCTGGCCTTCACGGATGCATTGACCGACCTGCCCAACCGCCCCAGCCTGCAGATCGCGCTGGATGCGGCCCTGCTTGCCTGGCAACAGCAGGGCACGCCCGGCGCCTTGATCGTGCTCGACCTCGACGGCTTCAAACCCGTCAACGACACCCATGGCCACGACGCGGGCGACGAGGTGCTGCGCGTGGTGGGGGCCCGGCTGCGGCAGGTCAACCGCAGCGCCGACCTGCCGGCGCGCCTGGGCGGCGACGAGTTCTGTGTGGTGCTCCACGACTGCGCCACCCTGGATGACGCCGCCGCGATTGCCCAGCGCATCATCGACGCGCTGGCCCGCCCCATCCGGCTGGCCGGCATCGACACCCAGGTGAGCGTGGGCGCCAGCGCTGGCGTGGCGCATCTCTCGGGCGGTGCGCAGACCGTCGCGCACTGGCTCAAGCAGGCCGACGAGGCCCTCTACGCGGCCAAGCACGCAGGCCGCAACCGCGTGGCGGTGGCCCCGCCCGCGCCTTCGCCGGCGGAACCAGCCCACGCCAGAAGTTCCTAGAGCGCCTCGATGCGCGGGTAGAACTCGCGGTTCTCGCGCTGCATGCGTTCGTGCACCATGCGCAGCACACGGTTGGCGTCGTCGCGGAAGCCGCCTTCGTCGCGGCGCACGCTCTCGGGCCGGTTCCAGCGGCGCGAGAACGCGTCGTAGGCGCGGGCGATGGAGCCCATCTCCTGCTGGTAGCGCTGGCCCATGCGGGCCAGTTCCACGTCGGTGCCGCGCTGCAGCGCGGGGTAGAGCGCGCGGTCTTCCACAGCCAGGTGCAGCTTGATGGTGGAGCTCCTGGCCACGATGAGCCGCGCAATCTCGGTGGCGTGTTGCGCCGCTCCGGCGTGGGCCAGGGTGCGCAGGGTGTCGATGCTGCCCAGGATGTCCACATGCTGGTGCTTGAATTTTTCGATGTTCATGTCTGTTCTCCTTTGAAAGTCGGCACGGGGGCGATCCGCCCCCGTGCCATGGGGTTAGCGGCGTGCGGCGGCCAGCGTGGCGCCAGCGGGCGCGGCCGGGGCCCGCGTGCCAAACACGCCGATCACCACCTGCCAGGCCACCGCGAGCGCGCCGACAATGAAGACCACGTCACCGATGGTGCGCACCCAGCGCAAGTTCTGGATGAAGGGTTGCTGCATGAAGGCTTCGCTGCGTGCGTACCACAGGCCTTCGCTCACGCTGGCGTGGAACTGGTACAGGGCGATGGGCAGCAAACTGGTGGCGATCATCAGCACCAGGCCCGCGTTGAGCCACCAGAAGCCGGTTTTCATGAGGCGCTCGTTGAACACCAGATCGGGCCGCACATAGCGCAGCACCAGCAGGGTGAAGCCCAGTGCCAGGAAGCCATACACCCCGAACAGCGCGGCGTGCGCGTGCATCGGCGTGGTGTTCAGGCCCTGGAGGTAGTACAGCGCAATCGGCGGGTTGATGAGGAAGCCAAAGACGCCCGCACCCAGCATGTTCCAGAAGGCCACGGCAACGAAGAAGGTCAGCGGCCATTTCAGGTTGGCCATCCACGGTGCCTTGTGCTGCAGGCGCCAGTGCTCCCAGGCCTCGTGGCCCAGCACCACCAGCGGCACCACTTCGAGCGCGCTGAAGGTGGCGCCCACGGCCATCACAGGCGTGGTGGTGCCCGAGAAGTACAGGTGGTGGAAGGTGCCCGGAATGCCGCCCAGCATGAACAGCGAGGCCGAGGCCAGGCTGGCCGCAGTAGCCATGCGCGGCGACACCAGGCCGAGTGTGGAGAAGATGAAGGCCAGCGCCGTGGTGGCGAACACTTCAAAGAAGCCCTCGACCCACAGGTGGACCACCCACCAGCGCCAGTACTCCATCACCGACAGGTGCGTGCGCTCGCCGTAGAAGAAGCCCGCGCCATAGAACAGGCCGATGGCCACCACCGAGGCGGTGAGCAGCGCCAGCAGGTTCTTGTCGCCACCGGGCGTGCGCAGGGCGGGCACCACGCCGCGCAGCATCAGCACCAGCCAGAAGGCGATGCCGGCAAACTTGCCGATCTGCCACAGGCGGCCCAGGTCCACGTATTCATAGCCCTGGTGGCCGAGCCAGAAGTTCCACTCGGGCGGCATGACTTGCGCAATGGCCAGGTAGTTGCCGGTGAACGAGCCCACGACGACAACGAAGAGCGCCCAGAACAGCACATCGACGCCGAGCTTCTGGAACTTCGGGTCTTTGCCGCCGTTGATGAGCGGCGCGAGGAACAGGCCCGCAGCCAGGAAGCCGGTGGCGATCCAGAACAGCGCGCTCTGGATGTGCCAGGTGCGCACCAGCGCGTAGGGGAACCACTGCGACACGTCGATGCCGTAGAACTTCTGCCCTTCCACCGTGTAGTGCGCGGTAAAGCCCCCCAGCATGACCTGGAAGGAGAACAGCGCCACGATGAGGAACAGGTATTTGCCCAGCGCGCGCTGCGAGGGCGTGAGCGCCACGCGCGAGAGCGGGTCGTGCTGCGGGGGCACCGGGTCTTGCTCGTCATGTTTGGACAGGAAGGCCCAGGCCCACACCAGGAAGCCCACACCCGCAATCAACAACACCACGCTGACCACCGACCAGATCATGTTCTCGGCCGTGGGCTGATTGCCGATCAGCGGCTCGTGCGGCCAGTTGTTGGTGTAGGTGGCACCGGTGCCGCCGCCCACATCGGCCGGGCGCTCGGTGGCGGCGGCCCAGGCGGTCCAGAAGAAGAAGCCGGCCATCTGCGCGCGCCGCTCGGCGCTGGGCAGGGTGTTTTCCTTCATGGCGTAGCTCTCGCGCGTCTTCTGGAAGTCTGGCGCATCGCTGAAAAGCTGGCTGTAGTACGCGGCATTGCGCGCAATGGCCTGCTCGCGCAGCTTCGATACCGTCATCGTGCCTGTGTCAGCATCGAAGGTATTGGTGCGGTATTCCTTCTTCAGGCGCGCACGCAGCACGGCCTGGGCGTCGGCGTCCAGCTGGTCGAACGGCTTGCCATACCCCTCCTGCGCAGCCAGGTCCAGCCAGGCGAGCAGTTCGCGGTGCAGCCAGTCGGCCGTCCAGTCGGGCGCCTGGTAGGCGCCATGGCCCCAGATGGAGCCCAGCTGCATGCCACCCACCGATTGCCAGGCAGTCTGGCCGTCGAGGATGCTTTCCTCGGTGTAGAGCACGCGGCCGTCCTCGGTCTGCACGGTCTGCGGAATGGGCGGTGCGGTGCGGTACACCTCGACGCCGTAGTAGCCGAGCAGGCTGAAGCAGACGATCATCACGCCGATCAGCGCGAACCAGAGCTTGCGGTAGTTACCCATGGCACACCTCCTGGCCTTGGGCGCGGCGCGCTCGGGTCCGGGGGACGGGGGCGAACCAGCCTCTGCGGGGCCGGTGGGAAATCGCGGGGACGGTGTGCATGGAGCTCCTCTCGTAAAGATGAATTGCAAATGAACCTTTGCACAGTCCGGGCCAGCTTTGCGCCCTAAGCAAATCAAGGGTTTACACC